>DATAUW010000018.1 GCA_036268055.1 Verrucomicrobiia bacterium | reverse complement strand
GCTTCCAAAGAATCTCATGGAGATCACCAATGAACTTCCTAATCCAAATACTCTGATTTGCCCGGACGACCCTCACCACAAAGAATTCTCCCGTGGCCAGGCACCGTTTTGGAGCGCTACAAATGTCTCGTATGAATTCCTAACCCCGGGCGCGCCTGACGATGAAGACCCCAATCGCGTGATGATGCGCTGCCCTATTCACGGTTGGGAGTTGATGGCTGACGGTTCCGTCCATCGGCCACAAACAAATAAATAACCCGAATTTATCCTATGACAAATGCCTCAGTATTTTCAATGGTCTTGATAACTACGCCAAATTTAAAAGCGGCGAAGCGGGTCGCGAAAGCCGCCCTTCAAGCCCGCCTCATCGCCTGCGCCAATCTCGTTCCCAAAATTGAATCACATTATTGGTGGCAGGGAAAAATTGAGAAGAGCGCAGAAGTTTTGATGATCATGAAAACTTCACGCAAGCATCTGAAAGCTTTGGAGAAATTGGTGCTCGCGGAACATCCGTACGATACGCCGGAGTTTTTGGTGTTGCCGTTGCAGGCGGGAAATGCGCGTTACCTGAAGTGGATCGCGGATTCAACCAGCGCTATTTAACCGCTCCCACGCGTTGCCGCGATGTTCAAAATGAAACCGGTCGGCGTGGATGATTTCCGCCAGTATTTCCAGCGATTCCACCATGCGCGGCCCCGGCCGATTGAAATACTGATTCCCATCCGTGACGAATACCCGATTGTTTTTCACCGCGCGAAGTTTTAGCCAGCCGTCGTGTTTCGCCAGCGACGCCATTTCCTCTCGCGTCCGCGCGAGATCGAATCCGCACGGCATCGCAATAATGATTTCAGGATCGAGCTTTTGTAACGCCTCCCACGTCATCCAATCGGAATGTTTGCCTGCCGTGCCCGCCACATTCGCGCCGCCTGCCAGTTCGACCAATTCCGGCACCCAATTTCCCGCCGCCATCAGCGGCTCAATCCATTCGATGCACGCCACCGAGGGCCGCTGTTTCACCATGCAACTTTTTTCGATGATATTCACCATGCGCATTTTCAAGCCACGCAAAACTTCGCGCCCATGCTCGGCAATATCCAGCGCTTCCGCCACGCGCCCGATGTCCGTCCAAATATCCGCCAACCGATTCGGTGAAAGTGAAAGGATCACGGGCCGCTTGCCCGTCCACGCCGCCACGGCCTCTTCGACTTCCGGCAGACTCACCGCGCAAACTTCGCACTGCGCCTGCGTCAAAATCAAATCCGGTTTCAACTCCTTGAGCCGTTCGGTGTCCACGTCGTAGATCGAAACCGCGTCGCGCAAAAGATTTTTTACCTGCCGGTCAATTTCCGCGCTGGTCGCGTGCGCATCGAGTTTGGCCGAGGTACAGGCCGGCAAGCCGCGAATCTCCGGCGGAAAATCGCATTCGTGCGAGCGGCCCACCAGGCGGCCGGCCTCGCCGAGCGCGCAGACAATTTCCGTGGCGCTGGGCAAAAGTGAAATAACGCGTTGTTTGCGCATGGGTGAAGTTTAATCGTTTCCGCAAAAAAGCGGAGCAGATTTAACTCTGCTCCGCTCGCAAACGGCAGAACGTATTTAAGGGTTACTCGTGCGTCACTTCTTCCGGGATGCGCATCGAGTAGAACGAGCGATACACAAAGATCAGCGCGATCAGGAAAAAGAAACAACCGATGTAGGTGCTGTAGTTGGTCGCGTTTGGATCCAGCTTCAACGCCAGTTGATGTTTCTTGGTCATGGTCACGGCGATTTCAACCGCCAGCAGGCCGAACAAAGTCGTGAACTTAATCACGGGATTCATCGCCACCGATGACGTGTCCTTGAAAGGATCGCCCACGGTGTCGCCGACCACCGTCGCGGCGTGAAGGTCGGTGCCTTTCTGGCGTAAATCCACTTCGACGATTTTCTTAGCGTTATCCCACGCGCCGCCGGCGTTCGCCATGAAGATCGCCTGGAACAAACCGAAGAACGCGATGCCGATCAAATAGCCGATGAAGAAATACGGATTGAAAAACGGCAGCGCCAGCGCGAAGCAAAACACGACGATGAAAATATTCCACATGCCTTTCTGAGCGTACTCAGTGCAGATGCGCACGACTTCCTTGCTGTCCTTGTCGGACGCCGTGCTGGCATCGAGTTTCATGTGTTTCTTGATATAGACCACCGCGCTATACGCGCCCGTCACAACCGCCTGGCACGACGCGCCCGTAAACCAATAAATCACCGCGCCGCCCATGATGAGGCCCAGGATGATTTCCGGCTGCACGATGCTCAACGCCTCCACCACCGGCTTGAATGGCCCCGCAACTCCCAACGCCAACTGCTCCCGATACATGCCCTGCAAGAGCATGATGATGCCGAAAACCATTGTCGTCGCGCCTACCACGGCCGTGCCGATCAGCACCGGCTTCGCGGTTGCCTTGAACGTGTTGCCCGCGCCGTCGCCTTTTTCCAACTGGTATTTTGCGTTTTCAAAATCCGCGTCGAAACCAAAATCGCGTTTGATCTCGCCCTTGATGTCCGGGCGCGCTTCGATCTGGCTCAATTCATAAACCGATTGCGCGTTGTCCGTGACCGGGCCGTAACTATCTACGGCAATCGTCACCGGCCCCATGCCGAGGAATCCAAACGCCACCAGGCCGAACGCAAAAATCGGCGCGGAGAAAACAAATTCCGGTGGCATCAGCGAGAGCAACGCCGCGTGCTGCGAAAAATAATACGACGTGAACATCAGCAGCATGATCACCAATCCCATCCAAAACGCCGAAAAATTTCCCGCGACGAAACCCGACAAAATATTCAACGACGCGCCGCCGTGCCGCGAGCAGTTGGTCACTTCGCGCACATGCCGCGAGTGCGTGCTCACGAACACCTTCGTGAATTCGGGAATCACCGCGCCCGCCACCGTCCCGCAACTGATGATGATGGACAACACCCACCAAAGATCGGGTTGCGCCACGCCATCCGCGCCCTTGAAATCGCCCAGCAATAATTTGCTCGCGACAAAAGTCACGCCGATGGAAACCGCCGAGGTCAGCCACACGAGATACGTCAGCGGCGCTTCAAAATCGAAATCCTTCTTCCCGCCAAACATCGCCTTGCTGATGCCTTCATTCACGAAATACGAAACGAGCGAGGTCACGATCATCAGCGCGCGCATCGCGAAAAGCCAGATGATGAGCGTCGCGCAAATCGTCGGGCTTTTGGCCATTGCCAGCGCCAGAAACGCGATCAATGCCACGCCCGTCACGCCGTAGGTTTCAAAACCGTCCGCCGTCGGCCCGACCGAATCGCCCGCGTTGTCCCCCGTGCAATCCGCGATCACACCGGGGTTCTTGGGATCATCTTCCGGCAATTTGAATACGATCTTCATCAAGTCCGAACCGATGTCCGCGATCTTCGTGAAAATACCGCCGCAAATGCGCAGCACACTCGCGCCCAGCGATTCGCCAATCGCAAATCCGATGAAGCACGGCCCAACCAAATCGCCCGGCAAAAATTTCAGGATGCAGATCATGAAGAACAATTCCACCGACACCAGCAGCAAGCCTACGCTCATGCCCGAGCGCAGCGGAATGCCGAGCGTCGCCAGCGGATTGCCCTTGAGCGCGGAAAATGCCGTGCGCGAATTGGAAACGGTGTTGATGCGGATGCCGAACCACGCCACGCCGTACGAGCCAAGGATGCCCAAAATCGAAGCCAGCAAAATCACCGCTACGTGCCCAACCGTATTTCCCTGAAGCACCATAAAATAATAAACCATCGCGCCCGCGATCAGCACCCAAAGGATCGCGAGAAATTTCCCCTGGGTGAACAGGTAGGTCTTGCACGTCTCCCAAATCGTATTGGAGACGCGGGCCATGCTGTCATGCACGTCGAGCGCCTTCGTCTGCGTGTATTGTACAAGGCCGAACACCGCGCCGATCACGCAAACCAAAATCCCGAAATAGAGCAGCGCCGAACCGCTCACATTGCCGAGGCCGGGAAAACTCACCTGGTCCAGCGCGGGAATGTGGATGTCCGCCTCGCTCGCAAACGCACCGGTCGCGCCGCCGAAAATCATCGGCAAGGCCACCGCCCATAACCTGATCTTGTTTTTTAGCATATTTTTATTTTGTGGCGGTACTATTGCCCGACGAGGCAAATCGCACCAACCAATTTTTGTCCATTCGATTACCTACGTTCGAAATGCTTTTTCCTCAACTGGCAGTTGAGCAAAATATGATCTGCGGGAACTTTCTGGCAATAGGTTTGACTTTAGGAAGGAGGCGTGGCGCGTGGCCACGGCCTGGAAAAAATTGCTCTTGTCGTTAATGACGACCATGCGAATCGGTCAAACCCAAAAACGGTGAATGCGGACACCCTAGAGAAAGCTTCGCGCAAATGCAACCTTTGATTTTTCTCCACTCTATCCGAGTTAGAAATCGGGACTTACTATTTATACGCATACATAGTATGCTGCTCTATCGAACGGCGATGGATTAGTTTCCTTGCGGACCGCGGGTCTATGACCCGCAGCAACTCACGAAGAAGATTGTCGCGTCAGACTGAGCCGAACGCGGCTTGACCGGATGGAACTTGCTGCGGGTCACAGACCCGCGGTCCATTGGGAACGGGCGTTTATCGCGCCAAACTTCTTTTGCCTTGTTCCATACACGGGCATCTCGCATTGTTTTGATTCATGGCTGAGCGCACGATTTCAGATGTTTTGAACAAGCCGGATGCCGCGTTGGAAATGACGCTGCGTCCGTCGTTATTCTCGGATTTCACCGGCCAGCCAAAAGTAAAGGAGCGGCTCGAAATCACCGTGGCCGCCGCCCGCCAGCGCAACGAGGCGATTGATCATATATTATTGAGCGGCCCACCCGGGCTCGGCAAAACCACCCTCGCCAACATCATCGCCAAGGCGATGGGCGCGAATCTCAAAAGCACCAGTGGCCCCACGATCGAAAAAGCCGCCGATCTGGCTGGCCTCTTGACCAATCTCGAAGAAGGCGATGTGCTGTTCATTGACGAAATCCATCGCCTGCAAAAAACCATTGAGGAATATCTTTATCCCGCGATGGAAGATTTCAAACTGGACATCATCATTGACCAGGGGCCGAACGCGCGCAGTGTGCGCCTGAATCTCCCGCGCTTCACCTTGATTGGTGCGACGACCCGCAGCGGTTTGCTCACCGCTCCCCTGCTCACGCGTTTTCCCGTGCGCGAACGGCTCGATTATTATCATTCGGACCAGCTTGAACAAATCGTCCTGCGCGCGGGGCGCCTGTTGAATATCGAGATGGACCCAAATGGCGCGCGGGAGATTGCCCGCCGCAGCCGCGGGACGCCGCGCATCGCGAATAATTTATTGCGGCGCGTCCGTGATTACGCGCAAGTCCGTGGCGATGGCCGCATCACCGCCGACATCGCCGATAAATCTCTTGCGATGCTGGAGATTGACGAAAATGGCCTCGACGAAATGGACAAACGCATTCTCGAAGCGGTGATCGTGAAATTCGGCGGCGGCCCGGTCGGAGTGAGTTCGCTCGCCGTCGCCGTGGGTGAAGAACCGGATACGATCGAGGAAGTTTACGAGCCGTATCTGATCATGGAAGGCTACCTCAAGCGCACTCCGCAAGGCCGCGTGGCAACGGAGTTGGGATACAAAAAGCTGGGCTTGAAAGCGGGCGGCGGAAACCAGTCCAAACTCTTTTAATCCTCGTCAATTCGCCGCTTTTGCAATTAGTTGCTTCACTTCCAGGAGCAGTTGCGTGGGACTGAACGGCTTCGTAAAAAATGCTGACGCACCCGATTCCTCCGCTTGCTTGCGCGTGATCTGCGCGCTCGCGGTCATGAGGATGACCGGAATTTCACGCGTCGCATCGCTTTGCTTGAGTTCTTTCAGCGCGGCCAATCCATCGAGTCCGCCCATCATCACGTCCATGACCACGAGTTGCGGCGCATCGCTCGCGGCGCGCGCCACGGCTTCGCTGCCGCTCGAAACGCTTACCACCTCGTAACCCGCGCGCGACAAATGATGGTGCAAAAGCCGGTGCATGAATGATTCGTCGTCGGCCACAAGGATTCGTTTGTTCATAAAATAATAGTTTTGTTCGCAAAATTTTCATCAGCCCGCCATGATGATAAAAGTCTGGTCGTCGTTCAGTCCGGCGTTGAGTTGATGTTGATCCAGTTCGTGCAACAACGCATTTTTTAATTGTTCCGCCGAGCGAGGTTTGGCGGTCGAGTCGTGCAGCCACTTCATCAAGCGTTCGTGGCTAAAATATTCGCGCTTCACGTCGCAGGCATCGCTCAGGCCGTCGGTGTAAAGCATCACGCGGCAATCCGGCGGCAAATCCACGATTTCATCCTGAAATTCAGTGTCCGCAAAAATGCCCAGCGGCATACCTTCCGGCGAAAAAGTTTTCACGCCATATTTGTCCGCGACCGCCAGCGGACAATGCCCCGCGCTCGCCGTGACGAGCTTGCGTTCTTTGGCGTCCACGAACGCCAGTTGCGCCGTGATGAACATGTCCACGCCGGACAATTCGGGAAACAACAACCGGTTCACGCGCGCGAGCAAGGCGGCGGGCTGCGGCGTCAATTCCGGCGAAGCGCGCAAGAGACTGCGCAGGATCGCCGCGAACATCGCTGCGGGAATGCCTTTGCCCATCACGTCGGCGATCACGAGCAGCGCGGAATGTTCATTGATGCGCAGCACGTCGTAAAAATCTCCGCCGACCTCGCGGGCGCTGCGACAAAACGCGGCGAGCGTGAAGCCGGGCAGTTGCGGCAGCGCGGTCAGCAGCAGCGAGCGTTGGATATTTTTGGCGATTTCCAATTCGTGCGTGACGAGCCGGCGGCTGACCTGCTCTTCCTGAAAACGCGCGTTGGCGATTTGAATCGCCAGAAAATCCGCAAACATATTCACGACGTTGGTTTGCGCGACAGTGAAGACGGATTGGCCGCGCACGATGGAAACGGCGCGTGGCGGAGTCTTCCCCAACGCCAGCGTGCCGATCAACTGTTCGCCCAGAAGAATCGGATACACCACGCCTGCCGTTCCGGGTCGCGCGCGCGCGAGCGGTTCATGGGCGGGAGTTTTTTCCTCGTGATCGAACCAGACGCGTTCGCGGTTCAACGCGGCTTTCATCTCGAGCGACGTCGCCGGATGCCCGGCGGGTGGCAAAAAGATTTGCTTCCATTCCTGCGCGGGTTCCGAAGCGGCGAAGACGACCATTCGCGAACTGTTATGCGGCACGAGCCGCAGCACGAACCATTCGCCGCCGACGATTTGCAGCAGATCAACGAGCAGGCGTTGGGCAAATTCCGTGAGGCTGCCGTTGCGGCCCGCGTCGGTGCTGTAACGAAAGATCGCCGACAAACTTTCGTAGCAGGAACTCAATTCCTCGACCATGTCGGTGATCATGCGCTCCTGCTCGGCGATGCGCCGGATCTGCGACGTGTTGGTGGATGGCGGCGCAGCGGCGATGGGCGACGCACGCCGCTTGCGCATCACGAGAATATTTTCGCTTTGCCCGCGAAGATAACCGGCGTGGTCCATCAGCGAATGGATGAGATAAAGCCCGCGGCCATTCTCACTGTCGGGACGCGGCAGTTCCATTTTCTTTGGCCAATCGAAACCCGGCGTGTGATCGCGCACGCGGAATTCCACTTGCTCGGCGTCGCTGCTGACTTCGATCCCCACCGGTTGCTCGCGTCCTTCATCGCCGACGTATTTGATCGCATTGTTGCAAGCCTCAACCAGCGCGTGATCGAACATTATCAATTCATCGGCGGGCCAGCCTTGCTCGGCGAGGAATTGCCGGGCGCTTTTGATGGCGGTGCTGACCGCGGGAAGTTCGCAGGGAATCGTGAGCCGCAAGGCAGCAGGCCGCGAGCAGTTCCCTTGCATGACCTAGTTTTTGACGATCTCGAAAATGCGGTGCATCCGGGTCAGTTCGAGAATTTGCTGAACGCCGGGCGTGGGATTCATCAGGCGGACGGTTCCGTGACGGCTGCAAATGGTCTTGTGAAGCGAAATGAGCGTGCCGAGACCGCAGCTATCGAGCAGCACGGTTTCGGAAAGATCAATCTCCATGTTCTTCTGCGCGGGCGTGAGCGCGGCGCGGGCCTGGTCGCGAAGTTCCGTCGAGTTGGACGTGCCCAACTCCCGGACGCCGGTGATCCGGATCGTTTCGCCATGAACTTCGATTTTCATAACTGTTCAGAAAATGTACAAACCGGGACACCGTCACAAACGGCCTTTCATGCCGCTTGTCTCAATCGTGAGATGAACGAACCTCCGCAAGGCGAAAGCCTTGAATTTTCGCGGGCCGCAAACACCAAATTTCGCGCCCGTTACCGGACTTCGACCAATCTTACCACCGGTTGCGCCCCATTTTCACTACGGCACAGCCGATGCACTATTGCGTTTCTGAATCAGCAAATGGCGGGCCACTTTCGCGGTTGCCGAAGTGGTTAAAGAAGATTGCGCGGCGTGCCGATGTACTATTTTCCATTGGTCTGCATGATGTTGATGCCGATGGCGCGTTCGAGACGCGCGCGCGCGGTATCATAATCATGCAACGCCTGGATTTGCGTCGAGCGCGACTGGGTGAGCGAAGTCTCGGCGCTCAAAACATCGAGTTGGGTGCCCGTGCCGGCGCCATTGCGCGCGGTGGCGAGCCGCAACGCCTCCTCGGCTTCTTCCAAAACTTTTTTCTGCGACTCAAGGGTTTCGCTGGCTTCGATGAAGTTGGAATAATCGGTGCGCACTTCGAGTTCGATGGAGCGCATTTCGTTGTCCACGTCCACGCGCGCGCCCTGTTGCTGCGCTTTCGCCTGCTGGACTTTTCCCTTGGTGAGAAAACCGTCAAAAATATTCCAGCTCACTTGCGCGCCCGCGCTCGCGCCATGAACGACGAAGCCGGGATCGTCGCTGAGCAATTCGGAATTGCGCGCGCCGTATTGGCCGATGAGTTGCACGGACGGTTTGTAATTCGAATTCGCGCCGATGACCGCTTCATCGCTCAACGCCTGTTTCTTGCGCAGCGACGCCAGCTCGGAACGATTCTCGAAGGCCTTGCCGATGGCGATGGGCAAATCAATCTGATACGGATCGGCGTCAAGTTTGTCGCTGAGTTGCAGCGGGACGTCCTGGGAGATCTGCGGCGGCAAACGAACGCCGAGCAAATCCACGAGCGTGTTCTTGGAGATGCGATAATTATTGCGCGCGGAAATGAGATGAGGACGTTCGTTGGCTTCGGCGACTTCGGCTTGCAGAACATTGAAACGCGGAACAGAACCGGCATCGTAACGGCGCTGCTGGTCTTCGAGTTGTTTATGCAGGAGCTTGACGGAAGCGTCTTCAACCGTGATTTGTTCGGCGGCTTGCAGGACATCGTAATAGGCAATGCGGACTTGCAGTAGATTATCCGCGATAACGGTTTGATAATCGAGGATGGCCTGCGCCTGGGTGAGTTTGGCCGAGCGAAGGGACGACGTGATTTGGCCGCCCTGATAAATGCTTTGCGTGAGCTGAAGCGTCGCGCCCCAGGTATTATTGATGGCCCCGGGCGCGCCGGGATAAGGCGCGGTTTCGACTTCGGTGGTGTAAAGATAATTGCCGGTGGCCGAGAGTCTCGGAATGGCGATGGCGCGGGTTTGCACGACGACCCCATATTGCGCCTGGAGATCGCTTTTACCGCGGAGGATCGCGCCGTTTTGTTGCAAGGCGAGGTTGATTGTCTCAGCGAGCGAGAGCGGATGATCAATCCACGACGGAACCTGGTTCGTGTCGGGCGCATCGGCGAAGGCCGTGAAAATGCTGAAGGCAGCGCCAAACAAAATCGTGGCGCGGATAAGATTATTTTTCATGGGTGATGACGAATGGGTTTTCATCGTGGCGTAGTGTTCACCGGAGCTTGTGCGACGGCATTGGCATCGCCGGGACGCTGAATGAAAACATCCATTTGCTGACCGACATACACTGGCGAGGCGGGACGTTCAAATTGAAAAATGATTTGCAGCACGCGCGTGTCCACGCGTTCGGTGCTGTCGCCGGTAAGGGATTTTTTTGGAACGACGTACGGTTCGATGCGGATGAAACGCAACGGAATGGGATTTTTGGTGTCGCCTTTCAGATACGCGATGGCGGGCTGATTGGCGACGACAAGCGGCGCGTCCTGTTCGTCAATGTCCGTGCGGATTTGCAGGTGATCGGTTTCGCCGAGAATCATCAGCGGGTCGGTGGGCGTCGTGCCGGCGTATTCACCTTCGCGGACGTTTAATTGCAGGATGGCGCCATCGCGCGGCGCGCGCACGGTGAGAATTTCAAGATTGGTTTGCACAAGTTCGACCTGCGCCTGCGCGGATTTAAGGTCGGCCTCGGTTTTGGCGGCGCGAGCTTCCATGCTTTGCAAGGCGAATTGCTTGCGCGTGCGTTCGTCCACCGAGGCGACGTTTTCGCTTGCGAGCGTATCAGTGCGCTTGAATTGGTCCGCGGCATCGGCCAGCGAAACTTTGTCGCTTTCCCAAGCGGCTTTCATGGCTTCAACTTGCGCCTGCATGGTGGCAAGTTGGGCGCGCATTTCACGGTCATCAAGCAACAGCAAGGGGTCGCCCTTCTTAACCGCGCTGCCGACTTGCACGTAAATGGTTTTGATGATGCCGCCTTCCGGTGCGCCGATTTTTACATTTTCGCGCGCGGCTTCGATGATGCCGGTTCCGGCGACGAAATGAGTATAAGGCGAGCGCGCGGGCTCAAACGGCGGCGGCGGCGCGGGCGGCGTTTTGCGGAGTTCAACCACCAGCCAAACCGTGCCCATGATGCCCAGTACCGCGAGATAAAAACTGATTTTTTTAAAAAGCATATTTCATTTTCCTTAGTGTTCCCCGGCTCCCGAATAATTCTGATAATTCTCATGCACGCGCTCGACGCGGCCGTCTTCCATCTCGGTCATGCGGTCGGCGTATTTAAAAACGCGATTGTCATGCGTGACGACGATGACGCAGCGATCGGGATGCCGCCCGACTTCGCGCAACAGCTCCATGATTTTCGCGCCGGTGTCCTTGTCGAGCGCGGAAGTAGGTTCGTCGCAAATCACCAGGCGCGGTTCATGCACGAGCGCGCGGGCGATGGCGACGCGTTGTTGCTGGCCGCCGGAAAGATTCGTCGGGCGCTCATCGCCACGGCCTTGCAAACCGAGTTGATCGAGCAACGCGCGGGATTTTTTTTCAGCCGCGCTG
Source organism: Verrucomicrobiia bacterium (assembly GCA_036268055.1). NCBI lineage: Bacteria > Pseudomonadati > Verrucomicrobiota > Verrucomicrobiia > Verrucomicrobiia bacterium. Next base: position 299,811 of record DATAUW010000018.1, on the reverse strand, counting down.
CGTTTTACACCGTTGATGAGTAGCGGCACGCTGACGTTTTCGACGAGGCTGAGCGTCGGGATCAAATTGAATTGCTGAAAAATAAACCCGACGTTGCGTTTGCGAAATTCCGTGATGTCGCGCTGGTTGAGGCCGTGCAATTCGGTGTTGAAAACATTGATCTCGCCGGTATCGCATTCAAGCGTGCCGGCGATGACGCTGAGCAAGGTCGTCTTGCCGCAGCCGGACGGACCGACGATGAGGAGCATCTCGCCAAGGCGCGCGTCGAAGTCCACGCCCTTGAGCGCCTTCGTGCCGGCTTCGCCCGTGCCGAAAGTTTTCGTCACGCCCCGGACGTGGATAGCGAGCTTGTTTTTGCCGTTTGCTTCAGCCACGGAACACCACCGCTGGTTCGAGTTTATAGATTTTGCGGATGCCCAGCATCGCCGCGAAGATGCAGATGAGCACGATCACGACAAAGGTGAACAAGGGCAGTTGATACGGGAGCAAAAATGGCGGCTGGCCGGTCTTCAACACCGCGAGGCCGAAGAGCGTGGTCAAGCCCACGCCGAGGCCGTAGCCGATCATGCCGACGGTCAGCGCCTGGAGCATGAGCATGCGCGAGAGGAGGCCATTGCTCGCGCCCATCGCCTTGAGCGCGGCGAGGTGGCGGAGGTTTTCCAGCACGAAGGAATAAAAAGTTTGCCCGGCGATGGCGATGCCAACGATGAAGCCAAGGATGATCGTCGTGCCGAAGGAAGCGGGAATGCCGGTATTCGCGAAAAACCATTTCACCGTGGCGGCGTTGAATTCGGATTCGGTGTAGGCTTTCAAAAGGGTTTCGCGTTCGATGGCGCGCGCAGCCTGGGCGGCGGTGAAACCCGGACTCGGTTCGGCGAGGACAATGCTCAACATCTTGCGCGTCTTGGGCGCGAATTGCAGCGCTTCATCGTAGGTGGTGAAAACGTACGGGTAACCGAAAAAGTGGCGGTCGGTTTTGCAGATGCCGATGATGCGGGCTTCGCGGTCGTTGATCTCAAAGGTATCGCCGATGCCGAGTTTGTGCGCGTGGCCGGCGCTGAGGCGTTGCACGGCGAGTTCATCAATCATCACGGTATTCGGCAGGCGCAAATCTTCGAGCCGCCCGGAAAGGATGACGGGCGGGCGTCCGATCAAAGTTTCCGAATCAATGCCGATCATCTCGACAGGCTTGAACGAGCCGTCGTTGATGCGCGCCTGGATGACGCCCGTGTAAAGCGGCACGGCGTAGGCGACGCCGGTGACGCTGCGGACGCGATTGACGTCGGTATCGCGCATGGGCTTGATTTCATTGATCTGTTCGACCTTGGGATCAACGACCCAGATGGAGGCGCGCATGTTGCGCATGTGGCTGGTGGTCCACGAAAGCAGGCCGAAAAAAACGCCGCATTGCTGCGTCATCAGGAGCGCGGCGAAGGTGAGGCCGCCAACGAGCATGACGTACTTCGACTTGTCGCCGAGGAGCATTTTGAGCGCGATGTGATACATGCAGAATGGAGTTTGGCGCGGCTATTTGGTTTTGGGTGATTTGGCGATTTGTTTCAGCGCGGCCAAAGAAAATGAAGTGATGTGGTCGGCGAGCGCGACGGTGTTGGCTTCGTCGAACTTGATGCCAGGAAAAAGCCGCAGGACCACCGGGCGGCAGTGATGATAAAAAAGCACCTGGCTGACAACGCTCATGGCGCAGAGGCGTTTGGTCTTGTCACTGGCCTTTTTGCCGATCAAATCGCCGATGATGGACATGAGCAGGACGGATGAGGGGCGGATGTTGTCCTTGACGATGCTGTCGAGCGCGCCGGTAGGCTCAATCATTTCGCGGGCCATGAGCTTGCCGTGGCGCGCGGACGGGCCTTCGGAAAAAATGCGCAGGAGAAACGAATAGACGAATGCGCGAAGCCGCTGCTCGGGCGTGGCGCGCGGCGGCAGGCCAAAATCGGGCGGATATTTCGCAAGCGCGGCACGGGAGGATTCCTTGAGCACGGCACGGTAAAGCTCGGTCTTGTCGCCGAAATGATAATTGACGGCGGCGATGTTCGCGCCGGCGCGCTGGCAGATCTGGCGCACAGTCGCGGCGCGAAAACCGACTTCGGCGAAAACTTCGCCAGCGGCTTCGAGCAAATGCTCGCGCGTCGCCGCGTGGGTGGCGTGATCGGGTATGGCAGGGCGAATTCCCATATTCAAACTGATATTTAAAACATGCGTTTGAATTGTCAAGTGGGAAATGGAAGGTATTATTTTTAACCGCGGAGACGCGGAGAGTGGAAAAGAAGGATTCGATTTTATAGGGTGATGCCGGGGAGTATGGTTTTCCTCAAGATTGTGCCGCTCCTACGGAGCTTGATGACTGGAAGAAGAACGAGTTATAAACATGGCGCTCCTAACGGAGCTTAGGTCACCTGCGTCATATATATCATAGTGGACTACGAAAATATTAAGATTCGACGAAGCCAAGCAAAAAAGGACTTGGGAGGGTTGCCGTTCGTTTATTTGAACGTGGCGATGACGGGAGATGGGAAGCTGGCGCCAGTGAATCGTCATTTCGTGCCGTTCAGCAGCGCGCGGGACCAGGAGCATTTGCTGGAATTGCGCACGGAGGCGGACGCGGTGATGTCGGGCGCGCGGACGGTGGACCTGGGGCCGGTGAAACTGGGCACGGGCGGCGCGAAGTATCGGCGGATGCGGCTCAAGCGCGGGCTCGCGGAATATAATATCCGCGTGGTGGTGAGCGGTGCGGGCACGCTGGACCCGGATGCGGAGATTTTTAAGCATCGGTTTTCGCCGATCATTGTGCTGACGACGGAGCGGGCATCGCCGGGCAAATTACGTGAGTTATCGAAGCTGGCGGACGTGGTGAAGGTTTGCGGGAAGCGCGAATTGGATTTTGCAATGGCGTTGCGGTGGCTGCGCGCGGAGTGGAAAGTAAAACGGTTGTTGTGCGAAGGCGGCGGGGAGATCAATGCGGGATTGTTTGAAGCGGGGCTGGTGAATGAAGTGCATGTGACATTGTGTCCATTGGTGCTGGGCGGGCGCACGGCACCGACGATGTCGGACGGAAATGGATTCACGACGCTGGCAGCGGCGGCGAAATTGGAGTTGCGTTCGCAGAAGCGCGTGGGGGATGAGATGTTTTTGGTTTATCGAGTGGTGAAGGAAGCGGGAAAAAGAAACCGTTAAAAAGGGCTGGAACGCGGGGTTGGTGAGAAGGGCTCAAAAATTTTCTGATAATGGATATTTTTTTCAAAAAAAATCGCTGATGAGTCATTTCATGATTTAAAGGCATCGCCGGCGAGAACGCACGCGCTCCCCTGGGAATTAAATATCGCCCATGTTTGCAGGGGTAAGGCTGGCTTTTTTAAGATGCCGCCACAAGACGTTCAAACGGCTGTTTGAAAAAAAGAGGGGTCGTTCTGGATTGGGTTTGTCAAACCTATGGAGAGTTACACGGTTTTTGGAATTCGTGAGATTCTTCTCACATGAATACTAATCTAAATATAAATGTACTAAGAAAAACACGGTCAGATGCAAGTTGGAATCTGTTGACGGATGCACAGCGCGAGACGCTGGAGCAATGGTTGTTTGAGGATGGTTTGGGGTATGAGGAGGCGCTGAAGCGGGCGCAGGAAGAAATGGGTTATGAGGGTTCGGTTTGGGGGTTGAAGCGGTTTTATAAGCGGTGCGCGCAGGAACGGCTGCTGGAGGAGATGGTGGAATCAGCGAAGGAAGCAAAGGAGATTTGTGGGGCGGCGGTGGACACGAGTTTGCTGGCGGAGGCGAGCCGGAGGGTTTTAGGGCAGCGGTTTTTTGCGACGTTGCGGGAGGCCGGAGTTGAGGATGCGCCGAAGCTGGGGAAATTGTGGGTTCAGGCGGAGGCGAATGAAGTGCGGCGTCAACGGTTGGAAATCCAGAAGGCGGCACAGGAGGTGAGGCGGCAGCGGTTGGAATTTGAGCAGCAGCGCTGGCAGTATGATGTGACGGAGGAGGCGGAGAATATTTTGGAAGGGATCATGGAGTTTGAGAAGGAGCGGGAGGCGGATCGGAAGGCGATGGAAGATCCTTACCGGGGCAATAAACTTACGAATAAAATCCAGCGGAGTTTGTTTCCGCTGGTGCCGGCGGGAAAGCCGCTGCCGGAAAGCGCCGAAGAGGAGGAGGCGATGAACGCGAAGAAGCGCGTAAGTGCGCATAAGTGCGCGTAATTTTTATGGGGGGGGATTCGCCGGTAAATTATTTCATAATTGAATGAAGGTCGCGCCGTCCATTTCTCGCCGATTCGGTGGTGATATTTTGCTGGCCCATTGCGGCCGGATTTATTATTATACAGGCACAGCTACAGTCCCTTAACCTCAACCTACACACTTTATGGATGTTTTATTCAACTGTCCGAAGTGCAATCAGGAGTTGGAAGTGGATTCTTCCGGCGTCGGTGAAGAAATAACCTGCCCCTCCTGCAACAATAAAATCCGCATCCCGGCCAACGCCAAACCTGCGCCGCCGCCCGCCGAAACCGACGCCGAGGCCACGACTCCGCGCTGGGGCACGCCGATGGCCAATGCGATCGCCGCGTCGGCCGCCGCAAAAGTCGAGAAGCATCTGAAGGTCCCGGTGCATTCCAAGCCGCAGGAAGCGTTGATCACGAAACCGCCCGTGCCGCTCGAAGTCGCGGCGAAGGAAAGCGACCGGATGTTGCGCGTGAAGTCCATCCGCCGGGTGGATTGCGTGGAGGTGGGCCATGACAAGTTCGACGAGATCGTGGGAAAATTTCTCGCGAAACTCGGCATGGATAATCTTATCAGCGTGACGCCGTTGAACTACAGCTATCTGGACATTGCGAGTCAGAAGATGCTGACAGATTACGGCGTGTTGATCATTTATCGCGGTTGACGGCGCGGCCCTTGACTTGGAAATGGCGCGTCGTTACGGTTTAAGCATGAAACGATGGTCTTTACGCATCGGGCTGGCGGTCTTATTCGTGCTGGCATGTCCTTTCCGCTCGCCGGCGCCGTTGACTTATACGCCCGGCGAAGGCTGGGTGTACGAAGCTGCCGGTGGCGAAGGCGCGTGGCGTAAGCTGCGCGCGAAAGATCAACTGGACGTCGCGCAAACAGCTTTTGATAAAAAGGACATTCGCCTGGCGAAGAAGGCCGCGCAACGCGTGGTGAAAACGTGGCCGTTGTCAGACTACGCTCCCAGGGGCGCTTACCTGCTGGCGCGCTGCTACGAGGCCAGCCATCAGGACGAACTGGCGTTCAAGGAATATCAGAGGCTGCTCGAAAAATATCCCAAGGCGGCAAATTATGAGGAGATTTTGCACCGGCAATTCGCCATCTGCAATCGCTTCCTGGGAGGCGAGCGTTTCAAATTGTGGGGTTATATCCCGACGCTTCCATCCATGGACAAAACCGTGGACATGTATGACAAGCTGGTGAAGAACGGGCCTTACAGCGATGTGGCGGCGCAGGCGCAAATGAACATTGGCGCGGCGCGCGAAAAGCAAACGCGTTTTCTAAATGACAAAGAGCCGTTCATCCTCGCGGCGAAGGCTTACGAACAGGCGGCGGATCGTTATCATGATCGGCCCAAGATCGCTTCTGACGCGTTGTTCAAAGCGGGGCTCGCTTACCAGAAGCAGGCAGAGACGGCGGAATATGACCAGAGCACGGCGGGCCAGGCGATTGCAACTTTCGAGCAATTCATGACGCTGTATCCCGATGATCCGCGCGTAAACAAAGGCGAGCAAATCATCGGCTCGCTCAAGACCGAACAGGCGCGGGGAAATTTTGAGACGGCGAAATTTTATGAGCACAAGCATCAGTACAAAGGCGCATTGATTTATTATAATGAAGTTTTGATCCAGGACCCCAAGTCCACCTACGCACAGACGGCGCTGCAACGCATTACCGCGCTCAAAAAGCTTACGGAGAATTCCCCGGCCAAATGATGCGCACGCGAGTTTTTGCGGGGTTGCTGCTGCTGGCGTGGCTGGCGGTTGGTTGCGGCGGTTACAAACTCGGCCCGGCGGGCGGGGAAATTTCCGGCGAGCGCTCGATCCAAATTCAGCCTTTCGTCAACAAAACCCTGGAGCCGCGTCTTTCCGATTACGTGATGATTTCGCTGCGGAAAAATTTGATGCAGGATGGAACGTATCGCGTCAATACGCATGATGACGGCGACGTGATCCTCACCGGTGTGATTACCGATTATCAACGCACTGAAATCAGCGTGCAACGCACCGACGTGTTGACTGTGCAGGATTACGAAATCACGATGACCGCGAAAATCGTCGCGCGCGATCGCTCGGGCAAAGTTCTTTTCGAGCATCCCGTCACTGGCCACACGGACGTCCGCGCCGGGGCCGACTTGACGAGCGCCGAGCGGGCGGCGATTCCCCTGTTGACGGATGACCTCGCGAAACGGACGACGTCGTTGTTGGTGGATGGGACGTGGTAATCCCGGCGTAAAATTTTTTCGATGATTGAAAAAATTCCAGTCCCGCTTTACAGTTTGCGCGTGAGGCTCACGCGAAAGGTGTGGATTTTACCCCAATAGCATTGCCAAAAAGGGCTTGCGGAGGCCTTTAAATTGGGCAATATCTCAACGGAGACGCATTAAATAAATATTAACGATTGCAAAAACTATGATTAGAACTCTTGGGAAGTTAACACTGGCTACTATTTTGGCGGCGACCGTTGTCGGAATGCCTTTGGGCGCGATGGCCCAAACCCCGACCCCGCCGACTCCCGCCGCGCCCGCTGCTCCGGCGGCCAAACCCCATCCGACCATGTTTCGCGGAAAGCTCGAAGCAGTGGACAAATCGGCCATGACCATCACCGTCGGCAGCCAGGTCAAACGCGTCGTCACGATTGATCCCGTCAAAACCAAACTCACCAAGAACGGCAAGACCGCGACCTTGGATGACGGTGTCGTCGGTGAAGACGTGACGGTTTCTTACATCAAGACCGGTGACGGCGCGAGTGCCACATATACCGCCCGTTATGTCAGTTTCGGCAGCACCAAAAAAACCACCCCGGCTGCTCCGCCCGCGCCCGCTGCTCCTGCTCCGGCGAAATAATAATTGCTTTTGCTTTTTTCAAGGCAGACCAGAAATGGTCTGCCTTTTTTTGTGAAGATACGCGAAACAAGTCAGGAAAGAAACAAAGAGAAGAAACGCCTAGCGTTTCCACCAGCCTTTAGCCTTGCCGGGAGCGGCTACCGGTGTGGGAATTCCCTGGCTTTGCTGCCGGAGCAGCATCGTGCGCGCATACTCGAACGCCATGATGAACTCGCCGTAGCTTTGAAACCGGTCGGCGGGATTCTTGGCCATCGCACGGACGATCGCTTCGCTGCACAACTGGCTCACTTCGGGAATCACCTGGTCCGGCGGCGTCAAGGGCACGCTCACATGCGCACGCACCAATTCCTCAACCGTCGGCGCTTCAAACGGAACATGCCCGGTGAGCGCGTGGTAGAGAGTTCCGCCCAGGCTGTACATATCTGACAAAAATGTTTCCGGCTCGCGATTGATCTTTTCCGGCGCCACATAATACGGCGTCCCCCAAGTGCCTTCGTCGGGATTCACCTCGGCTTCGGCTTTGCGGGCAAGCCCGAAATCCACGAGCTTCGGTTCGTTGTCAGCATTGAACAGGATGTTGCCCGGCTTGATATCGCGATGCAGAAAACCATGTTTCAACGCCGCTTCGAGCGCCGAACCCATCTTGGTTCCGATGTCCAGAACTTCCAATTCTGAGATACGCGTTTGCGTTTCGATGCGCCCATCGAGGCTGCCTTGATCGGCCAGTTCCATCACGAGATATTTCTGTCGTTCGTTTTCGTCGAAAGTATAAATGTGAATGATGTTGGAATGATTCAGGCAGGCGCACGCACGAGCTTCGCGGGAGAAGGCTTCAATCGCCAGCACATCGCCAGCGAGTTCGGGCTTCATTACTTTGACAGCGACTTCGCGTTCCAGCGCGGTATCGAAAGCGCGATAGACCGTTCCCATGCCGCCGGATGCGATAAATGCGCGCAATTCGAATTGGCGCAACCGCATCGGCATCATGATCTGGTTGCCGCATTTCGGGCAGGCCGTGGTCGCAAGCGGTTGGAGATCGCCCGGAATGAATACTTGAGCGCCACATGCATTGCATTTAATCATGCGCAATGGTTTGCGTTCGTCAGCGAGTCCAGTAGTCACAAGTAAAATATAGCATTTCGCGTTCCTATCACAAGTTTAGATGTCGCTTTTTGCGGAGACAGACGGCTTGAGTTTTCGATTGCGACGATAAAAAGTCTCGCAAGAAATGAAATTCAAATGGAACCAGCATAGAAACTTGTGTTTGTGAAGGTTCGACTTCGCTCCATCGCGCTTAATCAATTTGACAATTCAACCGATATAGTGTTCTATAGTGGCAGACGGAAACGTAGAAAAATGAACACCACGTTTAAATATAACCTGTGCGTCACGAGTGGCGGCCGCCAAATGTCTATTTGGCATCGCGTCTCTTGTCTCACCGGCATCGTGGGAGGAACTTTCTAACCAATAGCGATAGAATTTCAAGAAACCCGCGATTGCCAGTCAATCGCGGGTTTTTTGTTTATGCAACCGACAACGCCCCTCGCGGGGCACAACCAAAGAAAAACAAATGAATAAGACAAAACAAACCCTTCGGGCGCGGTTCGCGCGCGAGGTGCGGTTCAACGTGGAGCCGCTGCCGTTCCGCGCCGCGGAAACCACAGAATTGGAAAAGCTCAAGGACCGCTTGCTCCGGCAATTACTCGAAGACACCACGGATGCCGATCAAAACACCGCCTTGCGCCGCGCCGCCAATGACGCCGCTGCGCTGGCCTGGGCCACGCGATATCCGTTGCTCGTGTTTCCCACCTTGCTTGCCGAAAAGGCGCGGGCCGCCCTGGCCCAATGCCTCCGGCAGGCAGGCGTCCGTGAACGCAGCTTGAACCTCCTGCTCCAGGCCGCATGAATATGAAAACGACACCCACAATCGCAGGGATGTTTGGCGGTGGGGAATCGTTGGCGCCGGCGAACTTTCGCCTGTGCCAACGGCTCCTCACCGTCATTTCATTTTGCGGAGCACAAGACATTTCGCCCGGGGCCTGAGGACGACAAATGCCCGTGGTGGTGGTCGCGCGCAAGCGTGCCTGCACCCACACGTTGTCCTCGATCAGGCTTTGCGGCGACGAAACCGGTGAGGCGCCGTCACGCGGTATGGACGACTGGAAAACGGCCGAACAGCCGCCCACCCTGCCGCGCGAACCCCAAATTTTCAAGAATGGCTTGGAACATCCCCGCTAAAATGTTATCTAATTTTTACGGGAACGAATTATTGGTTTGAGTAATGCCGCCAATTCGTCACTCATAAATCAGAAACGAACGATGCTCGCTATTTTGAAAGCTCGGGGTAAGGCCTAATGCGCAAGTGGTATAACTTTTTTTTCAATATCTCCTTCTTTTTGGCGGCCCCATTTTATTTTTTTAAAATGTGGCGCCGGGGAAATTGGCGGCAAGACTTCAACCAGCGCCTCGGCCTTTACAATAATAAGGTCAAGCAATCCGTCACGAATCGCCACGTGATTTGGCTGCACGCCGTAAGCGTCGGCGAAATGAATGTCTGCCTGCAGGTGATCCGCGCCTTGCAACCGCGCATGCCGAATCTCAAGATCGTCGTCTCCACCACCACGACCACCGGCATGGCGGAATTGCAAAAACGCCTGCCGCCCACGATCGGCAAAATCTATTATCCAATTGACCGTCAGCGATACGTCGGGCGCGCGCTCGGCTCGATTCATCCCAATGCCATCGGCCTGATCGAATCGGAGATCTGGCCCAACTTTATGTGGCGCGCGCGTTCACTCGGCAAAGCCGTCTTCCTCATCAACGCACGGCTCTCGGACCGTTCGTATCCGCGATATAAAAGATTCGGTTTTATTTTCCGCCCGCTGTTCGCGTCGTTCACCGCCGTCGGCGCACAAAACGAAAGTGACGCCGCAAAACTGCGCGAACTCGGATGCCAGCCCGACGCTGTCCACGTGGTCGGCAATTTGAAATTTGATGCCGCCGGAATTCCCGACAACAAAACGCTCGATGTCCCTGCCCTGCTCCAGCAGATCGGGATCTCCACCGACGCGCCCATCCTCGTGGCGGGCAGCACCCATGCGGGCGAAGAGCGTATTCTTGCGCAACAATTTCTCCGCCTGCGTAAGCGTTTTCCCAATCTCGTGCTCATCCTTGTGCCGCGGCATTTCGAGCGTGCGCGCGAAGTGGCGCAGGAGCTTTCCAACCAGCGCGTCAAATTTATGTATCGCAGCGAAATCACTGCGGCCACCCATCTCGCGCCCGGTTCGGTGCAATGTCTTCTGGTAAATACGACCGGCGAATTGCGCTATTTTTATGAATACGCCACCATTGCGTTCATCGGCAAAAGTTTGACGGCGAAGGGCGGCCAAAATCCCATCGAACCCGCGGCGCTGGCCAAGCCGGTCGTCTTCGGCCCGAACATGCAAAACTTCAGCGATGTCACCAAAATTTTTCTCGCGCAGGACGGCGCGGTGCAAGTGCGTGACGCGGCGGAACTGGAAAATGTTTTTGCGGATTTGCTTGCGCGTCCCGAACGGCGGGAACAACTTGGCCGCAATGCGCAAAAAATCGTGCGCGAAAATCAAGGTGCGGTGAATCGCACTGTGGATTTGATTGTGGAACATCTCAAGGGTTTGAACTCTTATGTGGTCCCACCCAAGCCGCGAGCAGACGGCCAACAGACACCAGGCTCGGCATAGGGAGGAATCTTTCCCCAGGAAAATTCGCGACGCCTTAACCCAAAATACGCCGGCCTTCGTCGAGGAAGATGCCTTTGAAATTCATTTCCAGGGCTTGCGCGTTGGACGCCTTGGCAAGCGCTTCCTTCTCGGAAACTTTTTGGTCCTTCACCAGTTGGAACAGCGCCTGGTTGAAATTTTGCATGCCGTCATCCATGCCGGTTTCGATGGCCGCCCCCAATTTTTCCAGCCGATTTTCTTCGATCAATTTCTTGACCGTGCCGGTGTTGATCAGGATTTCGACGGCCGGAGTCACGCCACCCGCGACCGTTCCCACCATGCGCTGGCAGATCACCGCTTGCAGCGTGCCGGCTAACTGACGCCGCACTTGTTCGCGTTCTTCCGCTTTGAAAAAGTCAAGAATACGTCCCACGGATTGCGCCGCGTTGGTCGTGTGCAAGGTCGAAAGCACCAGATGGCCGGTGTCCGCCGCGCTCATCGCCGCGGTGAAACTGGTGGCATCGCGCATTTCGCCGATCATGATGATGTCCGGGTCCTGGCGCAAAACGTGTTTGAGCGCGTGCTCGAAGGAAAGCGTGTCGAGGCCAACTTCGCGCTGCTCGATGACGGATTGATTGTCCTCGAAGACAAATTCAATCGGGTCTTCCATCGTCACAATGTGCTTTTTGGAATTGGCGTTGATGTGTTCGATCATCGCCGCGAGTGACGTTGATTTCCCCGAACCCGTGGAACCCGCGACGAGCACAATTCCACGCGGCGATTCCGCGATCTTCCGAAGTATGCCCGGCAAACCGAGATCTTCAAAACTCGGCACGGTGGTTTTCACAAAGCGCATCGCAAGACAAAATTGTCCGCGCTGCTGGAAAAGGTTCGTGCGAAAACGGCCCACGGATGGCTCGTAATAGGAGAAATCCACTTCGCGCTCTTCTTCGAGGCGCTTGTGAAGATGTACGGGCGTGATTTTTTTCACGACCATATTCATCCAATCCTCGGTCGGAAGCGGCGCCTCAATCGCGATGAGTTGCCGGCTAATGCGAAAAATAACGGGTGTGCCAACTTTGACATGAATGTCGGAAGCTCCGCCGTCAACCGCGAGCTTCAAGATACGATGAAACAATTCCATGCCGAAGATTTACCAGAACCAACCGTCGGGACGCTAGTCAAGAATCAAGAATAGGCAAGAAGATCGAGACGCGCTTGCGCCTGCTTCGACAAACTGGTGAAAACCATCGAGACAGTGTAGCCATTGTGGCGATTGCCATTGCAGGCCACGACGACTCCGGTGCAATGAACCCGCCCGGCATCCTTGGTGGATTGCAGCGTGACGGTCATCTCCGTCCACGCGCTGATCGGTGAGTCAGAACGAAACTCAACTCCATTGCGGCGCACGCGTACCTGATCCGGCGACAGCGAGAGGCAGGTCTGGCGGGTTTGAACGGTAACGGCTGATGAAAAAGCATTGGCAGTATCGAGTTTTCTAGCGCTCATAGTAGTAAATTACCTTATCACAAAGCCCCGTTTCGTCAAATTTTTACCATTCGATGACTGCCGCGCCCCACGTAAGCCCCGCGCCGAAAACCACCAGTAAAATCAAGTCGCCACGCTGGACCCGGCCCGTCTCCACCGCCTCGTCGAGCGCGATCGCCACGGACGCCGCGGAAGTATTACCGTATTTTTCCAGGTTCATGAAAATTTGTTCGGGCGCGGCATTGATACGCTTGCCGACGGCGTCAATGATGCGCTGGTTCGCCTGATGCGGAATGATGCATTTGATTTGTGTGATATCAATTTCGCAACGGCGCAGGCACTCGCGCGCGGCGGTGTCCATCGCCTGCACGGCATTCTTAAAAGCTTCCTTGCCGTCCATGCGTAAATAATGCAGTCCAGCCGCGACCGATTGCGCGCTCGCGGGACAACGGCTGCCGCCCGCGGGCATCGAAAGCAGATCGGCTTTTTGTCCATCCGCGCCCATGCACGCGGTGAGCAAGCCGTGGGAGTTGGGACGATTCTGCAAAATCGCCGCGCCCGCGCCGTCGCCGAACAGCACACAGGTATTGCGATCGCTCCAGTTGATGATGGACGAAAGTTTTTCCGCGCCGATCACCAGCACCGTGTCGTACGTGCGCGACATGATGAACTGCTGGCCGATCTCCAGGCCATAAATAAATCCCGAGCACGCCGCCTCAATATCAAACGCCGCCGCGCGATACGCGCCGATCTTTTGCTGCACGAGACATGCGGTCGAAGGAAACGGCATGTCGGGCGTGATGGTCGCGACGATGATCAAATCAATTTGCTCGGGCTTCACGCCGGCTTTTTTCATCGCGCGTTCCGCGGCGTGCGCGGCCAGGTCGGAGGTAAATTCATCCGTGGCGGCGACGCGCCGTTCCTTGATGCCCGTGCGGGAGAAAATCCATTCGTCGGAAGTGTCCACGAGTTTTTCCAGGTCGGCATTGGTCACGACGCGTGACGGGACATAGGAGCCGACGCCGGTGATGGAACAAGTGCGCCCTTTGAAATCATGGTTGGCGCGGGGGTTTTTGAACTTTTTGGATTGGGTCATTGGGAAGAGTTTATTGCCGCGATCAAGGTGTCTCGGACGCGGCGGCGAGCTTCTGGTTGGCTCGCGCGATTTCTAAAATAAGTTTTTGATTGATGTCGTGGCGGATTTGTTCCGCCGCCACGCGAATGGCATTCATCACCGCGCGGGCGCGGGAGGAGCCATGGGTCTTGATAACGATGCCGTTGAGACCGAGCAACACGGCGCCGCCGTAAACTTCAGGATCGAGACGCTGTTTTAATTCATAAAACGCGCCGCGCGAAAGCATCGCGCCGAATTTGCGCACGGGAGTTTTGGTCAACGCGCCACGAAGCAGATGCATCATCGCGTAGCCCAGACTCTCGGCGGTTTTTAAAACGACATTGCCGGTGAAGCCGTCCGTCACGACGACATCCACCGCGTCTTCAAACAAATGAAATCCCTCGACGTAACCGATGAAATTCAAATCGAGTTGCGAGCACAACCGCGCCGCGCCGCGAGTGAGTTCGTTGCCCTTGGATTCTTCCGAGCCGTTGCTGAGCACGCCGACGCGCGGATTTTTCTGGCCGAGAATTTCGCGGGCGTAGGCGCTGCCCATCACGGCGAATTGCGCGAGATGGGAGGGTTCGCAAAGTGGATTCGCGCCGGCATCAATGAGCACAAAGTCGCGCGTGCGCGAGGGCATGCGCGCGGCGATGGCCGGGCGTTCCACGCCTTCGAGGCGGCGCAATTTCATGGAACCGGCGACGAGCGCGCCGGTGTTGCCGGGAGAGATGACGGCATCCGCCTTGTCTTCGCGCACGAGTTCGATGGCGCGAACCATCGAGGAATCTTTTTTGCGGCGGATGCCTTCGAGGGGCTTGTCCGCCATCGTGAGGACTTCGCTGGCATGGACGATCTCCACGCGGTTGTCGCTCAGGCCAGCGGTTTGGCTGGCCGCGCGAATTTCCGTTTCGTTGCCGACGAGGAAAAGGCGGGTAATGCTCGCATCCGCTTCAAGCGCGTGTTTGACGCCTTCGATGACAACCCCGCAACCGTGGTCGCCACCCATGACATCCACTACGATTCGCATAAATGGAGAGAGCGCGGAAGTTTACCGCTAGCTTCCGCCATCTCGCAAAAAGATCAGGCTCCGGCAGTGATGGTGAGAATCTGACGTCCCTTGTAGAAACCGCAGGCCGGACAGACCCGGTGAGGGATGTACGGCGCGGCGCATTGCGGGCAAGTGCTCAGTTGCGGCAGGGTCATGACACTGTTATAAGCCCGGCGCTGGCGCATGCGGCTTCTCGATGGTTTGCGTTTAGGGACACCCATAGTTCTTTAAAATTTTAGTTTATTAAGCTCATTCCAGGCTGAGGGAATCTCCTCCTGCCCGGCGTCGCCAGTCTTTTTCTTTTTGCCAATTACTTTTTTAGCTAATCCGCCACAGTCCGGTTTGCACAACGGGTGCTGCGGAAACCCAAGGAGAATATCTTCGCGTATGGCAGGCGTCAAGTCTATGCAATCGTTTGTGATGGGCACTTGATCATCGCCTTCCAGCGACAAAAGGCACGCCCAATCTTCCAGTTCCAGTTGATAATCAAAGGGTTTCAAGCAGCGCACGCATTCGCAACGCAGCGTCAGGGATAAATCTCCCTGCGCAAGCACGCTTTTTTCCAGCTTTTGGACTTCCAAATCATAGTGGAGCGGCTTCTCCGCCTTGATCAACTCGTCTATCCCATCCAACTCCAGTTCGCTGGCGGGCAATTTGCCTTTCAGCTCCAAGCCATCGTCTTCGACATGACGCAAATTAATTAATAACGGCATAACGACCTCACGGTTATTTTTCCGAGCCGGACAGACGCGCCGTCAGCGCCGCCTTGACCAGCGGCGGCACGAACGTCCCCACATCCCCGCCGAGGCGCGCGATTTCTTTGACGAGCCGCGAACTGAGGAAGGTGTAGGTGTCTTTCGGCATCATGAAAATGGTTTCAACCCTTTCGTTCAACTTACGATTCATCAAGGCGAGCTGAAATTCAAATTCAAAATCCGAAACGGCGCGCAAACCGCGGATAATCGCCTCTGCCGAATGCTTATCGGCGAAATTTACGAGCAACCCCTCGAAGGTATCCGCTTCGACGTTCGGCAAGTGTTTCACGCAACTCGCCACGAGGTCGCGCCGCTCGGCCATCGTGAACAGCGGATGTTTGCTGTCGTTTTTCGCCACGGCCACGATGACGCGATCAAATAATTTCGCTGCGCGCTGGATCACGTCAAGATGGCCATTGGTGAGTGGATCGAAGCTGCCGGGATAAATGACCGTGCGCATGGCGAAACCCTAGCAAATCAGCCGCCGATGCCTACCTAAAAATGGTCGTGGAGGTATCGGAGGTGGAAGTGGAAGTATCGCCCGCGTTGAAATAACCGGTGTTATACGCTTCGGTTTTTGGTTCCGTCGGCGCCGGCGCCATGTCCGCTTCGCGCCACGGCACTTCATAGATGCGCACGGGATTGCGGATGCCTTTCACTTTCTCCGGCGGCAACGGCAGGCAGGAAAGCGCGAGGGTGGCATCGTCCTGAATAATTTCCGCAAGCGTCGCTTCACTGATGATGACGCGCGCGCGTCCCGAAACCGTTTCCAAACGGCTGGCCAAATTCACTTCCCGGCCGAACACGGTATAATTGACGCGCTCATCCGAACCCATCAATCCAACCGTCACCGAGCCGGTGTTGATGCCGGTTCCGACGACTAAAATCGGCAGCAGCGGCACGAGCGGTTTGCCTTCGGCGGCAAGCATGAAATTGTGGCCTTCGCGCTGGCGATTTTCGGCTTCGCGTTCCTGGTTCAAACGATAGACGGCACGTTGCGTATCCACCGCCGCGCGGACGCAATGCAGCGCGTGATGCTGGTCCTGCACCGGCGCGCCCCAGAATGCCATGACGCAGTCGCCAATGAATTTATCCACCGTGCCGCCGTGTTTGAGCACCACGTCGGCGATGACTTTGAGATACAGATTGACGGTCGCCAGAGTTTCGCGGGCCTGAGCGTCCTCGATCTCCTCGGCGGCGTCTCCCGTAAGTTTATTGTCCCGAATATAGTCGGCAGCCTTGTCGCGATTGACGTCGGTCATTTCCGTGAAACCGCGAATATC
This sequence comes from Verrucomicrobiia bacterium, assembly GCA_036268055.1. NCBI lineage: Bacteria > Pseudomonadati > Verrucomicrobiota > Verrucomicrobiia > Verrucomicrobiia bacterium. The sequence goes on along the minus strand of DATAUW010000018.1, from coordinate 283,335 downwards.
ACTGAAGAAAACGGTGACGGTGCGCTTGGCGCCTTCGAGTGAAAGCTTTTCAGTCTTGAGCAATTCGGTGACGACATCCGGCGAAACCACTTTCGTGAAAACCGAACGAACGCGGCGCCGCTCGGCTTGCTCGAACAAAACCAAATAACCGAGCAAGGAGAAGTGGGTCACCAATAGCGACCCCATCAGTGGAAGCACCAACGGCACCCAATAGCGAAATTGCACATAAGCAAAAACCGCGAGCAAAAGATAAAATACGATGCAAAGAAATATCCACGCCGTTGCCACGAGAATTTGACCGCGATGACTCCACGTCAACTGCGCCGCAAGAATTCCCATGACAATAATCAGGAACATGTCTATCGGCAGGGAACTTTTGTGAATGAATCGCCCGGTCAGGATGGAGTTTGCCACGTTCCAATGTTCGCTGACGAGCAGCGTGTCTTTTTCCAGCGGCGTGGGGCCGTGGTCGGTGAGGTCGTTGCCGGTGGCGCTGGAACCGATCATCACGAGTTTGCCCCGCCAGTCCTTGGTCCGTTTGTATTTGGCGTAGCGGTTGGTATCACCCGACATTCGCTCCTGGTCGCGGCCAAGCAGGGCCTCAAATGATTCCTTCGTGAGGCGGTTGTCGTTCAACACGGGAAGGCACCAGTCAATGTAAAAATAGCCATCCTTGTCCACCGGCAAAATCCGCTTCACACCGTTCGTTCCGGAAAATGTGATTTTGCCACCCGGAAGGTCCACTTTTGCCTGGTCGAGATCCAAACCCAATTCGTGAGCGGCGAGAACGATTCCCATGGTCCAGCGGCGCTCGGAGGTGAATGCCTTTTGATAGCGGGGACCTCTGAATAAATTAGTTTTGTTTCCGACAAAATCGGTAAGATCAATGTTCCCATCACCATACAGGGGCACCGGGGGAAGTTCATCCCCACCCGCGCGGGGCAGGATTATTTTATTGCTCTCCACGATTGCCTGGCTGAGATTCACGCCAAATTCGGGATCATCTTCCAGCGCTTGAAGCACGCGATTCCATTTGTGATAGACGTGAAAGGCCCGGACCCGGCGCAGTATCCCGTCGGCGTCCTGTTCGGCAGAAATATCACCTAAAGCGAGGGCATTGGTGCGAAACAGCGGCGGGGGAATGACTTTCTCAGTCGAGGCGATCACCACGTTGCTCGCGAGTTTCATCTGCAACGCCAGATAGGCATCAGAACCCAGTTCCGTGCCATCGGCCATAAAGACCGGCGCATGGTCAGGCCGCAGCCCGCCAAACAGGATGTCGAATGCAACGACCGAGGCTCCCTCCCGCTGCAACTCACGGATCACACGGCCATAAATATGGCGCGGCCAATATAAACCATATTTTTGGCCCAAAAAACCGTTATTAATCAAATCAATCGTATCATCATCAATGTAAACGAAGCCGAGTTGGGAGGAAACAACGGGAGAATGCCTGGCGGCCAGACGAACGCGCCAATCAAAGGTCATCCGCTCAAGCCGTTCGATAAAATCATGGCGGATGGATTGTGCTACGCAAGTGAAAGCAATTACCACCGCGGCGATCCAGACGGGGGCATGTTTGAGAACGCCAATCTTCACTTTATAAAAGTAAACAAAAAGACCAGAGCAACACAAGGCCGCTCTGGTCTTTTAAAGATCAACTATCTTTGGCCCAATCCTAGTCGGGCGAAATGTGAATCAACGTGCCGTTCGGCGTATAACTAATTGTAGGGCCCCCGGTCGGAGCAGGAACACCAGGTTCGCCCGCGATCAAGTTAGCCAATTCCGTAGGAGGAATGGTTTGCACGGTGCCAGTTCCGCCAGCAACGCTCGGAGGCGTGAAGGATTGTCCGGCAGAGACAGTCTGAGTCATCACAGCGCCCGTCGGAGAGACGTAGGTGATGATCACCTGACCGGTCAAGACCCAGACGGAACCGTCAGAGTTCAGGATGTAGCTCGTGCCGCGAATACCAGCGACGCCGTTCGGAAGTTTCACTTCATAACGGGAAGCAGCAGAGAGTTTTTTGACGTTGCCGAAGATTTTGCCAGCGCGAAGATCCAACTGGGTTTCGGAAACTTCATCCATGCCAGTCTTGTCGAGCGTCATCTTATCAACCGCCAGAACCGAGCTTGCATCAATGCGCACGATGTTGGCCTTGGGGCCGCTGTCGCCACTGCCAGCTCCGCCAGTGCTGATTGGCGAAGGACGAGACGTGCCAATGGTGGCACCCTCTTGAGCATCACCCATGACGATGTCCACACTGGATTTTTCCGCGGTTTGAATCACGGAACCGGGCTTGAGCACATCGCCCAGCTTCAACGGCGACCACGTCTTGTTGTTGTCCGTAGAGTAACGCGCCTGGCCATCCAAACGGACGACGGTGGCGTATTGAGGGACGTTTTCGGCGTTGGCGCAGGCCGCCAAGGCGACCATTGCCAGCGCAACAGCGCCGGCGAGCAGTTTGTGGGTAAAAGAGTTAGTTTTTGTCATAGTTGATCCTGGCGTTTTCAGGTTGTAATTCTCGCATACTACGTATGTTAAAGGTTTAGCTTCCCATCCAAGGGATGTCAACCGAATAATATCAAAAATCTTACGGTTTTCTCACCGGCGCCGCAACTTAATTTTCAGGCCTAAATCACGGCCTTTTATACATTTCCGCGTTTTCCTCCATGCGGCGTTCGAGGATTGGCAGGTATTCGTAAGTCATTTTGTTTTCGGTTTGGGAGGGGTTCAACTGCCGCGAACGCCAAAACCAGGTCCGCGCCGCCGCCAGATCGCCCGTCTGCGAATAATGCCAGCCGATATTCGCAATCGTGAAAAATCCATTCGGATCCAGGTCCATGGCGCGCTTATAATAGACGTTCGAATCTTCTTTCGCCCCGGCATCCGCCCCGCCGATCCAATCCAGGCACATCCCATAGTTGAGCCAGTTGTATTGGTCGTAAGGATCGAGTTTCATTCCCCGCTGATACCAACCCATCGCTTTCTTGGCCAGAACCACGTAATCATCGTCGCCGTTCCAACTCTTCAACCGATAGCATTCGCCGAGTGTGTGGGCCGTCTCGAAATTCATCGGGTCTATGCGATAAGCCTCTTCGTAGGCCTTGATCATCGCGTAGGTGAATTGTTGCGGCGGCTGGCCAAGACGCCGGGCGCGATATAAACTCGCCGTTTCGCGCGCCCCACGCCAGCCGGTCATGCCGAGGTAACCGATGCCCGCCAGCAAAATAATGCTCGCCACGATTTTCAAAATCACACCCGAGCGAAACCAAAACCGTTCAGTCTCGAACCGCCATTGGCTGCTCAACAACGCCATCAATGTGACGGCGAGGATGGCGTTCGCGGGCAGTTGCATGTTGAAATCGAGCAGGGAGTGAAACAGGATTCCCACGAGACCGACCGACGCTCCAATCAGCAGGGCGAATTTATTGCTTTTCTTTCGCGAAAAATCGTCGCGTCCGCCGCGCACCGTGCGCCAGGTCTTGAGAATTCCCCACGCCAATAATATCCACGCCACCGCAACGATGGCTGTGCCAATGATGCCGTAATCCACCAGCGCATTGAGGTAGTCATTATGCACACGGTCGGGACGAAGTTGCACCACCACCGGGCGATACGCGGAAAAGCGGTAGTCGAAATGTCCCGGGCCCACGCCCCATAATAAATTATCGCGCCACATTTCCGCCGCAGATTGCCAAAGCGCCAGGCGCAGGTCATCCGGCTTGCCGCTTTGCACGGTTCGTGCGATGCGCGTATGCACGACCACGCTTGGGATCACAATGGCGGCTCCCACCACCAGCAGTGCGAGCATCACGAAGCCATGCAGGCGAAAATCCCGTTGCGCCAGCAATAGTCCGCACAGCAACATCAACTCCAGCGATGTCGCCAGCCAGCCGCCGCGCGAAAGCGTGACCCCGATTGCCGCTAGCATCACCACCACTGCGTAGCCTAAAAATATTTTCGTCACGTGCCCCAGCCGCCCCATGACCACGTAACAGATGCCGATCGGAAACAGCATTTCCAAAAATCCCGCGAGATGGTTCGGATAAATGAACGTCCCCCTGCCTCGCCCCGCATAACTCGTTTCGACGAAATTCCAGATGCGTTGCGACTTCGTGAAAAATTGAAAGCACGCGTAGGCAGCGATGCACATTCCCAAAAACAAAAGCGTGAGCGCGATGACCTGGGTGGATTCCTGCCGGTGGCAATTATTGACGACGGCGCAGAAAAGAAAACCGTAAACGAGGACGCGCAACAATTCCTGCCGCGCAACATATTCGATGTCCGCCGTGCAGTAGCGCGCAATGGCGTAACCCATGAAGGCGACGACCGCCCCACAAATCGGTGGCCAAAGAAATTGCGGCCGTTCCGCAATCCACACGCGCGCCAGCCACAGCCCGAGCACGCCGATGGTCAAACCTTGCAGGACAAAAAATTGCGCCGCCGCGTGCGCTCCAAAAGCCAGCGGTCCAAACACCAGGATTCCCAGCACGAGCGCAAGAATTCCCTTTTCACACCATCCATCAATCTTTTCGCGATCCAAGAATTAAAAAAGTTGAAAGCCTCCGCTTAAACAACACAGCGCACAGAAATCAACCGTGCGCCTCTCATCATTCCACACTCCGCACCGGTTCAACTCCAGTATTCGCGCGGGTCAGTGATTTTCCCAGTGATCGCGCTCGCGGCCACCGTCGCCGGCGATGCGAGAAACACTTGCGATTCCTTATGCCCCATGCGGCCGGGAAAATTCCGGTTCGTGGCGCTGATGCACTTCATCGGCGAGTTCATGCGGCCGAAAGTATCCACCGGTCCGCCGAGGCACGCCGCGCAACCCGCGTTCTCCGTCATCTGCACGCCCGCTGCCAAAAGAATCTGCCACACGGTTTGGTCGCCCCACTTTGCCGTCTGCAAATCGTGAACGATCTCCGGCGTCGCCGGCACGCCGAACGTATCAATCTTCACGTGCTTGCCGCGCAACACCCGCGCGAACTCCAAAAAGTCGCTCGTCTTGCCGCCGGTGCAGGAACCTATGTAGGCGCGGTCGAGTTTCGTGTCGCCCATTTCCTTCGCCTTCTTGCGCTGGCCCGGATCAGGATGACACGCCACGGTGGGTTCCAGCTTCGACAAATCAACGACCAATTCGTAAACAAACTTCTCGTCCTTGTCGCGAAACACGGGCTCGTAATTCGCCTTCGTCCCGTTCAGTTTGCAGCGATAATCCACCGCCGCCTGCGTCTGCGCATCGAACTCGAACATCGCATTCTTACCGCCCGCTTCGATCGCCATGTTCGCGATGGTCATGCGGTCGTCCATCGAAAGACTATTCACGCCCGCGCCGTCAAATTGCATCGCGCGATACGTCGCGCCGTCAAAACCGATCTCGCCGATGCAATGCAAAATCACATCCTTCGCCATGACGCCCGGCTGCAATTTTCCTTCGAGCCGAAAATGCATCGTCTCCGGCACCTTGAGCAACAACTTCCCCGTGCCCATCACGAAACCCGCGTCCGTATTGCCGATACCCGTGGCGAATTCATTGAACGCCCCCGCCATGCAAGTGTGCGAATCCGTGCCGAACAAAATTTCCCCCGGACGCGTATGGCCTTTTTGCGGCAGCGCCGTGTGACAAACGCCCGCGTAATTCGAGCCGTATTGACGATTCAACATTCCCTTCGCCGGATCAAAAACCCAATGCCCATTCGCGTCATCAATCACGTCGTAAAAATACGGCAACCCCTGTTCCTTCACGAAATCGCGCAGGATATCCACGTTGCGATTCGACTTGGAATCCGCCGTGAAAATATAATGGTCCGGGATGATGACAATTTTCTGCTTGTCCCAAACCTTCGCCGTCTTGCCGAACTCGCGTTTGAAGACGCCGATCGTCCCGGGCCCGCAGACATCATGCGTCATCAACACATCCGCGCTGACCCACACATTATCACCCGCCTCGACCTTCGCCTTGCCGCTGGCACGCGCCATTATTTTTTCCGTCAACGTCATAGTCCGCCAAGCCTAATGCAAAGCCGCCCGGACATCAACAGCCAATCCAATCCCCGCTCTGGATTCCCCCCCTCAAAAAAATGTCCCTCCCCGCCTTTTTCCCCGCCACGCCAGCCACAATCGCGCGCAACCCCGCCACGATCACACGCATTACTCCTCTCCCCGGCGAAAACCACGGCCTCTTCGCGTGGAGCGGAAAAGTGTGCGGCAAGTCACACATATCAACAGAAAGTTTCCTCCGCCAAAGAAAAACCGAGAATAGATCGTCAAAGGGCGCATCTCAGTTTCTTGCAATCTGGAGGGTTGCCGGACATTAACCGGGGATACCATCCCCGAAACGGCGTCCAAACAAAATAATCCGTCCCGGCAGGGACGGCGGACCTCACCAATATGATTTAATGCGTTTGACGCCATAATTTTCCCGCGCCCCTTCAGGGTGCTCCTATTTGTTTGGACCAAACTCCAGACATCGCTCCGTAACGTCACAACGGTGAATTCCAGCGCTTGCTCATCAAAATAGAGAGATGCGCCCATCGTCAAAAAGACTTGCAAATCCCGGGAGCAAAAGCAAAATCACCACCAGAGGTTCGCACTCGTCGTGGGCCAGAAACCAATGGAAAATCCCAGATAAGTTTGTGAGGTTTATGAAATACATCATTCTTGCGTTTTTGATTATTGCATCAACATCAGGATGCAGCACGCCCAATCCAAGCACCAAAGCGACTCAGGCCGCCTACGAACAAGTGAAACCCGGCATGAGCCGGCAGCAAGTCTATGCCTTGCTCGGTCAGCCAAGGTCTGAGCGACCCGAGGGCGATATTGACCATTGCCACACTGCCGTTTGGGGTATTCCGCATGGCAGCCACGGCTGGGGACACTGGACCATTGAGTTTAGCGGCGATACCGTGACCGGGGTGACCAGTGGCTATGTTCACGTGTCCGCGTCAGCTTCCTTGTGAAACTGAAGTTCTGACAGGCGCTGGCTGCGTTGCTTCTCCGTCACAGAACCACCCGCCCACCAGCGACGAAAGAAAACCGTAACCACACCACCACCACACCCACCAACCAATCGCCAAAAAAAATGGGAGGGAGAGCGTACCCGCGAGCCCCAATTCTCCCTACACCCAACGCCCCATAAACCCCACCGCATTTCCCCTCAAGAACCGCAAAGCAGGTTCCGCAACAAAGCCCAGGGTTGCGCCGTCCCCGGCGCTACCCTGGGTCAAAACCAAAAAAAATAAAAACCATATCGAGCAACGCGAGGCGAGCCCAAGCGAGCATCCATCCACAAAAAAATGGGGAGGGAGAGCGTACCCGCGAGCCCCAATTCTCCCCATATCTAACGCCCCATAAACCCTACCGCACTCCCCTCCGAGAACCGCGAAGCAGGTTCCGCAACAAAGCCCAGGGTTGCGCCGTCCTCGGCGCTACCCTGGGTCAAAACCAAAAAAAATAAAAACTATATCGAGCAACGCGAGGCGAGCCCAGGCGAGCATCTCTTAAAAGGGGTCAGGGATAATATTGAGATAATAAATCGCGGGAACCGTCGTGAGACATCGTGCGGGACAACAAGGATCGTCGTAATTTGACTTGCGACAAAAAACCGACACGCTCAAACTGAAAACTGGCTGTCCGATTGCGGGCAGAAACAACGATGAATTGGCGTTGGATAACTGAACGATTACAAATCGGACATTGGCGCACCGCTGCCAATGCCATCCGCTTGGCACAGAAATGAACCTATTCACTTATTCATCCCTGACCCCTTTACGAGTCGAGATTGACCAACTAATATTTTAAGGATGAGGTTATACATTCCAGCAATCATCGCGGTTCTTTCGATATCGGTAATCGCGCGCGGAAATGCTCAAGGCTCATTCCAAAATCTAAATTTTGCCTCAGCGGCAATTCCTCAAGGAACTCCAAACGGCTCGTTTGTTCCAGTTGTAGAAGCCCTTCCTGGCTGGTCAGCATATTTTGGGAGTTCACAACAAAACTCGTTACTCTACAATAATCTTTCCACCGGAAGTGTCGAAGTGGCACTCCTTGACCAAAATAGTCCAGTTGGAGGGGTTATTCCGGGAAATCAGTATACGGTGGTGCTACAAGCCGGTTTGAACGGAGTTAATGGGGCTTCTACCGCCTCTATCGCTCAAACAGGTCTTATACCGAGCGGGAGCCGCTCAATTATCTTCACCGCTGCACCGCCAACGGGGCCAGGATGGTCCGTAATGCTAGGCGGTCAAAATATTCCGGTCGTTCCAGAATCTCAACAGGGAAGTTATGTCGAATACATCGGGGATATTTCTGCTTTTGCAGGTCAAACGGATGAATTGCGATTTACCGCTGACTTTAGTGCAAATAAGCTTGGCGGGATGGTATTGGACAATATTCAATTTTCACCCAATTTAGTTCCTGAGCCAAGCGTTTGGAGCCTGATCTTGTGCGGAACAGCTTTTTTTGGACTCACGCGCAAGAAAGGCGTCCGAGATTGATCAACTAATATTTTAAACATGAAGTTATGTCTTCCAGCAATCATCGGGGTTCTTTCGATTTCTGTAATCGCGCGCGGAAATGCTCAAGGAACATTTATAGACCTTGATTTTGAGCATCCGGTGACACCGTTAAATCCGGTAAATAGCTTAGTTCCGATTGCTGACGCGTTACCAGGCTGGACAGGTGAAAGCGGAACTTTCAATGGAAATGAAGTTGTGTATAATACTGTTAGCCTGGGTGCCGCAGCCATCAGCTTGCAAGGGCCCGGATCGTCTGAACCGATTCTTCAAGGAAGTTATTCAGTAGGACTTCAAGGTTCCTCTGCTAGTGCACCAGAGAGTGCCTCCATCGGCCAATCCGGACAAATTCCATCCGACGTAAAATCTATTATATTTTTTGCTGATTCATTTTCGAGTTTTCAGGTTTCGTTCGCTGGTCAACCGATTTCATTATTCAAGCTTGGTTCGACTGCAAACTACGACGTAGTAGCGGGTGACGTATCTACATTTGCAGGAGATACAGGATTGTTGGCATTTACAGCGCTTCCAAACAATGCTGGCATTCTCGATGATATTCAATTCTCTCCTAATTTAGTTCCTGAGCCAAACATTTGGAGCCTGATCTTGTGCGGAACAGCTTTTTTTGGCGTCAGGCGCCTAAAAAAAGGCTTAGCTTAATCAACTAATATTTTAAGGATGAGGTTATACCTTTCAATAATCATTCTTGTTCTCTTAACGGCTGCGGCGATGTCCGCAAATGCCCAAGGCACATTTAGAAACTTGAACTTCGAGTCAGCCAATGTCGCTGGGGATTCGCGTGTCACGCAAATTCCTATCGTCAATGCATTTCCTGGGTGGAGCGCGACCGAAACGGAGGCTTCTTTTGGAACGCAATCTCTTACGCAGGTTTATTACGATGCCCTAGCTTTGGGCTCCCCGCTCATCGCGGTGAATGATAATGAATTAGGCTCTGGCTCCTTGCCGCCGCCACTTCAAGGCAGCTTCAGCGCCTATATTTCAGGTGGCAATGGTTTTGCTTTTTCCCTCATGCAAACCGGGGTTGTTCCATTTGAAAGCAAGTCTTTATTGGTTGACATTCAAGATGATGCTTTCGGGCTTCAGACGACAATAAACGGCAATCTGATAAATATGGTTCCGCTATATGATAATTCTATCTATACAGTTTATGGGGGAGATATTTCCGCATTTGCGGGAGAACTCGATCAATTGGCCTTTACAGAGCCGGGATTTCCTAGCGGGATCGGTGCAGCAACCATAGACGACATTCAATTTTCACCCAACTTAGTTCCTGAGCCAGGGGTTTGGAGCCTGATCTTGTGCGGAACGGCGTTTTTTGGATTTACGCGCAAGAAAGGCGGCCGAGATTGATCAACTAATATTTTAAGGATGAGGTTATACATTCCAGCAATCATCGCGGTTCTTTCGATATCTATAATCGCGCGCGGAAATGCTCAAGAAGCTTTTCAGAACTTAGATTTTGAAGGAGCGTTTCCTGCAATTCAACCATCCTCGCCGCCAGGGTTTTATTCAACAACAGTCGCCTTTCCGGGGTGGACGATCTATTATGGCAATGAACAGGGACAGAGTGTGCCGCAATCTCAGACTACCTACGAACAGATATCTACGGGAGAAACATACGTCGGTTTATTAGGCACTACCGGCCCCACAATTTTCACCGCGATAAGCGGTCGATTCAGTGCGCTTATACAGGGCGGCGTTACGGCTTCAGACGCATCTATTCGGCAAACCGGCACTATCCCTGCCGGGTCCGAGTCAATTGAATTTGAGAGCAGCCCAATATCAGACGCCGGTTCGTTTTTGCTCTCATTTGAGGGACACGATATTTCTTATTATGCGCTGTCGCAAGGGCCCAATTATACTTTATATGGCGGCGATATTTCAGCGTTTGCCGGCCAAACCGGAGAACTCGAATTTTCAGCGCTTGAAGGACCTAATAATTGGGAGGTTGATTCCATTGTTTTTTCACCCAATTCCGTTCCTGAACCAAGCGTTTGGAGCCTGATCTTGTGCGGAACAGTTTTTTTTGGATTTACACGCCTAAAAGGCGGTGGACCTTGATCAACTAATATTTTATGATGCGGTTATACACTCCAATAATCATTCTTGTTCTTTTGGCGCTTGCAATCACATCCGCAGATGCTCAGGGAACATTCGGTAATCTTGATTTCGAGTCGGCGAATATCCCGTCAGGCACTCCTCCAAATGCAGCCATTTCGTCTTTAAATGCATTTCCAAAGTGGAGCGCAAATTCTATGGTTGGATATGATTTTTTTAGCACCGGCGGAACGGTAATATCCATTGTTGATTCTGCTGTTTCCGGATTTGCTCCTATACAAGGAGACTACAGCGTGTTTTTGTTTGGAGGGGCAGGAGATGTGGCAACCTTAAGTCAAACCGCTATAATTCCAATGGGCAGCCATTCTTTAACTGTGGATTTGACGGGTTCTGGCGTTTCCCTATTAAATATTTCTATTGGCGATCAAACGATTCAAATAGTTCCGCTGGCTACTTTTGCTAATTACACTGAGTACGGAGGTGATATATCAACTTTTGCAGGTCAAGAGCAGCAACTGAGTTTCACGGAGCAGCCCCCTATGGGCGTCCCTCCAAGTGTGTTGGAATTAGATGATGTAGCATTCTCACCCAATTTAGTTCCTGAGCCAACCATTTGGAACCTGATCTTGTGCGGAACAGCTTTTTTTGGACTCACACGCTCCGAACAACCCGATTGCAATTCATAAGCTCCGCTAGGAGCGTCATGTTTATAATATCAAAGCCCAACCACCAAGCTCCATCGGAGCGGCACAAAGTCATTTTAAAGCTCCCTCCGAGAACCGCGAAGCAGGTTCAGCAACAAAGCCCAGAGTTGCGCCGACCCCGGCGCTACCCTGGGTCAAAACCAAAAAAATAAAAACCATATCGAGCACCGCGAGGCGAGCCCAGGCGAGCCCAGGCGAGCATCCATCAGAAAAAAAATGGGAGGGAGAGCGTACCCGCGAGCCCCAATTCTCCCCATATCTAACGCCCCATAAACCCTACCGCACTCCCCTCCGAGAACCGCGAAGCAGGTTCCGCAACAAAGCCCAAGGTTGCGCCGTCCTCGGCGAAACCCTGGGTCAAAACCCCAAAATAAAAACTATATCGAGCACCGCGAGGCGAGCCCAGGCGAGCATCTCATAAAAGGGCTCAGGGATAAATATTGACGTAAATTCATCACTGATCTTCCCGCGAATTAGTGGACAGCGAAGGTGATCCATGCGGTCTCGCGCCGAAATTCAAGACTCAGCCCTTTTCGACCAGTAACCATAAGCCGTCTTAATTTGATCGCGGCAAAACAATAAATCCATCCAATCTTGAGCGGTTTCAAGCCATACGGCTATTGCAGCCGCCTGTTTGGATGAAAAAAGTGAATATAATTTCGCTTGTCCTTCGGCCAAATACTCTTCTTCGGCTTTAGTTAATCCCATCTCTTCATTGGATTCTTCATTCAGCATCAAACCGACCGGAGTTAGCAGCCTAATAACCGCATCGCTATCTTCCGGGTTTGCGTAATTATTGGTATGCGTTTCCAATAAATCTATAAGAACGATAGGAAGGAGCTTTTTAACATCCGAATCTTGTAAACTTATCAGTTGCGATCTGACAATAACACAATCCTGATGCTTCAAATTTATGACCTCGATGGATTCATCAGCAAAAGCGCCGAGTATCAAATCCTTAATTTCCAACTCAGATTTATTCATCGCAAAACAGCTAAATTTCTCCTAATCCTCGAGTTAACCAGCACATCCGCGCGGCGGGCAAGGCATTTGGCTGTTCAGATTAAAGTAGGCGAGTCTCGCTTCCTTGTGCCATGTTTATTGCCGAGAAGGCGTTCCAGTGTTCGATTCTTCGGCATCACGCGCGCTTTGGTTGGTTTGTATTGTCCCATTCACCTTCATGGAGCATGCGATATAGTTCGCCATCCGATTCGTGTCACAAAAAAACCAACGCTCTTTGTAATCATATTTGCGGCCTTCGGCAGGAAAAAAACACGCCCCAAACAGTTTGAAGTCGCCATTTTTTGTATTCGGAAAATCGTTGCCAAAATATAGAATCAAAGTTCCCGAAGAATCTCGGCACAAAAAAGTGCGGTATTCGACCTCGCTGTTATTTAAATAAATTCGTGTAACGGATCGTGGCTGTACCGGGCAATCCATACTTCCCATCTTAACTTCACCTTTACGCAAGCTGTCTAACGCATCGTCGAGAGAATAAAAATTATGCTCATGGATCGACAATCCAAATATAATAACGACTACCAACGACACAAGTACGACTAAAACAAATCGAACGATTTTATAAAGGTCTAACTTCATAAATCAAAACATGATAGTAAAGGATCACCAAGGGCTTAGAGACCATACTGACGTAAATTCATCACTGATGTTCCCCTGAATTAGTGGAAAACGAAGGTAAGGCGGGCAACGCATTTGGCTGTTCAGGTTGAGATAGGCGAACTTGTTTCCTTGGGTCGCACTCATAGCCGATAAGCCTTCCCACCGTTTATTTTTTATTGGCACTAAAATCAATTTGCCCATTTTGGATCACCAGGTGATGCGACAAGAATTGGTGGTTTGGGTAATTTCATTGTCCACGGTTCTAATGTGGTCGTGGAAAAAAACTCCAACTGGTGTCCATTAGAGAGCACAAAACAAGGATCGTTTTTACATCTCTCATGCGTGGTGCAGTCAATGATTTGAATTCCCACTAAAGTTTTGATAGCATTCTCAAAACCCTCATCATCAGAACCGACGATCATTTTTTTTGCGTCAATCAAGCGCCAAGGGACAATAGTATTGAAACCCCAACTGCTTCCCCCAATCGTAAGTTGAGGATCATGCCACTGCACATGTTCGATTTTAAGAGGGCAGGCAGAGACAATATGATTTAACCAAAATGGGTTCATAAAGGCGTCAGTGATGAATATTAACCCAAATCAATCTCCAACAATTTTCCCCACCCTACGAAACCACCCCCACCTGCTGCTTCAACGCATCGCAAATCAATTTCGTATGCTTCTCCAACACCGCCAAATCGCGCCCCTCAATCAACAACCGCGCCTTCGGTTCCGTTCCCGAATAACGCAGCAACACCCGCCCGCCCTGCGCGCCGATGTCTTTTTCCGCGTCGCCCACCAACTTCAAAATCCCATTCAACTGATCAAACGGCTTCTTCTCCCGCACCCGCACGTTCGTCACCAACTGCGGAAACCGCGTCCAGCAATGCGCCAGCTTCGATAACTTTTCATCCCCCGATTTCATGATGCGCAAAATCTGCAACGCGCACACCAACCCGTCGCCCGTGCTGCTGTAATCGCGGAAAATCAAATGCCCGCTCTGCTCCCCGCCGAAATTATATCCGTTGCGCAACATCTCATCTATCACGTTCTTGTCCCCCACCGCCGTGCGGATCACCTCGCCCCCGCATTCGCGAATGAACACGTCCAATCCATTATTGCTCATCACCGTCGCCACCACCGTTTTCTCCGCCAACTGCCCTTGCGCCATCATGTCGCGCGCCGCCACCGCCATGATGTCATCGCCATCAATCATCGTCCCGGTTTCGTCGCACAACAAAACCCGGTCCGCATCCCCATCGTGCGCGATGCCAATATCTGCCTGATGCTCGCGCACTTTCTCGCACATCTGTTCCGGATGCATCGAGCCGCAATTCTTGTTGATGTTCGTGCCGTCCGGCTGATTGCCATAAACGATCACTTCCGCGCCCAGCTCGCGCAACACGCACGGCGTGGATTTATACGCCGCCCCATGCGCGCAATCCACCACCACCCGCATCCCCTCCAGCGTCATCCCGCGCGGGAACGACGCCTTCGCATATTCTATATAACGGCCCAGCGCGTCATCAATACGCACCGCCTTGCCGATCGCGCCCGCCGTCGGTCGGATGCTTTCAATCTCCCCGCTGAAAACCAACCCTTCGATCAACGCCTCAATCCGGTCATCCAGCTTGTAACCGTCCGCGCGAAAAAATTTAATTCCATTGTCGTCGTAAGGATTGTGCGACGCCGTGATCGCGATGCCCGCGTCCGCGCGCAAACTCCGCGTCACGTACGCCACCCCCGGCGTCGGCAGCGGCCCGATGAACAACACGTCCACGCCCATTGAAAGGATGCCCGAGGAAATCGCGTTTTCGAGCATGTAACCCGAAAGCCGCGTGTCCTTGCCGATGACGATCTTGTGCTTGCCGCGGCTGCGCGACTGCGTTTCGAGATTCTTGAAAACATGCCCCGCCGCGCGCCCCAATTTAAGCACCGTCTCCGCCGTCACCGGTTCAATATTTGCCGTCCCGCGCACCCCGTCCGTGCCGAATATTTTTTTGGGCTCACTCATGATAAAAATAATCTAAACGAAATCCAAACATTCACAATTAAAACTCAAGTCCCTCACTCTTCCAAAAAAATTAACGCAAACCAACGACTCAAAAATTCACGAATCCCCCATTCCGCACTCCGCACTGAATTTATTTCACTTCCCTCTCCACCACCGCCATCGCCTGCGTCGGCCGCTCCACCCGCAAATTCCCCGGCGCCTGCGTTTGGATGTAACGCCGAAAACGCTTTTCCTCCCCCGCGTCGCTCACATCCACGAACACATGCAACTGCCGCTCCGTCACCTTCGCCAGTTGTTCCGCCGTGCCGCTCAATTCCACCATCACCGTTTGCGGGTCCACCGTATAATCGTTCGTGTTGGACGGCGAAGTCAGCAGCGCCACCGGTATCGCGGGAAATATCCGGCGGCTCGTCGTCACCACCGGCGTTTCACCGAGAAATTTGTCCTTTTGAAACGCGGTTTCAATCGTCAGCCACATCAACGCCGCCAGCAGCACCGAAAGCAGCTTCCACCAAAAATGATGCAAAACCAGGTCGCGGTAAGCCATTATTTTGCCTCCCGTTTTCGCACGGCCGGCGATGCCGCCGCCGGCGCTCGCGGCTCACCCCGCCGCGCTCCCAGCCACTTGCCCGATGCCACGATCAGCTTGTGCGATTTCCCATCCTTCACCAGCACCGACGTCAGGAATGCCCGCAACTCTTCCAAGCTCACCCCGCGCGTCAACTGCCCGCGATGCGCATACGAAATTAATCCCGTCTCTTCCGATACCACCACCACCACCGCGTCCGTCTCCTCCGTCAATCCAATCGCCGCGCGATGCCGCGTGCCCAGCGTCTTGTTCAAATCCTGCCGCTGCGTCAGCGGAAAAATGCACGCCGCATAAGCGATGCGATCGCCGCGCAGGATCACGCCGCCGTCATGGATCGCGTTGTTCGGAAAAAAAATCGTCTCCAACATTTCCGGCGTCGCTTCGCAATCCACCACGATCCCCGATTCCACGACCTCCTGAAGTTGAATCGCCTGCTCCACCGCGATCAACGCGCCGATGCGCACTTCCGCCAACCGCTCCGCCGTCTGCACGATGACCTCGATATTTTCCCGCTGCTCACGCGCCGTATAAAACAGCGGCAAATTTCCCAGCTCCGACAACATCCGCCGCAATTCCGGTTGAAAAATCACCAGGATCGCGAACACGAGAAACGGAAAAAATTTCCCCAGCAGCCACGTCATCACATCCAGCTTGAGCCAGTAAGTGAAAAGTGTCGCCGCCATCAGCAGCAAAAAACCGATCGCCACCGACCACCCGCGCGTCCCCCGCACAAACATCAGTACATAATAAATGCCGACCGCGAGGAGGATGATCTCCAGCGCCGGCCGCCATGCCAGGGAAAATCCCTGCTGCAAAAAGCTCCAGTCCGTCATGTTTGTTGCAAAATACTCTCTGTCACGCGCAAAGCTTGTATCGTGGCCGCGACGTCATGCGTGCGAAATAATTGTGCGCCCGCTTCTGCCGCCAGCGCCGTGCAGGCCAGCGCGCCCGCCAATCGTTCCGCTTCCGCGCCGCCGCCCGCCTTGCTCAAAAATGATTTTCGCGAAACCCCGATCATGAGTGGCCGGTTCAAACTTTTAAAACTCTCCAGCTTCGCGAGCAACTGCAAATTATGTTTTGCCGTTTTTCCAAACCCGATTCCAATATCCAACACGATTTGCTCCGCCGCCACTCCCGCCGCCTGCAAACGCGCCAGCCTTTCAGAAAAAAATTCCTTCACCTCCCGCGCCACGTCGTCGTAATGTGGATTTTCCTGCATCGTTTCCGGCGTCCCCTGCGCGTGCATCACGATATACCCCGCGCCCGATTCCGCCACCAGTTTCCACATCGCCGCCTCCGCCCGCGCCGCGCCCACGTCATTGACAATGCTCGCTCCCGCCGTCAGCGCCGCGCGCGCCACCGCCGGTTTCATCGTATCAATCGAGATCGGCACTTTCACCCGCCGCGCCAATTCCATGATCACCGGAACCACCCGCCGCAACTCCTCCGCCTCGCTCACCGGAACCGCGTGCGGCCGCGTGGACTCGCCCCCCACGTCAATAATATCCGCGCCCTCCCGCGCCAAAGCTTCGCCATGCGAAATTGCCGCACTCGCATCAAAAAATTTTCCTCCATCCGAAAACGAATCCGGCGTCACATTCACCACGCCCATCACCAGCCGCGGACGCGGAAACAAAAATTCAAATTTGCCCGCGCGAAAAACCATAGTGATTCAAAATCCGCCAACCGCATTCATCTCGCGCTTCCCAAAATTCCACACTCCGCATTCCGCACTCCGCACTGCTCAAAGCCCCATCGCCTTGGGCCGCTGGATGAGTTCGATCTCATACCCCTCCGGGGCATCCACAAACGCAATCCCCCCGCCGTCTTCGCGCAAATGCGGCCCATCGGAATAACTATAGCCCAGCGACGCGATGTGCTTGCCGAATTCCTCCAGGCTGTCCACCTCAAACGCCAGATGCGTCAAGTCCGCCTGCACCTGCACCGGCCCGCTCTGCGGATAATAACAAAGCTCAATCGTTTCCTCGCTCTCCGGCGCCTTCACGAAAACCAATTCCGAGCCGCGCGAAGATTTGTGCCGCCGCACCTCGGCCAATCCGAGGACTTCGCGATAAAATTTCACCGTGCGTTCGAGATCATTCACGCGATAACGCGTATGCAATAATTTTTTCGCAGTCTTCATAAACGCATCATAGCCCGCCCCCGCCGCAAAGCAACCGCGCACTTCTAAATCAGGCGCATTCACAAATTCCCTGTGCGCTGCCGCTCCGCCGTCCGAAGTCCCGCAGGGACGACAGAAATCCTCAAACTTTCCGTTGGAAGAAAATCGATCGCGCGCCAAATCTGGGTTTCAACCGTTTCTCGAGTTTATATGCCACACCGCCACACCGCCACATTAACCACTTGCCCCCCCGCCCTTTTTGCGCTACGAAAAATGCGTGTTTAAATTCAGGCAGCTTGCCATCCTTCTTTTGTTCGCGGGCGTCTTCAGCCCCGTCCTGCTCCGCGCGCAAATTGACCCGACGAACCGTTCGCTCATCCAGATCGGTTACAACCAGCCGTTCGAGGGCCAATCGCCGATTTCCGCCTACGCCTTTTATTACTACAACAAACCCTCTTTCCTCGATAATTCCAACCTCACCCTGCGCCTCGCCATCGCGCCGGTGTATATGGATTCCGAACTCGGCATTAAAGGTTTGCTCGGCCCCAACACCGACGTCGGCATTGGCCTCGCGGGTGGCGGTTTTGCCGATAGCTATTACGAAATCCGCCAGGGTCGCTACCTGAAGGCCGAATCCTTCGACGGCCACGGTGTCACCGGTTCGGCCAGCATTTATCATCTCTTCGATCCCAATTTCAAAGTCCCGCTCAGCGGCATCCTCCGTGGCGAAGCGCATTACGCCGATTACGTCCGGGACGATACCGCGCAAAATTTCGTGCTGCCCAATGACCTCACCAGTTTCAATATCCGCACCGGCCTGCGCTTCGGCGGCGAGGAACCCGTGCTCATTCCCGATGTCGCGCTCGAACTTTCTATTTGGTACGAAGGCGAACTCCGCCTCAACTCTGGCGATTACGGTTTTAATGGCGATCGCCATGTCGAATCCAATTCGCATCGTTTTTGGGGCCGCTCTCTCTTCGCCTACACGCTCCCCGAATCCAAACAGCGCTTCCTCATAAGCATCACCGCCGGCGACAGCGCCAATGCCGACCGTTTCAGCGCCTATCGCCTCGGTGGGTTTCTCCCCCTCGCTTCCGAATTTCCCCTCACCCTGCCCGGTTATTTTTACCAGGAAATCAGCGCCACCCGCTTCGCCCTTTTCAACGCCAATTACTCCGTCCCGCTCGATCCCGCGAAACGATTTTCCGCCCATCTCGTCGCCAGCACGGCGGTCGTGGATTATCTTCCCGGGCTCGAACAGCCGGGTAATTGGAACTCCGGCGTCGGCGGCGGCCTCAGCTATGTTTCGCATTCCGGCGCGTGGCAGGTGCTGTTGGATTACGGCTACGGCTTCAATGCCATTCGCGACAGCGGACGCGGCTCACAAAGCGTCGGACTGCTCGTGCAGATCAATCTCGAAAGCACCAAAACGCAATATTACAATCCCAACGGCAACAGCGGCATCCTCCGCGGCCTCGGCAATTTCATGCACAGTTTCAATTAACGATCGTCAAACCGGCGCCTCCATATATCACCTCCGCGTGGTAGGGCGGCGCTGCCGCACCGCCGTCCCGATTCAGGCCAATGTCCCAAATACCGTCTGATATGAAAAACCTTCAATCCTTCGCCCTCGCCGTCCTGCTCGCCATCTTCCTGAACGCCTGCGGCCAAAAAGCCTCTTCCCCCGGCTCAAGCGCCAGTCCCGCCGCCACCCAAAATTATCCTCTGCCCGATCCGCCCTATGTTCCGCCATGCGCGCCCGGCATTCTCGGCGGACGCCTCGTCATCGCGAATTTTTCCGACCCCAAAACTTTCAATCCCATCACCACTGTCGAAACGACTTCCTCCGATATTTATCGCCGAACAACCGCCGGTTTGTTGAATGTGGATATGCCGACAGAAACCGTGCGCCCCGGCATCGCGGAATCGTGGTCGGTTGACGCTGACAACAAAACGTGGACCTTTCATCTTCGCCACGGCGTGCGCTGGAGCGATGGCCAGCCGCTCACCGCCGACGACGTGCTCTTCACCTGGAACGACGTGATTTATAATCCCGAGATCGTCAACGTCACGCGCGACCAATTCCAGATGAACAAGACGAATTTCACCGTGACGAAAGTGGACGACTTCACCGTGCGCGTCGTCACCCCGCAAGTGTACGCGCCGTTCCTCGAATTTTTTGGCGACGTGCGCATCATGCCCAAACACATCCTCGCCGACAGCGTAAAGAATAAAAGTTTCGGCTCCGCCTACAGCGTGAACACCAGCCCCGATCAACTCGTCGGCTGCGGCCCATTTCGCTACAAGGAATACAAGCAAGGCCAATACGTCCTGCTGGAACGCAATCCCTACTTCTGGGAAGTGGACAGCAAAAACCAGCGCCTCCCTTATTTCGATACCGTCATCTACATCATCGTTCCCGACCAAAACACCGTCTCGCTCCGCTTTCTGCACGGCGATGCCGATTTGCAGGAAATCGTCCGCCCCGAGGAATACGAACATTTCCAGGAAGAATCCGCCAAGGGCCGTTTTAAAGTGCTGGACCTCGGCGTCGGCTCCGAGCACGACATGATCTACTTCAATCAAAATCCTGAGGTAAACCCGAAGACCGGCCAGCCGCATGTTGACCCGGTGAAACTCAAATGGTTTCGCAATACGAAATTCCGCCAGGCGGTTTCCTACGCCCTCGATCGCGATGCCATCGTCAAAGCCGCGCTCGGTGGCCACGGCGAACCGAATTACAGTCTCGTTTCCAGCGCCGCCACGAATTGGTACAATCCGAAAATCCATCAGTATCCGCACGACCCCGCCAAGGCGCGCGCCCTGCTCGCCGAAATCGGCTTCAAGTACCGCGATGACGGCACGCTTGTGGATGCCGACGGCCATCCCATCGAATTCACCTTGAACACCAACGCGACCAACGACCGCCGTCAAAAGACCGGCGTCATCTTCCAGGAAGACCTCAAGAAAATCGGCATCAACGTCACGTTTCAGCCGCTGGATTTCAACACGCTCATTGACCGCTTTGACGTATCGCAGGATTTTGAATGCATCCTGCTCGGCTGGGCGGGCGGCTCACCTGACCCGGTCAATTCGATGAACATTTTGAAATCCGATTCCTTCGATCACGAATGGTATCGCCTTCAGAAAACTCCTTCCACGCCGTGGGAAGCCCGCATGGACGACCTCATGAACCTGCAGCTCGAAACCCTCGACCAATCCCAGCGCCGCAAATACTACGACGAAATCCAGGAAATCCTCGCCGATCAAATGCCGATGATTCCCACCGTCTCCGCCCGCGCCTACGCCGCCGTCCGCAGCGACCTCGGCAACCTCCGCCCCACCACCCTCGACCCCAACCGCCTCGCCTGGAACCTCGAAGAACTCTACTTCACGAAAAAATAATCAACCGTGAAATCATTTCCCATTTCAAATTGACGCAGAGGCGCAAAGAAAAACAAATACAGAAGCCACGGATGGAATACAGATCAAACACCGATTAGAAAAATTCCTTCTCCGTGTTCCATCCATAAATAATTCCTTTCCCCCCTCTGCGTCTCTGCGTCTCTGCGCCTCTGCGTCAAATCTGTTCTCACGAATACCCCAACGCCTCACAATAAGGCCGAAGCTTCTCCATGACCGGCGCAAGTTGCTCCGCATATTTCTCCCACCGCCCAATGGCCCGTTTGTGCGCCGGTTTGGTCACGTCATGATACGTCGGTGCGAAGACGAATTTCGTTTTTGCCGATTCATAAAACTTCGCCTGCTGCGCATGCCACGGCAAACCGGTGAACTCCGTCACGCGCCTGCCTTCAGCTTCCAAATTCTCCACGACGCTTTCGTAACGCGTCTCGATCCAATCAAAACCGCCGATCGCTTTCATGCGCAACCACACATCCATCAAATCGGCGAAATGCTGCGCCGCGCCTTGAAGACTCAGAAAATTCACGTTCCCCGCCGTCAGCGTGAGATTTTGAAAATAACAGCTCAACACCACGTCGCGCGGGTCGCGAAGCGGAATGATCACTTTCACGTCCGGGAACATCCGCAGCCACACCGGCAATGACGACGTCGGCGAAGGATTTTTGTCCACCACCACCTGCGCGTCGGGCGTGGCGTTGCCATCGCGCAACAAACTTTTCCAATAACGATGCCGCAAATTTTGCCGTTGCGCCGCGCTCAATGCGTTCAGTCCATCCAGCGTCAACCCGCGCGCCGAATCCGACGGCGTCAACGCCGTCACCACCTCGCGCATGAACGCCTCCGGTTCGTCAAACGCCATGATCGCCGGATGCGCGCCCAAAATTTGTTCGACCAGCGTCGTGCCGCTGCGCGGATGTCCGCCGAGAAATGCCAGGCGATACGGATGCGTATCCGCGCGGCCATCCTGCCGCCAGCGGTCAATCGTCGCGCGATTCAATTCCGCCATCAACACGCGCCGCCGCCGGTCCGTCTGATCGTAAATTTTTTGCAGCGCCACCGCATTCGCCGTGTGCCGAACCAGCGCCTTCGCTTCGCCAAGCCAGTGCATCGCCTCCGCCGGTTTTCCCAATTCATCCAGCACCACGCCGAGCAAATGGCGGCTTGAACTTTTCACCCCAAGGTCTTGCGGAGCCGACTTAATTAATTCACGCAACGCCGTTTCGGCTTCCACATTTTGCCCGCGGCGATGCAACAGAAACGCGCGAAAATAAATCGCCGCCGCCGCGTTCGGCGCGCGCTTAAGCGCCTCCTCCACGCAACCCCAGGCGTCGTCCACGCGCCGCATGCGTTCGAGATGCGCGGCCAGCGTCAGTTGCGCGTGCGTGAAATTCGGATCCGCGGCCACGGCAAGTTCAAACGCTTTCCGCGCGTCGTCGAATCGTTGCAACCGCTGGTATTGTTCCCCCGCGAGAACCAGCATGGGAGCATCAGTGGCGGCAAGTTCGAGACATCTTTGCAATGCTTCGTGCGCGAGCGGAAATTCGATGTCGCCCATCGCGGACATCGCAAGTTCGAGCCATAGCTGCGCCACGCCCGGAAAACGATTGGCCAATTCGCGATAGCTCTGAAGCGCGGGCGCATGCCGTCCGGCGAGCAAGTGTTGTTGTGCCTTTTGCCAGCGGGCGATTTCGCGCGGCTCCGCTTGTATTTTCGCCAGATCACCGATACTCGATGACGCCATTCGATAATCCTTCAATAAATTATTTTGACTTTCAGAGATTCGTGTCAACTTACCATCCGGTGGCGTGTATTCAATGAAAATGCCTTTGCGCGAGAATTGCTTTTAGAAAAAGGCTCGTCGCGCCTGGAACCTACGGTGAATTCGCCGGAGGATTTTGCCAGCCCGGTATTTATTAGTAGTAGAATCAAAGCCAGCCATTCGGATATGCTTGCGATAGATGGGATGCAACCGGGTACGAAGCCGTCTTCTCCTTGCCTCCCGTGTTGCTGGAATTTGCGATGTCATTGAAACCCGAGCACGAGAATTTGCTGGAGGAAAAAACCCGGCGATTGGAAATCCTCAATCGCGTCGGCAACTCTTTGGCGAGCGAGCTTGACCTGGAACGCCTCGTGCAAACCGTGACCGATGCCGGCCGCGAAGTCACCGGCGCCGCGTTCGGCGCCTTTTTCTACAACATAAAAAATGAAAAAGGCGAGTCCTACACCCTTTACACTCTCTCCGGCGCGCCCCGCGAAGCCTTTTCAAAATTTCCCATGCCGCGCAACACGGCTATCTTTGATCCGACCTTCAAAGGCACCGGCATCATCCGCATAGATGATGTTTTGCAGGACCCGCGCTATGGAAAAAATGCGCCTTACCACGGCATGCCCAAAGGCCATTTGCCCGTGCGCAGTTATCTCGCCGTGCCCGTGATCTCCCGCTCCGGCGATGTGCTTGGCGGCCTTTTCTTCGGCCATCCCGAGCCCGGTATTTTTTCCAAAGACGCCGAGGATGTCATGGCCGCCATCGCCAGCCAGGCAGCGGTGGCGATTGATAATGCGAACCTCTATCGCTCGGTGAAAAATGAACTCGCGGCCCAGGTGCGCACGCGGGAAGCGCTGGCCGAAAGCGAGGCCCGCTTCAAGGCAGTGCTTGACCATTGCTCCACCATGGTTTTCATCAAGGACACTCACGGAAAATATATTCAGATCAATCGCCATTTCGAAAAAATTTTCCAGGTCACTCAGGATAAAATCGTTGGGAAGACCGACTTCGATTTATTCTCCAAAGAAACCGCCGAACAATTCCGCGCCAATGACCTGACCGTTCAGCGCGAAGGCCAGCCGATTGAAGTCGAAGAAACCGTTACCCAGGCCGACGGTCCGCATAGTTATATCTCCATCAAATTTCCCCTGCGGCAGGCGGATGGAACCATCTATGCCATCGCCGGCATTTCCACCGACATCACCGAGCGCAAGCGCAACGAGGAAGCTTCGCGTCGGCTCGCCGCCATCGTGGATTCCTCGGATGATGCCATCGTCGGCAAAGACCTGCACGGAATCATCCACAGTTGGAACGCCGCCGCCGGCCGCATTTTCGGCTACGCCGCCGATGAAATTATCGGCCGCCCGGTGCTCGATTTGATCCCGCTGGATCGCCAGAACGAAGAGCATCAAATCCTCAGCCGCATCCGCCGCGGCGACCGCGTGGACCATTTTGAAACCATTCGCCAGCGCAAGGACGGCTCGTTGATTGATGTCTCGATCACGACTTCTCCCATCAAGGACGAGACCGGGAAAATCATCGGCGCGTCGAAAATCGCCCGCGACATTTCCGGGCGAAAAGAGGCCGAGCGCCGCCAAAAAGTCCTTTACGATTTGGTCACGGCGGTGAATCGCGCCGCGGAATCCTCTGAGATTTTTGAACTGGCCATCGAAGCCATTTGCCGTTCACTCGACACCAAGCGCGCTTCCATTTTGTTATACGATCCTGACGGCGTCATGCGTTTCAAGGCGTCGCGCGGCTTGAGCGAGGAATATCAGCGCGCCGTCGAAGGCCATTCGCCGTGGACGCCGGAGTCCGTGGATCCGCAGCCGATCGGCATCGCCGACGTGGCCGATGATTCTGCGGCGAAAAAATTTCGCGCCATTTTCCAGCGCGAAAATATTCGCGCGCTCGCCTTTATCCCGTTGACCTACGAAGGCAGGCTGCTCGGCAAGTTCATGATTTATCACGATCATGTCCATCACTTCACCGAGGCGGAATTTCACGTGGCCTTGACTATCTGCACCCAGGTCGCCTTCGCCGTGCAACGGAAAATCAGCGGCGAAGCCCTCGAAAAATTGGTGAACGAACGCACCGCCTCGCTGCGCGAAGCCATCGCGCAAATGGAGGAATTTTCCTACAGCGTCTCCCATGATCTCCGCTCGCCGCTGCGCACCATCAAGGGTTACGCGCAAGCCTTGACCGAGGATTTCAGCGCCACACTCGGCGAAGAGGGACGCGAATACCTCGAACGCATTCTCTCCAGCAGCACCCGCATGGAACAACTGATCCACGATGTCCTGACTTACAGCCGCGTGAGCCGGATGGACGTCACATTGCAAACCGTTTCACTTGAAAAGCTCGTCCACGATCTCCTCCGCCAATATCCCGAATTTGAACCCGCGCGCGCCGATATTTTTGTGCAGCCCAACCTGCCGGCCATCATCGGGCACGAACCTTCGCTGGGCCAGTGCATCGCCAACCTTTTGAACAACGCCGTGAAATTTGTCGCGCCGGGCGTGAAACCCTCCATCCGCATCACCGCCGAAACTCGCGAGGCCTTTACGACGCTTCGCATCAAAGACAATGGCATCGGCATCCCTCCGGAATTTCAACACCGCCTGTTCTCCATGTTCGAGCGCATCCATCCTGAAAACACGTATGAAGGCACGGGCATCGGTTTGGCCATCGTGAGAAAAGCTGTCGAGCGCATGGGTGGAAAAGTGGGCGTCATCTCCGACGGCAAAACCGGCACGGAATTTTGGATCTCCCTGCGGAGCGCGTGACCATGAGCGAAACTCCCATTCCCGTCCTGCTCGTCGAAGACAACAACGACGATATTTTTTTCATGAAACGCGCGCTCAAACGCGCCGGGTTGCCGTGGACTTTGCACGTCGTGACCGACGGTCAACAGGCGTTGAATTATCTCGCGGGAAATGGCGCCTACGCCAACCGCGCCGAATTTCCCCTGCCCGCATTCATCCTGCTCGACCTGAAACTGCCTTATCGCAACGGCCTTGAAATCCTCGCCTGGATACGCACGCATCCCGAACTCAACCAACTCACCGTCTTCGTCCTGACCTCCTCGCCCGAGGAAAAAGACCAGAAACGCGCCGCCGAATTGGGAGCCAAAGCGTATTTCCTCAAGCCCCCCAGCGAAGCCTTATTAAAACACATCGCCGAGCGGATTTAGAAGCTGTGCAGATTGGCAAGCGCAAGAACAGACGCTAACAACAGTTCGCAATCACGTTAGGAAAGTTGTAAAGCCCGGATAAAAAAATGGTGCGCTTAGCAGGACTTGAACCTGCACGGGTTACCCCACTACCACCTCAAAGTAGCGTGTCTGCCAATTCCACCATAAGCGCAACCGGACAATCAGTGAACCATCCTTTGCCCGGCTTCGCAAGGGCATTTTATTAAAACGTGCCCGGGCATCCTTCCAGACGCCTTGCCGCCATACTGTTACGATTCCGTTTTGCCGAACAAACCGGTTGCTTTTGGCTGCTCATGGAGTAACCTCATCCGCGAATACTTTTGCCGATCTTAACATCGCAACATCATTGCAATACCGGGGAGAATTTCACGTGAAACCATTCGTTGTTTTTTGGCTCGCACTCGTCACCGCCTTTTCCATCAACTCCGCCGGCGCAGCCGGCCGTCAAACCATCTCCGGGCATCGGCCGCCGGGCATTTCCCGCCTCGCGCCAGTTGATCGCATGGCCGCGGATCGCCAGCTTGACATCACCATCGGCCTGCCGTTGCGCGACCGCGAGGAACTCACCAATCTCCTGCAACAGATTTACGATCCCGCGAGCACCAACTTCCATCATTATCTGCGCCCGGAAGAATTCGCCGCCCGCTTCGGCCCTTCTGAATCGGATTATCAAACGCTCATTGCCTTTGCGAATTCGAATCATCTCGCCGTGACCACGCTGCATTCCAACCGCACGCTCGTCGCCCTGCGCGGTTCGACTGCGAATATTGAACGCGCCTTTCACGTGAACCTGCGTGTCTTCAAACACCCCACCGAAGCCCGCAATTTTTTTGCGCCCGATGCCGAGCCTTCCGTGGATCTCGCCATTCCCGTTTTGGGCGTGAGCGGCCTGGATGATTTTGTCATTCCCCACCCGGCAAATTTGAAAACGAACGCCCTCTTTGAAGCCGCCGACGACTCTGGCACTCCACAGGCGTTGCCCGCCGGTTCGGGCCCGCGCGGCAATTTCATCGGCGGCGATTTTCGCGCGGCTTACGCCCCGGGCGTCACGCTCGATGGGACCGGTCAATCAATCGGTTTTTTTGAATTGGATGGTTATTACCCCGGCGACATCCGGCTGTATGAAGCCATCGCCGGACTCCCGAATATCACGCTGACCAATGTCCTGCTTGATGGCGCCACCGGCGGGGCGGGAGGAAATAATGTCGAAGTGGCGCTGGATATTGAAACTGCCATCGCCATGGCGCCCGGCCTTTCGCGCGTGATCGTTTATGAAGGATTTAATTATGACGACGTCCTCAACCGCATGGCCACGGACAATCAGGCGCAGCAACTGAGTTCGTCCTGGTTTTTTGGCTCGGCCAATGACCCGTTGCGTGAACAAATTTTCCAGCAATTTGCGGCTCAGGGACAATCCTTTTTTGAATCGTCCGGCGACAATGGCGCTTTTACCGGCAGCATTCCCGTTCCCGCGGATGAACCATTCGCAACCGTGGTGGGCGGCACATCGTTGACAACCACCACTCCCGGTGGCGCATGGCTTTCCGAAACCGCCTGGCCGAGCAGCGGCGGCGGCATCAGCACGACTTTCCCGATTCCGATTTGGCAGGAAGGCCTCGACATGACCGCCAATCAAGGCTCGAGCACCAAACGCAACCTTCCTGATGTCGCCTGCCTCGGCGACGCCGTTTTTTGGATCGTCGCAAACAATGGCCAAAACGCCGTCACTGGCGGCACGAGCGCCTCCACGCCGTTATGGGCCGCTTTCTGCGCGCTCGCCAACCAGCAAGCCGCTCTCAACGGCAGTCCAAGCGTGGGTTTTCTCAACCCAAGCCTTTATACGATTGGCAAAAGCACCAATTCCAGCGCCGCGTTTCATGACATCACTACGGGAAATAATTTCAGCAGCGGCAGCGGCACTCATTTCTCCGCCACTACCGGCTACGATCTTTGCACCGGCTGGGGTTCGATGACCGGCAGCAATATGATCACCGCTTTGCTTCCACCCACCGATGCCTTGCAGATCATTCCTGCGGACGCCATCATTTTTTCCGGCCCAACCGGTGGTCCCTTTTCTCCTTCTCCCCAAACTTACACTCTTACCAACTCCGGCTCGGTGCCCCTGGATTGGTCGCTCGCCAATCTTCCACCGTGGCTCGACGCCGACGTATCCAGCGGCCGGCTTAGCCGAAGCAAACCAGTTCTCGTCAACCTCACTCCAAATGCCGCCGCCAACACTCTCGCTCCGGGCAATTATTCAGCCACCATCTGGTTTACTAATCTCAACGATGATTTCGCGCAAAGCCGTCAGGTCACGCTCGCAGTCATTTCTTTCATCTCAATCTCAAATTCAACCCTCGCTCCATTATTTTCTTTCACGGGCGGCGATGATGGCGGCGGCCCCAACGAATTAATTCAACTCGCCGATGGAAGATTATATGGAACCACCCGCTTCGGCGGCGAACAAAATGCTGGAACGATTTTCGCCATCGCTCCCGGCGGATTTTTGAGCAGCCTTTATTCTTTTACCGGCACAAACGACGGCGCGAATCCTTTCGCCGCCCTCACGCAGGGCGCAGATGGCAACCTCTACGGCACCACTTTTCAAGGCGGGTTGTTTGACAATGGCACACTCTTCGAGACGGATACCAATGGCAATTTCACAACGATAACGTCCTTCAACATGACCGATGGCGACCTTCCCTTCAGCAAACTGGCGACGGGTTCTGATGGCAATTTTTATGGCACGACTTACCAGGGCAGCCCCTCCTCCTTCGGCAGCGTCTATCGCGTCTCACCCGGCGGCTCAATCACCACCATTCGTTCTTTCACCAATGATGCCAATGGCGCGCTGCTCCACGCCGCCGTGACCGTCGCCAGTGACGGCAGTTTATATGGCACGACTTTCGCCGGCGGAACTTTCAATCTCGGCACGGTTTTCAAAATCAGCACCAATGGGATTTTCACCAGCCTGCTTTCTTTCGCTGAAACCAACGGCGCGAATCCGTACGGGGGAGTTGTTCAGGGAGTTAACGGAAATTTCTACGGCGTCACTGCCAACGGCGGCAGCCAGACCAACGGCGTCCTGTTTGAAATGTCCCCCGGTGGCGCGATCCTGAATCTCTATTCCTTTACCGGCGGCAGCGATGGCGCGCAACCGGCCGCCCCGCTTCTCCTCGCAGCCGATGGAAATTTCTACGGCTCCACTCCTTACGGCGGTGTTTATGGCGACGGCACATTATTCCGCCTCGCGCCGGATTTCACTTTGACCACCATCGCGCAGTTCGACGGCTTCAACGGCGCCAACCCGCAGGCAGCGCTGACCCAGGGAACCGATGGTAATCTTTACGGCACCACACCGAATGGCGGTTCCAGTGGTCACGGGGCGATCTTCGTGTTCAGCGTCCAGTCGCCGCCGCAATTCGTCACCCAGCCCCAAAGCACATCCGCCTTCATCGGTTCAACCGTGATCTTTAGTGTGTCCACCTTTGCCAGTCCGCCGCTGACTTATCAATGGTACGAGAATGGCGCGAGATTGTCGGATGGCCCGACGGTTTCCGGTTCGGCCACGCCCACCCTGACGTTGAAAGATATTACCCCCGACAGTTCCGCGGCTTATTATGTGACCATTCAGAATGCCCTGAATAAAACCAATAGCCACGGTGCTTTTCTCACAGTGTTGGATCAGCCTCTTAAATTTCTGTTGCAACCCACCAACCTTACCCTTACCCCGGGCGCCACCGCGAATTTCTCCATCGCCGTTTCCGGCAATCAACCCATCACCTACCAGTGGCAGCGGAACGGCCTCAACCTCACCAATGCCGGAAACATCTCCGGCGTGCTGTCGTCCAATCTCACCATCACCAACGTCACCGAAGCCAATAACGGAAATTATTCCATTCTCGTATCCAACGCGCTCGGCGCTGCGGTCAGTTCCAACGGCTCGCTCACCGTCATTCCCGTTTCGGCCCCCGGCACACTCTTTACCGGCTTGCGTTTCTATGCCGGCGGCAACGATGGCTCCAAACCCAGCCGCATGACGCTGGGCAGTGACGGGAATCTTTACGGCACAACTCAATTCGGCGGTGCCTCTCGCCGGGGCGCCGTCTATCGCGTCGGCATGGACGGCACGGTAACGAACATCGCTTCCTTTGGTTTGGACGGCGGCTTCGGCCCGTCCGGCGGCGTGGTGCAAGGCTTGGATGGAAATTATTACGGAACCACTGAATTCGGCGGAACCAATGCCGTCGGAAATGTTTTTAGCGTGACCCCGGATGGCACGTTCACGAACCTCTATTCCTTCACCGGCGGCGTGGATGGTTATAACCCCATCGCGCCGCTCGTCCGCGATGCCGGCGGAAATTTCTACGGCTCGACGCAAAACGGCGGTGATGCCGGGCTCGGAAATATATTCCGCGTCACACCGGATGGAGAACTTACGAATATCTATTCCTTCACCAACGGAATTGACAGCGCCGCCCCGACCAACAGTTTGATCTTCGGTCCCGATGGCCGTCTCTACGGCGTGACCCAATTCGGCGGGGCCAATTCCATGGGCAGCGTCTTCCGGCTCACGACCAACGGCGTTTTCTCCACCATCTATTCCTTCACCGGAGGAAATGACGGCAGCGCGCCAAATGACCTTTTGCTGGGCGCCGACGGCACTTTCTACGGCACCACCCGGCACAGCACAATGCTTGGACGATTCCAATTTTATGGAATCGTTTTCAACCTGACGACCAATGGGGTGTTCACACTGCTCTATACCCAGAACAGCTTCGATGGCCACTATCCCGCCGCTGGGCTCACCGCCGGCAACGACGGCAACTTCTACGGCACCTGCGAACAGGGCGGCACCAACGGCAACAACGGCACCATCTTCCGCATTTCGCCCAGCGCCGTCCCCATTCCGGTCCCGGTGTCGCTGGTGAGTTTCGATGGCATTGATGAAGGCTCTCATCCCGAAATGCCCCTTACTTTCGGCTCCGATGGCAATCTTTATGGAACCACCAGTAGCGGTGGTCCCGGCGGCGGCGGCACGATATTCCGGTTGAGCCCCACCGGCGCGCCCGTCATCACCGCGCAACCCGTGGCACAAACCCTCTTCCCGGGACCCACCGTGAGTTTTAGCGCCGCCGCTTTTGGCGCTCCAACGCTCAATTACCACTGGCTCCTCAATTCCAATAGCCTCGCCGATGGCGGAAATGTTTCCGGCTCGTTCACCCGCGTCCTGACCCTTTCCAACGTGACGACCAATGACACCGGCTACTACTCAGTGCAGGTCGCAAATTCCCTCGGCGCAACCACCAGTCTGGCGGTGTTGCTGAACGTGCTGGCGCCACCACAATTTGTTTCGACCATAGTCACCAATGGCACATTCCAATTCACTTGGAGCGCTATTCCCGGTCACAGCTACCAACTGCAATCCACTGCGACCATTGCGCCGGTGAATTGGGCAAACCTCGGCGCAGCGATCAACGCCACCAACCATTTCCTCAGCGCCACCAACGCCATCAACGGAACCTCACAATACTATTTCCGCGTCATCACCCATTAACTTATTTGAATGGGGGGCGCGCGTACCCGCGAGCCGTAACATAAAATAAACCGCGAGCAACCAAACCCTGCTTGCAATCGCCCGCAGACGTTCTATCATCGCCTCAGTCAACCGCGTCAAGCAAACCAAGGCAACCATCTCCGTTCCTATGAAAAACTTTTTTGTCGTCCTCCTCTTCGCCGCCATCGTCTGCGCCGGATGCCGCACCCGCTACGATATTCGTCTCAATAACGGCGAGGTCATCACCGCCAAGGGTCGGCCGCATCTCGACAAGGACCGCAGCGCCTGGATCTTTACCGATGCCAGCGGCAAGCAGAACGCCGTGCCCGCCGGGCGCGTCACCGAAGTTTCCCCGCAATCCATTGACACCGATTCCGGCACTGGCAAGTTCATCCCTTCCGGGACGAAGTGACGCCGCGCGGCATCGCCGCCACGAATTGCCGGACATACTTTCCCAAAATATCCGCCTCGAGGTTCACGGCGTCGCCCACCGCGCGCTCGCGCAACGCCGTTACCGCGTGGGTATGCGGAATGATCCATACGCGAAAACTTTTTCGCCGCACCACCGCCACCGTCAGGCTGATGCCATCCACCGTGATCGAGCCCTTGAAAACGAGATACTGCATCACCTCCGGCGGCGCGCTGATCTCCAGCACATGATCCTGCCCTGCCCGCTCCCAGCGCGTAATTTTTCCCGTGCCATCAATATGACCCGTCACGAAATGCCCGCCCAAACGCGCCCCGACTTCCAACGACCGTTCCAAATTCACCAGCGAACCGGCGCGCGCGAATTGCAGGTTCGTCCGCTCCCAGGTTTCCTTGAGCAAATCGAGTTGGATTAATTTCGCGCCCGCGCGCGGCGTCAGCTTCACCACCGTGAGACAGCAGCCATTCACCGCCAGGCTGTCGCCGAGTTTCAAACCCCGCCCGCAGATTTTCGCGCGCACCGTCAACTCAATGGACTTCGAAGTCGCCTTGATCTTCTCCACCGTCCCCGTTTCTTCGACAATTCCGGTAAACATAATTTTATTTTCCCACGACCCGCGCGTTCAACCATAAATCCGGGCCCAGCCATTTCCATTGGACCTCGCGCAACTGCACGGCTTTCTCCAATACATTGACGCCCGCCCCGCTCACACTTTTGCGCGCATTACGTCCACCCAAAATCTTCGGCGCATAAAAAAATGCCACGCGTTGCGCCAGCCCGCCGAGCAGAAACGCCGCGTTCACTTCTCCGCCGCCTTCAACCAGCACGCTCGTGACTTCCTCCTCGCCCAGCCGCTGCATCAGCCAGCCCAAATCTATTCGCCCTTTTTTTTCCGGCGCAATCATCACGCTCACTCGCTTCGCCAACGCTGTCACGCGCTTCTTGGGAGCACTCGGTCCGACGACGATGGTGGTCAGATCCGCAAATTCGTCCGTCACTACGCGTGCAACCAAAGGCGTTCGCGCTTGTGAATCCAAAACAAACCTTCGCGGCGAATCGTCCGGCTTCACCTTCGCACTGCCGGGCGTTCGCACGGTCAAATTCGGATCGTCCGCGAGCACCGTATTGATCCCCACCAAAATTCCATCCGCGCCCCGCCGCAATTTCATCCCCTGCCCGCGCGCCTTTTCGCCCGTGATCCATTTCGATTCCCCGCCCACTGTCGCGATTTTTCCATCCAATGTCATCGCCGCCTTGACCGTGACGAACGGCGTGTGCTGCACGATCCAATGATTGAACGCCTCGTTCAACTTCTCAGCTTCCTCCGCGCGAACACCCTCCACCACTTCGATTCCTGCTCGCCCCAAAATATTAAATGCCCGTCCCGCATGCGCCGGATTCGGATCAATCGTCGCCACCACAATTTTTTTAATTCCCGCCGCGATGATCGCCTCCGTGCACGGCGGCGTCCGCCCATGCGTGCAACACGGCTCCAGCGTGACATAAAGCGTGGCCCCGTTCGCGCTCGCGCCATTCGACTGAGCATCACGCAACGCTTCAATTTCCGCATGCGGCCGTCCGGCGCGATGATGCCACCCCCGCCCGATCACGCGCCCGCGCTTAACCAGCACCGCGCCCACCATCGGGTTCGGTGACGTCCGCCCGTACGCGCGCCGCGCCAGCCGCAAGGCCATTTTCATGAATTCACCATCCGTCATCACGCCCAATGTAACAGCCTCCCCAGCGTCCCTCAAATCCAAACGGCGTGTTCGTCTCCAACGAAGTTCAGCTCTTCAATACAAATAGAACTCTCTGCAACTTCGATTCCGCCTGGCGTTCTTCCCTCTCTTTCACCCGTCTCTTCACGAAAAACTTTCCATGCCCCGCGCCCTGTCCAGAGCCCTCCAACCCCACCGCTTCTCATTAACCCCCGGCTTCAGCCGGGGGAGGAAATCGCGCCCCATCTAAATCCACTATCCCGAGCGCAGCGAGGCAAGCCCGCTTCCTGGAACCACGCCCCACAAACCTCATCCTTACTCTATAAAACCACCTCCGCGCAATATCGGTCCCATCAGTCCCATTCGTTCGTTTCATCGCCGCTTATTTTCTTTGCCCATTACAAATCATGCCGTAAGTTTGCCTCACGTTACCGCGCCATGAACTCCCAGCGCCTGCTGATTTTATTTCTCCTCTCAACGGTCGCAATCGTTTTACCCTTTCACCCAACTTTCGGCGGCGATACCAATTCCCTCACGAACGCACAGTCCACCGCCGCACAACCTAAAGCCCTTTCAGACTCCCCACCCAAAATTAATCCAGCCCCAATGTCCGCCTCACAAATGACGCGCGCACGACTGGACCATATTAATATCGAATCGTTGCAGTTCAACTCCCTGCCCTTCGAGGATGCCTTGAATCAACTTCGCGAGACCGCCAAGGCGCGCGATCCTGATCACCGCGGAATGAATTTCGTCATCGAAGGCGCGAGCGCGGAAGCCTTGAAGTCCGTTAAAATCACGATCAACCCGCCGCTCTCGCATCTTTCACTGCGCGACGCCATTGACAGCCTCGCTCGCGGCGCGGACCAGCACATCACGTATTCCATTCGCGATTACGGCGTCGTCTTCCGTGTCGGCGAATTGACCGACCTGCGAGTCTTTCGCGTTGACCCAAACACCTTTCAACAAGGCTTGCAAGGCGTTGGTGGCGTTCCATTTGGCAATACCTCCGGCAATAGCGGCAATGGCAATTCCGGTGGTTCCCAATCCACCGGCGTCCTCGTGCCACGCGTTGATTTCACCCGGGGCGTCTCTGGCGCCACCAGCCCGGCATCCAACTGAATTTTCATCTTCTCCGCGGCCGGCGTATATAGTGTTCAATATCCTTCGCTGAAGAAAATTAGAAGCTTTACAGCGCCGAGATTGAATACATTTGCGCTATGACACCACGTAATTTCGCGAACACAACTGTACCCTCATAAACCCTCAACCTCAGAACCTCACTCAAACCATCTATGAAAAAACTGATTCTCTGCGCGTCCGTCGCCAGCTTGGCCGGCGCCGCATTCGCCGCCGACATAACCTGGCAAGCGCCCACATTTATCAGCGGGCCAACCGACGTCAGCACGACGGGAACATTTTTTGGATCCTGGGCGCCCTTTAATGGGGATGCGTCCAGTGGCTTAACCGTAAACGGCGTGACCTTTCAGGCTTTTCCGGATCTGTCCGGCGCGACGGACAATTTTGATAATGGCGGAAACAACGGCACGTTCGCAACTCCTACCACTTCCGACAATAATTACAACCTGCTCCTCAACGCCGGCGCGTTCGGGAACAGCTCCGGAAGTTACACCGTCAGTTGGAACGGCATGACCCCGGGAAATACGTATGAAGTGCAACTGTGGGTGAATGACGGCCGCAACAGCACCGTCAACGCGCGCACGGAAACCCTTTCCGGCGGCACCGACACCTCGCCATCTTTGGCCTATGGTTCCGACGACACTGGCTCGGGACAGGACATTATCGGAACCTTCGTGGCCGATGGCACGGGCGCTGAGACGCTGACGCTGACCCCCGGAGCAACCATACCCTCCGCCCAATTCAATCTCCTGCAAGTCCGTGACCTCACGCCCACGCCTGAACCTTCAACTGTGGCGTTGTTGACGATTGGCGCGGGAGCGCTATTTGCAGGCGCGCGCCGGAAATTCCGAGCCAGCTAGAGTCATCTTCATCCATCGCGGCGCGAGTTCGAAAGAATCGCGCCGCTTTATTTTTCCCGCGGCTCTTCTCCGAACCGGCTCGGCGAAACGTGAAAGCGCTGGCGAAAACGCGTCGCAAAATATTGGCTCGAGTTGAAACCGCACGCGAGCGCGATCTCAGTGATGGAAAGGCCGTTCTTTTCGCGCAACTGTTTCGCCGCGCGGTCAAGCCGGCAGCGATTCAAAAATTCCATCGGCCCCGAATTGACCAGTTCACGGCAATACTTGGAAAACGCCGTCACGCCCATGCTGCAATGCTCCGCCATGCTGTTGATGGTCCACGTTTCGCTGGCCGTCGCCGGATTATTTTCGACCTCCCGCAAAAATAATTCCACCGTGCGCTGCCGCGAAGTCAGGTCGGGCGTTTCTTGTTTCTGCTGCTCGGACAGCGCGTCGAGGATGCCCAAAAAAAGCTGGTTTAGATACGTCGCCATGCGCGAAATGGCATAAGGTTGGTCCCACGCTTCCACCGTGCGCGCCAGTTCGCGGAAAGATTGCCCAATGGCCGGCGTGGCGTTCCAAACCGGATTTTCGTTGTGCCGCAATTTTCGCGTCAACTCCGCCAGGTCATCTTTCGTCAGCACCATCCACGGCGGCCAGTTCCAGCTTTGATGCGGACGTCGCACGCCGACGTCCAGTATCAGCCAATGCAACCGCCCCGGCCCGATGTTCGGCGCGCCGAGTTTGTGCAACTGCCACGGGCGCGTGATGGTAAATTGTCCCGCGCGCAGATCATATTGCTTCTGGTCCGCCGAAAACGCCATCGTGCCCGTTTCCAAAAACATGATCTCGATGCCTTCGTTGCGATGCGTATCAAGCCCCCAGTCCTGTGTCCCGCCGGCGTTCCAAAAACCGATGCTGCTCAAGCCGGACAAAATATTCTGCGGAACGGGCGTGCCGGGATAGTGTCCTTTCGTCAGCGCGTGAAAATGAATTTTGCCGGTTTCAATCGCCCGGTTCTGTGGCTCGCAACGATCTATCTCGTAGCGCACCCGGCGCGTCTGGTAGGTCGGCTTGGCTGTCATGCATGTTCAATATTCTTCGGTGAACAATTTTGCAAGATTTCCCGCTGTTCACTGTGTCAACGTATTAGCATACACCACGAAACCAAAATTGTTAGTCGCCGCGCCGCGCGGTTCGTCCGCCTTATGAAATGTCTGAAAGATTTGCTGGCCGGGTTGATAATGATTGCCATCCTCGCCGTCACTTCGACCGCCCTTTGCGAAACTGCCGCGCAGCACGCCCAACGCCTGGAATGGTGGCGCGACGCCCGATTCGGCATGTTCATTCATTGGGGCCCGGTCAGTCTTACCGGTCAGGAAATCAGTTGGTCGCGCGCGAATTCCAACACCAATTCGCCCAACAATGGCCCGACCCCGGTCGAGGTTTACGACAATCTTTACAAGCAATTCGATCCGACCAATTTCAACGCCAGTGAATGGGTAAGCATCGCCAAAAATACCGGCATGAAATATATGGTGCTCACCGCCAAACACGGCGACGGCTTTTTGTTGTGGAATTCAAAAGTAGACGGCTACAACATCGGCGCGACGCCGTTTCATCGCGACGTTTGCCAGGAACTTGCCGATGCCGCGCATCATCAAGATATGAAAATCGGCTGGTATTTTTCGCCGATGGATTGGCGCGACCCGGATTGCCGTTCGGCAAACAATGATCGCTTCGTCACAAAAATTCAGGCTGAATTGCGCGAGTTGCTTTCCAATTACGGCAAGATCGCCGTGCTTTGGTTCGATAGCGACGGGCGTCCAACGATGTGGCATCCCGCCGAGACCTATGCGCTCGTGCGCCGTCTGCAACCGCAAATCATAATCAACAATCGCCTTGAGATGAGCACGTATGATCAGTGGCTGCATCAGGGCGGTCTCGGCCCCAACGAGGATTATTACACGCCCGAACAAAAAATCGGCGCTTACGATGACACCAATCCCTGGGAAACCTGCATGACGCTCGGCACGCAATGGTCTTGGAAACCGGACGACAAATTGAAATCCGCTGCCGAAGTCATCCGCATTCTCGCCGAATGTTCCGGCGGCGACGGCAATCTTCTCCTCGACGTCGGCCCGATGCCCGATGGCCGCATCGAACCTCGCCAGGTCGCCATTCTTCAAGAGGTCGGCCACTGGCTGGAGAAAAACGGCGTCGCCATTTATGGAACTCGCGGCGGTCCGTGGAAACCGACCAAATCCATCGCCAGCACGCGTCATGGAAATAAAATTTATCTTCACATCCTGCATCAACACGAAGAAGCCATCGAGCTTCCCGGCATCGCGCGCAAAATAAAATCGGCGCAAATCCTCAACGGCGGAAAAGTTGAATTCGTGCAGCAAAATGGAAAACTAACTCTAAACATTCCCCTCGCCTCCCGCGATGCGAGCGATACCATCGTTCAATTAACCCTCGACGGCTCCGCGATGGACTTGCCTGCGCAGGAAATCCCTCCCACCTTTCACGCAACCGCTTCAAATGTCTTCGAGAAAAACGATTCCGACTATGGCCCACAACTCGCCTTCGACAGCGACGAATCCACTCGTTGGGCAACCGACAACGGCACCAAACAGGCATGGCTCGCGGTCAATTTCGTGAAGCCAAAAACTGTCAGTCGTGTTCACATTTCGGAAGCGTATCCGAATCGCGTGCAGAAATTCGATTTTCAAGTCCGTGAAAACGGCGATTGGAAAACTGTTTTCAGCGGCGCCACCATCGGCGACAGTTTTGAAAAATCGTTCGCCCCCGTCACCGCGCATGAGTTTCGCCTGAACATCCTCGACGCGAGCGAAGGCCCGACGATCAACGAAGTGGAATTATTGCCTTGATGCGATGAATAACCCGATGAGCAATCTCGACTGGGCGATCGTGGCCGGCTATCTGCTGGCCGTGGTCGGGCTCGGCATTGCTGCGGGTTTCATGCGCCGCACCGGCGAACGCGGCGGCGAAGGCGGACATTATTTTCTCGCCGGCAATACACTCGCGTGGCCGGTGATCGGCCTCGCTATGTTCGCCGCGAACATCTCCACCGTGCATCTCGTAAGTCTCGCCGAGGCCGCTTACAAATACGGCCTCGTCTTCGGCAACTTCGAATGGATGGCAGGCTTCACGCTGATTCTGCTGTCGCTATTTTTTGCGCCGCTTTATTTGCGTTCGCGCGTCGCCACGCTGCCTGATTTTCTCGAGCGCCGTTTCAACCGCGGCTGCCGCGATGTTCTGTCCATCGTCTCGCTCTTCTCCGCCATCGTCATTCACATGGGCGTCGCGCTCTACACGGCTGCGTGGGTGTTGCGCGGAATTCTCGGCCTCGCTCCCGGCGCAACCATCCTCGGCGTGGACGCGCTGCTGTTTTTCATCGGCGTGCTGGGAATTCTCACTGGTGTTTACACGATGCTCGGTGGCCTGCTCGCCGTCGTGTGGACGGAAAGTGTGCAAACGGTTTTGCTGCTCGTCGGCGCGGTCGTCATCACCATCACCGGCTATCTGAAAATCGGCGGCTGGAGCCAGCTCGCGCACACGCTCGCCTCGCATCCCCATCCGCTGGCCGCTGTGCCAAACAGTGGCGTGACGTGGGGCACGGGAAATTTTCTCAATCTCGCGCGCGACGCCAAAGATCCCAGCGGCCTGCCGTGGTATTCCGTTCTTCTGGGTTATCCGGTGCTGGGCATCTGGTATTGGTGCTGCGACCAGACCATTGTGCAACGTGTGTTGGCCGCGAAGGACGACACCAACGCGCGCCTCGGCCCACTCTTCTGCGCATTCCTGAAAATTCTGCCGGTTTTTCTTTTCGTGCTGCCCGGCGTGATCTGCGTTGCGCTGGTGCAACAACACGCCTTCGGTGACGCCGCACCTCAGAACGCCACCGACACTTATACTTTTCTCATCACGCATTTATTACCCGTCGGACTGAAAGGTCTCGTCGCCGCCGCTATGCTCGCCGCCGCCATGCAAACCTGCTCCGCCGCTCTCAACTCCACCGCCACGCTCGTCGCGTACGATTTATTCAAACGCCATCGCCCAGCCATCAGCGACGAACAACTCGTGCGCGTCGGCAAAATCACAACGGTTGTCGGAACTATTCTTGCCATCGTTTGCTCGCCCTTGTTCGGCCATTACCAAACGATTTTTCAGGGCATCAACAAACTGATCTCCTACGTCGCTCCGCCAATCACGGCGGTCTTTTTGCTCGGCGTATTTTGGCGCCGCGCTTCCGGCAAGTCCGCGTTCATCACTCTGATCGCGGGAATCATTCTCGGCTTCATCACTTTTTATCTCGATTGGCAAAATATTTATCGCGGCGATTTCATGCTCATCGCCTTCGTGCTGCTCGTGGCGTGCATGATCATTATGGTCGCCACGACCTTTCTTTTTCCCGAACCCTTTAAGGCCGGAGCCGAATTGCTCGTCTGGGAAAATTGGCGTGAGCCTTTGCAAAATAAATTTGGCGCGCGCGGTTTGGGCGATTTTCGCATCCTCGCCGGCGTCATCGTCGCGATATTTATCGCGCTCTTTATTCTTTTTCGCTGAACAAAAATATCTGTTATGAAAATCATTTTTATTTCTTTGCTGGCCGGGTTGCTCGCTGGATGTTCCACCACCTGCCAGGTCAAATCGCCGCCGCAACGCTACGCTTGGGTGACTGGCCTCAAGCCGGACCTGGCCGCGCACTATGAAGATTTGCACGCGCACGCGTGGCCCGGCGTCAACAAGATGATCAAGGAATGTCACATCCAGAATTTTTCGATCCACGAGCGCGAGATTGAGGGCAAACTTTATCTGTTCGCGTATCTCGAATACACCGGCACGAACTTTGACGCCGACATGAAACGCATGACCGATGATCCTGAAACCCAGCGTTGGTGGAAGGAGACGGACCCGTGCCAGTCGCCATTGCCCGACGCCGCCGCGAAAGGAAAAATCTGGTCGGACACGAAGGAGGTTTATTTTCTGCCATGAGCGCCTTGCTGCTTCAGGACAAAATTATTTTCCTCACCGGCGGTTCCGGTGGAATCGGCTGGGATTGCGCGCGCGCGTATGCCGCTGAGGGCGCGAAGGTCGCCATCGCCGCGCATAATGCCGACGCCGTCGCCAAAGCCGCTGCCAATCTCGGCGAAGGTCATCTCGGTCTCGTCTGCGATGTCTCGTGCGATGCTGACGTCGCCGCCGCGATCAAGGAAACACTCACGCGTTACGGCAAGCTCGACGCCGTCCACAACAACGCCGGCATCGCCACGCCTTCAAAACCCATTCACACCACCACCGACGCCGAGTGGGACGAACTTTTTTCCATAAACTTGAAAAGCATCCTGCACACGACGCGCCATGCTTTTTCCGCGTTGGTTGAAACGAAGGGTTGCATTCTCAAT
Source organism: Verrucomicrobiia bacterium (assembly GCA_036268055.1). Taxonomy (NCBI): domain Bacteria; kingdom Pseudomonadati; phylum Verrucomicrobiota; class Verrucomicrobiia; species Verrucomicrobiia bacterium. The sequence goes on along the minus strand of DATAUW010000018.1, from coordinate 242,176 downwards.
ACGTCGAGTCTCGTCGGTGTCATCGGCCAGGAAATTCACGCAGCCTATACCGCGACGAAAGGCGGCATGAATGCGCTCACCAAATCCATGGCGCTCGATTACACGAAGTATGGCATCCGCGTGAACGCTGTTTGTCCCGCAGGCGCGTGGACGCCGATGCTTCGTCAATGGTGCACCGAACAACCCGACCCGCGTTCCACCGAACAATACCTGAACGAAATCCATCCGCTCGGTTATTGCCCCGACGGTGACGCCATCGCCGACGCGTGTGTGTTTTTGCTTTCGGACAAGGCACGTTTCATCACGGGCCATTTGATGCACGTGAGTGGCGGCGCTGAACTCGGGTATCGCCGCCTGAAATAATTTCATGATCAAAAAAGTCACCACGCGCGACGCCCGCTTCCCCATCGGCCACGGGCACGGCAGCGACGCCATTCATCGCGATCCGATTTATTCCTACGCCGTGACGCAACTGCACGACGACCGCGGCCGCACGGGCATCGGCCTTGCGTTCACGCTGGGCGAAGGCAATCAACTTGTGTGCGCCGCCGCGCAATTTTACGCGCAGCGACTCATTGGCAAATCCATCGAAGAAATCATGGCGGAATTCGGCGTGCTGCAACGCGCGCTTGCCGATGAACAACAGTTCCGCTGGCTCGGGCCGCACAAAGGCGTCGTGCAACTCGCGCTGGCTTCCGTCACCAACGCGTGCTGGGACTTGTGGGCAAAAACTCGCGACGTGCCGTTATGGAAACTGTTGCTCGACCTTTCCCCCGAGCAAATTCTCGCGACGCTCGATCTTTCCTATCTCGAAGATGAACTGACCGCGCCTTCGGCTCTGGAAATTCTTCGCGCTCATGTGCCGACTCGTTCGTCTCGCACCGGAATTCTAAAAACGGGTTATCCCGGTTACGATACTTCGGTCGGCTGGTTTAACTATGATGACGCGCAGGTTCGCGAAAATTGTAAACGCGCCATCGCCGCCGGTTTTACCGCGATGAAATTAAAAGTGGGTTCACGCGATCCCGAACGTGACTTGCGCCGCGCGCACATCGTCCGCGAAGTCGCTGGTGACAACGCGCGCGTGATGGTGGATGCCAACCAGCAATGGACGCTGCCGCAGGCGCTCGACATCTGCCAGCGCCTCCGCGCAATCAACCCGTTCTGGATTGAGGAACCGACGCATCCCGACGACGTGCTCGGCCACAAGACGCTGGCCGACGCCATCGCGCCGACGAAACTTGCGCTCGGCGAACACGTGCCGAATCGAGTCGTCTTCAAAAATTATTTGCAAGCACGGTGCGCCGGTTTCATTCAGGTGGACGCCGTTCGTGTGGCGGGCGTGAGCGAGTTCATCGCGGTCAGTTTGCTCTCGCGTAAATTCGGTGTGCCCGTCGTGCCGCACGTTGGGGACATGGGGCAACTGCATCAGCATCTGGTTTTGTTCAATCACATCGCGCTCGGAAACGAGGTGGTTTTTCTTGAACACATCCCGCATTTGCGCGAGCATTTTGTGAATCCCTGCAACGTGAGCGGCGGCGTTTATCAAACACCGCAGGACGCCGGCTCGAGTTGCGAGCTGAAACCGGAATGACGACAAACGCGCCGCCCATAGTTGACACTCACGTTCATCTTTGGGATCCCACGCGGCTCCGCTACTCGTGGCTTGACGGTGTCGCTTCGCTGAATCGCCCGTTTCTACCTGCTGATTTCGCCGCTGCCAGCGCCAACGCAAATGTCATCAAAATTATTTTTGTCGAGGCGAGTTGCGAACCGAATCAAGGCCTCGCCGAAGTGGACTGGGTTTCTGGATTGGCAAAAACCGAATCGCGTTTGCGCGGCATCGTTGCCCACGCCTCGCTTGAAAATGGCCTGGCCGTCGAAAGCGAACTTGCCGCCCTCGCGACGCGACCTTTGGTGAAAGGTGTGCGGCGACTATTGCAGGGTGAAACCGATCCCAATTTTCTCCGGCAACCAAAATTCGTCGCGGGCGTGAAACTGCTCGCAAAATTTGGCTTCACGTTCGACCTTTGCATTCGCCAGCACCAGCTTCGCGCGGCCACCCAACTCGTTCGCACGACTCCTGAAGTCAATTTTGTTCTCGATCATTTCGGCAAGCCGGACGTTCGCGGAAAACAAACTGAACCGTGGGCAACCGAATTAAAAGAACTGGCCGCCTTGCCGAATGTCATTTGCAAGTTATCCGGCCTGACCACCGAAGCCGACTTGGAACACTGGCAGTCAGACGATTTGAAATTTTATTTCGCGCGGACGCTGGAATTTTTTGGATACGAGCGGGTGTTGTTCGGCAGCGATTGGCCGGTGTCCACGCTCGCGACGACTTATCAGCGATGGGTTGAAACCGTGCGGGAAATGGTTTCATCCGCTTCTCTCGCCGATCAGGCAAAATTATTTCACGCGAACGCGGAAAGAATTTACCGCATTTAATCCGTTTGGCGCGAAGCTAAAGTCAGCGGACTTTCACCAGACGAAAAATCCTCGCCTGCTTGGCCGCCAACTGAACCGCCATTGATCCGTTGTTGGTTGAAACAGTTCCACCCCACAAGTTCGTCACAATATATTTTCCGTCAGGCAAGCCCGCGCGAGAAAAATCCACCATCTGATTCGTCACAGTCGAATCATAATTAAAAATCGCGATACACCAGCTTCCATTATCATTGCGGACAAAGAGATTTGCGGCACGACTGCCGGTGTTGGCCTCGACGGGCATGAAGGTTTTTGCAGAGCGCGCGACGGCGTTTATCGCGGCGTTCGTGAGAAAAGTGTGCGCACCGGTTTGGCCAGAAACAGAAGTGAGATCATCGCCATTAAGCAGCACACCAGTGACCGCACCACAGATGAGACGACTTTGCGCTTCGTTCGTGTCAATGCCATGGCCGAAGACCATGAGATCGGGATCGTTGAACTCATAAAGGCCATCGAGCCACCAACCATAGGAAACGGCGTTCATCGTGTACTCAGTATCGGTGATCCGCGAACCCTGGGCGTCGCACGCGATCCGGCGGCTGTGGCTGTATTGATAAGGAAACAGGGGCGCGATGGATTCGCTGATGAACATGCGGCCATTGATTTCGTCGAGCAGAAATTGCATGCCTTGATTGTAGGCCTGGATGCCGGTAGTTACCGCCGGATCATAATGTTTGCCCTCGAGCGCGCCGTGCGAAAGAAAATCAATCTTCACAAAATCAAAACCGTAATTGGTAAAGAGATTGATATAATAATGATTGCGCGTGCGTGCGCCCGGATGCGTCGGATCAATCGCAAGACCGCCGTCGCGCTTTTGAAAATTCCCATTGTCGTCGCGTAACAATATATCGCTGTAATGCCACATATTGGTCGTGCCCTCGACAAATGAATTCGCCGCTCTGGCAGCCGAACCGAACCATGCAAATGGCCCCCAATAAACGCCCGCCTTCTGGCCATGCGCATGACAGTGATTGACGAAATCCTGCAACTGCGCGCTGCTGAAATTATTGTCCCAGAAGGCATCAAGGTTGATGTAAACCGTGCCGTCATTCTCAAAATTCGCGGGCATCAAGTTAGTAAAAAAATAATCCGAGACCGCGATAGCGCTCGTGTAATTAATTTTCTTTTGCAGCACACCCCAACTGTTCCAGCCGAACGGCACACCATTCGTCCACGGCAAGCGCGGCGCGAAGTTTGTGTTCTCGACGGCAAAATGTTGCATGGTCACGCGCCAATCGTTGCCGAAGCCGGCGAAAATCGTGGGCGATGAAATCGTATCGCCACTGACAAAACCGTGCGGCGAAACATCCGCGGAATTGGTCGCGCCGCCGAAAACATTCAGCACCTCCAGGCCATTGTTCGTGCCCGCGAAAAAAATGCCGGTCTTCCAGGTGTCATGCGTGACTGAACCAACGACCAGGCCGTTGCGCGAGGTGTTGTCGTAGAACGCGCCGACTTCGTAGCTGGTGGCGGAATTGTTTATGGGCATCGCGTCGTAGCGGACAAAACCATCGTTATCAAATGGTACAACGAGGGCGCGATTATCATTAGTCACGCCGAGAGTGACGCCGCCCGCCGCATCCACCACTAGCGGCCCCATCCAATTTGCCTTGAGATGGCTGCCGATGGCTTCCACGCGAATGAGAAAACTGTCCGGTTGGTCGAGCGTGAAATATTGTTTCATAACCGGCAGATTCGTGCCGGTCGCGGTGACGATCACCTGATTGCTCGCCGCAACGGAATAATTCCAGGAAGTGTAACTGATGCCTTTGACGTGGCCGGTGTTGAAAGTAATGGCGCTATAGAAGGCCGAAATTTTTTTGGCGTTGTTCCAATAGAAATCTGTAGTGCCCGCGCTCAGATCATATTCGAGCCGCACATTGCCATTGGACATGACGAGCTTGTGGCCGGTTTGCTGGAAGGAAGGATTTGCGTGAGGCGATTGCGCCAGCGAAAGAAAAATCGCCGCAAACAAAAATCGGATGAACCACGGGGCTTTCATTGCGCACCAGTCAATCATCGTTCGTGATTATAAGCAAACCGCCGGACTGGATTCAGCCCGGCGGTTCGCACCTGACAACCACTTCCCAAAATGCTTACGGCAGTATTTTGATGGCGTAATAATGTCCCGCCGCGCCCGTCACAATGCCGTTCGTCACGCTAAACGTGCCGCCGGCTGTGAATGAATTGGTGGCGATCGGTGTCCACGTCGAGACCGGCACTGCGGCATTGGTCGAAGTCAGCACGACGTAACTGCCACTGGCCGGACCGCCGCTGCCGCCGAAGACCAGGTTTGTGCCCACGACTTGCGGATTGGCTAAGGCGATCGGCGCAGAGCCAGCAATGATACCAAGGATTCCGTTATTCAGTTGCGACTTGTCCCAGACCAGGCCGGAGCCCGGTGTGTTGGGAACGATTTGTGAAAAATCACCGGAGTAACTCGAAGCGGTGGCGATTTGAAAAGTTTGATTCACGGCATACGGCGCGCCGCTGATGTTGATGAGATTCAAAATGCCGTTGAAGGCGATGCTGGAGCCAGCCTGAATCGAATCATTCACCCCCGTGCCATTGAGCTTGAGGGTCGTGGTGCCGTTCAACTGCACTGAACCACTCGCCGCAATGGTACCGATAGGATTCGCGCCAACACTAATGCCAAGGGTGCTGTTCGTGCCGGCGGGCTCAATGGTCGCGCCGCTGCCGACGACCAGATTGCCGTTGACCGTGCCGATGCCGCCCAGCACTTGCCCACTCGTCAGAGTGAGCGTTCCGTCAGAACGGCCGGAAGCATCAATCTCCACATTCGCGACGGTCGACCCACCAAAGAAAATCGGCGTGCTGTGGCTGATGGAACCATTGCCGATGAGCCCCAGCATACGCCCGCCGCCGAGCACCGTCGGTCCTGCGTACGTGTTGGCCGCGGTGAAGACGAGTTCGTTGTTATAATTATCCCAAACAAAACCACCCGCGCCACCGATGACATTCGTGAAGGTGATCGTGGTGTCGCCCACTTGCAGATGTGTCGGGCCGTTAAGCGTCCACACGCCGCCGTTGGTGACGCCGCCGCTGCCGGAGAAAAAGTTCCAGTTGGCGCCGCTTTCCAATGTGACATTCGCGTTGAAGAGAATGCTCGGACTACTCAGCATCTGTATCAGGCCGCTGGACAGAACGTGAATGTTTTTATTATAGCCGCTGTTCGCGCCGAAATTGCTATCGTAAAAATCCAGTTCGCAGCCGCCATCAACTGTAAGCGTGTTGTTGGGATTGCCGAAAGTATTGCCCATGCCTTTGACGCCAAGTTTGCCGGAGGTGATTTCGATATTGCCGACATTGGTGGACAAATTGACCGTATCCCATTCGCCGTAAACTCCGCTGGCGCGATTGATGGTGATTTTGTACGGGCCGCTAATACTGCTGCCGTCGCCGAGGTCCCAACGCGAGGTTCCGCCGAAAGTGGTATCGCCCACAAGCGTCATGTTGAATACCTGGTCGTACAATTCATAACTTGTGTTGATCAATGCGCCACCCTTGCCGACGCCCACGCCACCGACCGTCAACGGCTGTCCCGTGCTCAACGGGCCACCGGCAAAATCCAGCGTGCCGCCATTGGTCACAGTCATCGCGGCTACTGATTGGAAGGCAAAATTACCGGCATACACCGTGCCGCCGCTGATGTTCACCGTGCCGGTGAAATTCGCCGAGACATTGAGCGTGAGAAGGCTCGTACCCTTTTTGATCAAGCTGCCGGAGCCGGTGATCGGGCCGGAGCCGTTAAAGAGAAAACTGTTTGTGGTGGTATCCACGGTAAAAACACTGGGAGCCACCGCACTGCCGACCGAAACCGTTTGCGGCACGCCGGGCGTATCGTCGAACAAGACCTGATCATTCGTATTGAACGTGACCGTTTGGCCGTTGGCGGTGTTGATCCAGTTGGGCGAAGAACCGGTATCCCACGTGCTCGAACTGCTGCCCGTCCAGCGCAAGGAATTTCCCGCTGCCAACAAAGTGAGCGAAGCGGATGCGCTGTTCGTGCTGCCGTTGGAGTTCGAGACGACGACGTGATAGTTGACGGCGTCCGCGGAGGAAACACCCGAGATCGTGACACTCGCGTTCGTTTTGCCCGACAGCAGCGTCGTCTCGCGATACCATTGATAAGTCGCCGGCAACGCACTGACCGCATTCACATTGAAGGTGACCGAACCACCGGTAAAGGTGGATTGCGACTGCGGCTGGCCAACGATGACCGGCACTGAACTCACCGGGGCGGTGTTCACTTCGCCGATGAAAAAGTGATTCAACACTTGCGCGGGAGTGAGGGCATAATTATAAAGCGCGACTTCCGTGAGGTTGCCGGAAAAATAACGGCCGTTGCCATCGGCGCTGCCGTTGCCGATGCGCCAGGCGTCGGTGAAATTGATTGAGCCGACGTTGTCGGCATTGGTTTGAGTCGGAAATCCGTTGACGTAGAAAAACCAATTCGTGCCATCGTTCACACCGACGATATATACCCAGTTCGTGTCCTGATGGCCGCCGCTCGCTCCGCGAGTTCCATTGGAACCATAGGTTCCGGCAAAATAATTTCCGCCATTCGCGCGAATCGTAATTTCATCAGCGCTCTGTGACTGATCGAAGCCCTTTGCCAGGATGTCGGCGGGACCTTCGCTGGAGTTTGCCGGTTGCGCCCAGGCTTCAAGCGTGATCGGCCCGCTGAAATTCAGCAGCGCCGGATTGGTGGCAATCAGGGAAAGATCTATCTCTGAATCCTGGCCATCGAAAATTCCGGCGTTAGTGATATAGATTGAAGGACCATTCGCGGGATAAACATTGATGGAGTATCCGACATTGCCATTGGTGGTGAGATCAGGCTCGCTGTTGGCGGAATTGACACCGGGATTCACCGCATAAAAAGCCAGCGGATTATCCGCGAGAACGGTGCTTTGATAATCGGCGCGCGCAGCGAATACGAAGATCAATGCCAGCGCGAGCAGGGCAAATAACTTTTTGCAGGTGAGAAGGGTTGAGTTGGTTTTTTTCATAATGATCTGGCGGCGGTTGTCGGTTGAGTTTGAAAAGGATTAAGGGTTTTGTTGGCTGGCGTAGCCATCGGCGAGAAATGCGAGGTCGTGCGGGCAAATGGCCAAATTCGGTTGCGAACCGTTATATTTATTCGGGTCTTGACTCAATGCGTAGGTGATCGTCGCGCCATCCAGCCACTTGTGACTTTCCGCATGGCCGTCCGCCCAGCTAAACGTGCTGGTCCCGCCGTGCCATGAGGCAACGGAATCTTCAAAAGCCGTGGCTGCCGTGACTGGCGGTCCGGGATTGCTCATCACCCATGAACTTTGATTTTCTCCACGCGGATCATTCTCCTCGATCCACAAATAACGCTGGCTTGCGTGCATGACTTCCGCCTGCTTGATGATGGGCGTGTTCGGCGAGTAAATCACGCCGTTGAATCCGCCTGCCCCGGAATAACTCCCAAAAGCGTAATTTCCCGGAGGACCGCTGGGCGTGCCAACGACCGCCGGCACGCGACTACGCGCGTCAGCCGGGCAATGAAGGACATTTGCATTGGGCGCATATTGCCAAAGCGGACCCTGCTGGTAACCCGCCTGAAGATTGAGCATGTCGCGGATGTCCTGCGAACTGCCGAGCGGAATGATCGGCGGAAATGGAGGATTCGCGAAACGCCAGGGTTTGTCGCCAGAGGAATTTAGCGCGGTATCGAAATTGACGATGCGCCCATTACTGTCGTCCGCATACATGGTCCACGCGAGCGCAAGTTGCTTTTGATTGTTCAGGCAGGTTGCGGTTTGCGCCTTCAATTTGGCCTTGGCCAGCGCGGGCAGGAGCAATCCCGCCAAAATTGCAATAATGGCAATGACCACGAGCAATTCAATCAGCGTAAAACCGCGCTGTGAATCTGCCAGGCCATTGCGCTGGCGAAACTTACGTGAAACAACTGTGCACATATATATATGGCTCACCTATCTATTACGAACGGGGCGACAATCCTGAAAATGCAATCGCGCCGATGACACAAGAAGCGCGGTTTGGCCGGCGAAGGATCTGAGGCTGGCGGCGGCGATGCATAGGTCGTGTCATTATTTGGTGAACTTGCAGCAAAGATAGCGCAGGGGCACGCGCGGGTCTTGCGATTCCCTTCGGCGAAGAAGATTGAACATGCAAACGCCGCCAATCCACAGCGGGACTGACGGCGCGAGGGCGAAGAAATATTTCTAAAAAACGATTCGTCCGCGGTCCTGAATCGAACCGCGACGATGCACAACTCAAATTTTATTTTCGCGCAGTTCCCGACTTGGTCTCGATTTTTTCGAGCTTGTGGAGATGCCGCTTCCGATCGAGGCCGCCAGCAAAGCCGCCGAGCCCGCCGCTTTTTTCCACGATGCGATGGCAGGGAACGATGATGGCCACAGGATTGCGACCGGTGCTGGTTCCGGCGGCGCGAATGGCTGCCGGCGCTCCCGCGCGTCGAGCCAGATCGCTGTAACTGATCGTTTCACCAAAAGGGATGCGGGCGATTTCTTTCCAGATTTTTTCCTGGAAATCGGTTCCCGACAACCGCAGGGGGATCGAGAAGCTTGACCGTTTTCCCGCAAAATATTCTCCAAGTTGTTTCGCCGTTTTTTGGAGAACCGGATTTTGGGCATCCAGCGTCCAAGTACGGCTCGCGGCAGGAATATGATCATGGCCCACAAAATAAACACCCGTCAGGGCCGAGACATCCGCCACCAGCATGAGTTTGCCGACGGGGCTTTCGATGATGGAATAATAATTCACGATGTTCTTTTCGTTTTTCCTGGTTGGTTTCATACAAATCACTTTCAGTTTTATTATTCACAAGTTAGCCGGAATCGGACGAATTGCTCGCCATTTTCGGACATGATAATAAATTTATTCTAATGTCCGCAAACGGCTAGCATTCACGCTGAAAAAACTTATGTTGCCCTGGTGAAACCGGAAATCAAATCACATTACAAGGCGCTGCTCGCCCGCGACGCGCGTTTCGACGGGCTCTTTTTCGTCGGCGTGACTTCGACTGGAATTTATTGCCGCCCGATATGCCCGGTGAAGCCGCCCAAGGAAGTTAATTGCCGCTTTTATAATTCCGCGCAGGAAGCGGAACAAGCCGGCTTCCGCCCGTGCCTGCGCTGCCGCCCCGAGTTGGCACCCGGCAATGCGCCTGTGGACAGCAACCAGCGTATCGCACACCTCATCGTCCAGCGGATTGAAGAAGGCGTGGCGCATGAGGAAAGCGCGCTCGAAGCCATGGCCGCAGAATTCAAATTAAGCTCACGCCAGATCCGTCGCATCATCCAAAAAGAATTGGGCGTGCCGCCAATACAATTACTGCTCACGCGGCGGTTGCTGCTGGCCAAACAACTTCTCACCGAAACCAAATTGCCGGTCACGGAAATCGCATTCACCAGCGGCTTCGCGAGCCTGCGCCGCTTCAACGACGCCTTCAGCACCCGTTACGGCATGCCACCGACCCGGCTTCGCAAAAAGGCGATCGAAGGTTCAAGTTCGATAAACGATTCCGGCACGTCAACGCTCCAGCTTGCGTTTCGTCCACCGTACGATTGGGATGGGATTTTAGCTTTTCTCAAGGCGCGCGAACTGAAAGGCGTCGAGTGGGTGACGGACAATTTTTACGCGCGCACCGTGCATCTGGGAGAGCGCAAAGGCTGGATCAAAATCACCCGGGCCGAAAAGAAAAATACGTTGCTGTTGGAATTCACTCATACTCTCGCGCCGGTCTTGCCCACACTCTTGAATCGGGTGCGCGACTTGTTCGATTTGAGCGCGCGGCCGGAAATGATTTCCAATCACTTGGGCAAGGACACCGTGCTCGCCCCCTGGATTAAAGCCAACCCGGGCATGCGCGTGCCGGGCGCGTTTAATGGATTCGAGTTGGGTTTGCGCGCGATTCTCGGGCAACAGGTCACAGTGAAATCCGCGACCACGATTGCCGGGCGGCTCGTGACCGCATTGGGCGAGCCGATCGTGACGCCATTCCCTGAGTTAAACCGGTTAAGCCCCACGCCAATAAAAGTCGCTCGGACAAGCGTGGATAAACTTGCCAAGCTTGGCATCGTCAGCGCGCGCTGCAAATGCCTCATCGCACTCGCGCAGACGCAAATTTCGGGCAAGCTTTCGCTCGATAGCGGCAATCATCACGACCCCGAGGCCACGATCAAACTTCTGGCAGAACTGCCGGGCATCGGCCAATGGACGGCAAATTATATCGCTATGCGCGCTTTGCGCTGGCCGGATGCGTTTCCCAAAGAGGACATCGCCGTGCGCAATAATCTTGGCCGCGTCACGGCAAAACGAGCCGAAGAAATGTCGCAGGCGTGGCGGCCCTGGCGCAGCTATGCGGTGCTGCACATCTGGAAAAATGGAAAAGCCGCAGTTCAATCTGCGGCTGCTGAAAACGGCTAAATGAGCGCTGAAAAATTTTCTTACTTCATCATCTGAAAACGATTTTGAAATGTATCAGCAATGCTCGCGGCGATATTCTTGGCTTCAGTCGCTTTAGGCCCGGCAAAATGTTCGTTAATCGTGGCCTTAAACAAAACAACCCACCGCGAAAAGTGTTCGGGATTGACCGGCAAAACCGCGTGCTTGGGCCAGGGACGGTCTTGATAAGTGTTGGTGCGAAACAACATCGTGCTCCAGAACTTGTACAACAACGGCAGATGCTCCTCCCAATTCACTCTGGCGACGTCGTTGAAAATGGGCGACAACAGATCGTCGGCATTCACCTTGGCGTAGAACGAATCAACCAGCGTCTTGATGTCATCTTCAGTAGTGATGTCCAAAAAGTTTGATTGCATATTTACAGATAATTTATCGGCGATTCAGGAAAGAGCAACCGGAACCGTGACGGCGCATTTTTTAAAAAAATTTTACACAAATTATCAGATTACACGTGTATTCTTTTGTCGCCAGATTGAACGCGGAGCATTTCATGAAAACCATTTCCGAAAATATTCCAGGGTACTCCTACGGGACCGAAGCGGTCGCCAAATCGCCGGTCTCAATGCGTGAGCTTGAGGAACTCAAAATCAGCGTCGGTTTCACGGAGGAAAATCAGCGCTATTTACAACTCGCGGGAAAGGTGCTGGGTGATCAAACCCGGCAAATTGTTGAGCATTGGCGCAGCGGAATCATCGCGAGCATCCCGCATCTCGCGCGGCATTCGCGCACACCCGAAGGAGACGCTATTCCAGAATATTTGAGACAGAGCAATCTTCGGTTTCAACAGTGGATTCTCGACACGTGCCTGCGGCCCTACGATCAGGACTGGTTGAATTACCAGCATGAAATTGCGTTGCGCCATACTTCGCTGAAGAAGAATAAAACCGACGGCGTCCGCTCCACTCCGCATGTGCCGTTGCGCGACATCGTCGCCTTCATGGCGGTCATCAACGAGACCATCAAGCCTTACCTGGCGGCCAAGGGAAATTCCGTTGAAGAGGTGGAAAAAATGCATCAGGCGTGGTGCAGGTCGCTGCAGCTTCAGTTGGCGTTATGGGCAGCGCCTTACACGGACGCACGCCAAGCGCCCAATGAATGGTGATCAAATCCAAGAAGCGTTCTTAACCAATTACTTCATGAAAAAAAAGACGTCTCAGCCGGAAAAATATGATCTCGTCGTGCTGGGCACGGGCGAAGGCGGCAAATACCTTGCCTGGACTTTGGCGAAACAGGGAAAGCGCGTGGCGGCGATCGAGCGAAAATACATCGGCGGTTCCTGCCCCAACATCGCGTGCCTTCCCAGCAAAAATATCATCCACAGCGCGAAGGTCGCTTCCTATTTCTGGCGAAGCGGTGAATTCGGGATCACCAAGGATAATTGCCGTATCCACATGCCCTCGGTGCGCGACCGCAAGCGGGCGATGGTCGCTGGTCTTGTTGACATGCATCTCGCGAATTTCAAATCGAGCGGCGCGGAATTGGTGATTGGCTCGGGACGTTTCACCGGCCCGAAGACGATTGAGGTCACACTGCCCGATGACGGCAAGCGCGTCCTTCAAGGAGACAATGTGGTTATCAGCACGGGAAGCCGCGCGACGGTTGAAGCGATTCCAGGACTGCGCGAATCGAATCCGCTGACGCATATCGAGGCGCTCGATCTGGATCATCTTCCCGGACATCTTGTGATTATTGGCGGCGGTTATATTGGGCTCGAACTTGCCCAGGCCATGCGCCGTTTTGGCAGCAACGTGACCATCGTTGAGCGAAACCCTCGGCTGGCGCATCGCGAAGATTCGGACGTGACAGACTCGCTGCACGAAATTTGCAAAGACGAAGGAATCGAAGTGGTGACCGATGCGCGCATCACGCGGGTCGAAGGAAAATCGGGCGAGTCAATAAAGCTTCACGCGAATCGAAATGGTGCGGAGATCATCATTGAGGCAACGCATCTTTTGGTCGCGAGTGGCCGCACGCCGAACACCAGTGGAATCGGGTTGGAATCGGCGGGTGTGGAATTGACCGACCGAGGCTACGTGAAAGTAAATGAACGTCTTGAAACCACCGCGCCCGGGGTTTGGGCGGTGGGAGATTGCGCGGGCAGTCCGCATTTTACGCATATCGCTTTCGATGATTTTCGCATCGTGCGTGACAACCTCGCGGGCGGTAAGCGAGTGACGACGGGGCGGCAGGTGCCGTTCTGCATGTTCACCGATCCCGAACTTGCACGCATCGGTTTCGCTGAAACCGATGCCAAACAAGGCGGCATTGATTACCGCCTGTTCAAAATTCCGATGACCTCAGTGTTGCGAACGCGAACGCTGTCGGAGACGCGTGGTTTTATGAAAGCGTTGATTGATTCGAAGAGCGATCGCATTTTGGGATTTACAGCTTTTGGATTCGGCGCGGGCGAAATCATGGGCACGGTTCAGATGGCGATGATCGCGCAGTTGCCTTATACGGTGGTGCGGGACGCCGTCATTACCCATCCCACTTTAACCGAGGGGCTAGTCGCGCTGTTTTCGTCCGCGCCAAAAAATGTGACGAGCGTTGATGACTGCGCTTAAGGAACAATCATCAGGCGGTAGAAGCCTTGCGGATTGGTGGCGGCGTTCGTCACGGTGAGGTTGCCGCCGGTTCCCGACGCGGGATCGCCGAGAGTCGTCCAGTTCGTGCTGCCGAGATCGGAGGTGTATTGGATTTGATATTTCGGACCCGCAGGAGCTTGCCATGAGAAGACCGCGTTGGTGCCGGAGACTTGGACCGCGAATGATTTTGAAACGATGGACTGCACAGTCGTCGCGGAAAAGCTGAGGTCGTCAATTCCCAATCCCTGCGCTTTGCCGGACGAATCGGTCATTTCCCAAACCAGCCACAACGCAGCGCCAGCGGGCCAGTTGGTGATCACCTGATCAACGACGGAGAGGGCCTTTTGATTGGCCGGACTCGTGCCAGCAACCGCAACGCCGCCGCTATCGCCTGCGACGGTGGGGAAACTGACGTTCAGCGATGGGAGAAATGCGGTGGCATTGGTGGTCAAGGAATTTAAAGCGCCCGCATCAATGTAATAATGAAATTGCAGCGTCTTGGGGACATTTGATTGCCGCCAGACTTCGCCAGTGACATTCACGGTGATGCAATCGAGCGGGCCGCCGGTTTGGTTGACTATTTTTGCGGCAAAGCCGGTGAACCCCGTGGTGCTGGTCGCGAGCAAACCGAGGGCGCGGTTCAGACTATTCGGCGAGCCGAAACTTAAAACACCGCCGGTGGTTTGATCACCATCGGTCGCGCCGAACCGCGTGCCGACACTCGCGGTTGGGTCCGCCATGCCATACCAACCGGCCAGTGCGGAATCGCCGAGACCGCCGATGCTACCGCTGGCGAGCGCAGGGAAAGCAAAGTCGAAGGGGTTGGCCAGCGAATAGGTTGTGCCATTGATGGTCACCGGATTGGCGGTGTTGACGGAGGTGGAACCGGGGTCGGGCAACGAATCAAAATTTTGGGAATAAATAGTTCCGGCGCTCAAATACGAAATGAACGAATGCGCGGGCAGCCCGAGAGCATTGTTGGGAGCGCCCGGCGTGGCGTCAAAGAATTGCTCGCGGACAAAACTTTGCCCGTCAGGAACCGAACCGTAGGATTCGTTCGCCGGGAGATTCGTATAATCCACGTAGTCGAGCACTTGCGGCTGGCCGTTGTAAAGGCGGCTCAAGGCCAGCGAGCCAGAAGGATTCGACAACGTGAAATTGGCGTGCGGTTCATTGGTGGTGGAGAGATTCACTGCACTGTCGGCAAAAATTATTTTGAACTCGCCGGGATTGATGACCGCGTTCGAGGGAAACGCCCATTGCGTCAAATTATTATAATTGCTGGCGAGATAGAGATTCTTCAGAGAAACGACCGCCGTGCCGGGATTATAAAGTTCGAGCCAGGGAGTGTGATTGCCAGCACTGTTGACAATGCTGGTGACGTTGCTGGCCTCGAGTTCGTTGATCCACAGTGGTGGGAACGGAGTGATGGCGGCGAACGCGGTGTTGCGCGCGCCCGGAGTCGGCGAGCCGCTGACCCAATTTCCCGCGCGCCAGTTGTCCTGATGCGGATCCACCAGTTGCAAAGACTTGCCGGTACCGGAGGTGTCCGCGGGCCAAGGCGCAATATTTTCGTATTGCACTTCGGCGATGACGAGATTGCTTCCGCCGTTGGGTTGGAGAAGGCTCAGGTTTTGTGCCGGGAGCAATGTGCCGGAAAAGGTATCGAATATGGGAATCGTCGCGCCATAAGCGCCTGCGAAAGCCTGGCGATTTGCCACCAGCATCAGAAAGCTGTTCGATTGGATGAGCGAACCCGCCGGGAACGTGTAACCGATGCCGGGTAATTGCCAGCCGGACAGATCAAAAGCGAGGTTGCTGGAATTGTTATAGAGTTCGACGTATGCGGAGTTGGGAACGATAGGATCGAACATGATTTCGTTGATCACTACCTGGCCGGATGGCGATGCGGCAGACCCAGTGTAAATCGCATTGATCGTGCTGCCCGTGCCGGAGATCGGCTGGCCGTGGATGTCCACGGCCACGACGGTCAACTGATTCGTGCCCGGCTTCAGAGGAACAGCAACGACCCAATTCGTGACGGTCGTCCACGTGATCGGCCACGGCTCGCCATTAATCAGGACGGTGTCCACATTCACGGGCGCGACGCCGGTCACGTAGGCCACGTCGTTGCTTACGACGGGAGGATTGATTGCGAAGTTGGTGGCGTTTTCGACCGCGAGTTGCGCGGCGATGCTCACTTGCGCCTGGGCAATCCACGGGAGAATGGTCGTGCCGGGATCCTGAGCGGTAACGCCATTGTTGATGAAGGCCTGATATTTTGCATTCACCAGCGGCGCGGTGTTGGCCACGTTGAGCGGCCCGTTGATCAATTCCTGCAAGGCGCGCCAATACATGCGGCGGAACGTGGGGTTATTATAAATGGCGGCCATGTTGGTGTCCACCGTGCCGACATTGAAAAGATTTTGCCCGGGCAGCCATGATTCCGGGCCGCCGAGATCAATGTTGAAATCCCACATCATCAGAGAATATTTCGTGCCCGCTGTGCCAATGTAGCCAAAAAGATTTTGGCTGATCTCGGAGCCGAATGAATCCAGATTGCCAGCGGCGTGATTGCCGGCAAAAACGCGCATCCAATTTTCCATGTCGGCGATGTTCTCCATATTGGCGACATAATTTGGCGTGGTGGATGAATTGGCCGCGTCCACCAGCGAAAACACATTCGTATAGTCGCTCGCGGAATCCGGAGTACGGCGCATCTCGAACATGTACCGATAACGGGCGGTTTTCTTCATGCCGCCGGTGGTCGTGTAAGGAAGGATGTTGCAATACGATTCCGCGCTTTCACCCAAGCTGCTGCCGGAAAGCGTCGGGGCGAATTCGAACCACGGCTGCATCTTGTAGAGGAACCCGCCGCTGTCGTTCGGAAAATATTCCTTTACCATGTCGCCATCGGGAGCTTGCGAATCCTCCATGAGCGCGCCGCGCCGGTTGCCATTGACATAGACGGCGACATCGCGGCGGCTGAGCCACGGGACGCCGAGGGCGCGCATAAACGTGTAGGAAGTCTGCTCGCGCTGGAGCGTGAGATCATCGCCGGGGCTGTTGCCGGGCTGATGGATTTTGTTGAATGAGGTCGCGCCCAAAAATTTATCGTCGTCATTGAAAACCCATTTGTAATGACAGAGGTTGCCATTGGGCGTGTTGAATTCCTGATGAAAGGGACTGCCGGCAAAGCGGCCCTGCATATTATAAATGACCCGCGAGCCGTTGACGAACGTGCAATCGTTTCCTTCATTGCTCAAATCCCCCAGCGCGGTCCACCGCGCGAAGTTGGTTTGGGTAAGCCACAAATGATAGACGCCGAAACTGCCGCCGGGATTGCCGTCGCCGAATAGCACGACGCATTCGCGCACCGGGGAATTGTCCGGGAGCAAGGATGGAAAACGCGTGGCTGCACCAAACTTGTCTGTGGCGGAAATGTAAAACGCCGCCACGACATTCGCCGATTGACCGGGAATGGTGGCGCTGAAAATACCGTCGCCCGCGATGGCGTCGCCGCCGGTGCCGTCGTCGTGCATGGCAACCGCGACATAATTCGTCGAGGGATCAATGCGATAGTTCAACGTCAAATTTTGCAAGCCGTCGGGATCGTGGATATTGGCTGTGATGACGACGTTCTGCGCGGCGGCGGGAACCGTCGGAAAGTGAGTGACGTTGTAAATGGCGGGACCGGCGTTGGTGACTGCGTGGCTGTTGACAGCGCCGGGCGTGCCGAGGTTCGCTGGAATGGGAAGCGCTCCGGCTGCTTCCAGCCAGTTTCCATTCAAGCGCAACAATACTTCCGGCCAGCCGCGAATCCAGCGCGCCTTGAATCGCAGCGTCGCCATCTTCCCAGCCCCGAGCGTGTTGGCGTTTAACAAAACCTGGCAGGAATTATCGCCCGTGAAAATGCGGTCGCTGCTGCGGACATGGAGCGAATGGCTTCCGGCGAATCCGATGTTTTCGAGCGATGAACGCACATGACAACCTTGCGGGACCCAGTTTGTCAGGCCATTTTCAAAATCGGGATTGGAAACATAATTGACGCCGTTGGTGTCATCCACTTCGACGTTATCCACCAGGCATTCGCCGACATCGAGCAATCCCACTTGCGCGTGCATGATGCTGGATTCGAAGTTCGCGCCGTTGTCCAGCACGCCGGTGGTTTCGATATTCACCCACGCGGATTTTTGCGTATCATCGCTATCGGCCCAGTTGGCGGCGAGGCGATGGTTGGAATGCGCGTCCAGCAATTCAAGACTGCTGCCGCCGCCCGAAGACCATTCTCCCCAGCGTCCGCCGATCCCGTAAGTCACTTCGTCCTCGACGACATAGATGGTGTTGGAGCCGTTTAAAGTTTGCGGCATCGCCAGCGCGACCCGCTCGCCGTTGTGCGAAAGTTTGCTGTTGTAATTACCAATGGTGTTGGCGGAATTCAGGTTGGAATATTTCGCCAGCAGATTCGTCACGTTGCGCGAAACTACGAGATACCCATTGGCGGGGATGATTGTGTTCGTTGGAAAAGTGAACGTAATTCCCGAAGTAAATTGCCAACCGCCGAGGTTCACGCTGTTGGAACCCTGGTTGTAAAGCTCGATGTATTGATCGTCGTCATTTTCGGTAATCGGATCGTACATCAATTCGTTGATGACAATGTTGCCGATCAGGATGCTGCTGTTATTTGTGGGGGGGGTGGGTGTGGTGAGACGGTAAAAATCATTCGCGCCATCGGGCGAGCGGCCAAAGGAGGAGGCGTCCGCCTGCGCTTCAAATTGCACCGCATCCAAGATGCGGCTGTGATCGGGATTGATGAAATAAACCGTGCCGCCACCGCCGTTCATCGTGAAACCGAGTTGGGATTGGTTGAATGAAATAAAACCGGAAGCCGGAATGATGGTTCCCTGCGGGCAGGTGAATTTATTCGCCGATGCGTCATCCGTCAGCACACAGCCCGAGATGTCGCACGGCGCCGCGCTGTGATTATAAAGTTTGATGAATTGCGGCACGTTCACATTTTCGGAGTGAGGCAGGATTTCGTTGATCACCACATTCCGGAAGGGACTTGGGCGAAAGGCTTCCTGCGTTCCTGGCGAGCCGCCGACGGCATCGCTGATGGACCAGGCGCGGGGGTCACCTTCGCCGTAAGTCGGATGCGCCAGCACAATCGAATGGCCCTCACCATCCGCGCCAATCGGCCATGGATTCAAATTCGAATACGGAACGGTCAGCAATACCGCGCCATGTTCATCAATCAATTCCAGCGTCTCAGATTTTTTCAGGCTGCCGGTGTACGGTCCCATGACATTCGTGATGCCATAGACATTTTGAATGCCCGACGGCGAAGCGGCGATGATGAGGAATGAACCGGCGCTCATCACCGTGCCGGGCGGGAATGTGTAATTCATGTCCGCGCAAGTCACCTGATAGCCACTGATATCGAAGAACCAGGGATTAGAATTATAAAGTTCGATAAACTCAATATTGTTGCCGTCGGTGCGCGCCGCCGGTTTGTACATGATCTCTGAAAAGACGATTCCCGATTTGCGGCTGCACGGGCCGAGAGTTTCGCTGGGATTCACGATGGTGCCGGTGGGCGCGGTATTGGGGACGGTTGAAATATTCGAGAACTGCGCTGTGGTAGATTGCGCCGAATTGTGACTGCTGACCGCGTAACCGAGATAGATTTGGTTCGACATCACAATCGTGGCCGCGCCGAGCGAAGTCCAGGTCAGTCCGTCATAACTGGCGAACGCGGTGAAGACATTTGCCGCGCGTTTCAATCGCAGCCAAGTGTCGGGATAATTCACAGGAAAATTTCCAGCGGTGGTGGATGGGCCATTCGTCGCGAGGCGCGATTCCAAAAAGGAACCATTCATGCCGGGCGTCGCCAGCGAGGCCGCGAACGGACTGCTCGGCGCGAGGGTCGCACGGGCCATCAAACCGGCTTTTGCCCAAAGGTCGAACAAGCCGAGGCTGGAAAGTTTCACGCTGACATCAAAATCGCCGGTGATGAGTTCGTAGCCAAACTGAAATTGGTCGTTGGTGCCGCCGATGTCCGAGCCGTTGCCCGAAACCGTCAAGCCACCTGGCGTTCGCACTTCACCGCCGGTTGAGGGAGGATTGCCGATGGCATCCGGCGTGAAAACACTGGCGACAAACTGGGCATGAGAATTCGCAGCGATCACATTTCCCGCCGCGGTCTGGTCTTGCAGATTATTCACGGTGGCCAAATAGGAAGTTCCATCAACCATCGGACTCACGGAGAGAAGGATATTGCTTTGTGAGTTGTCGAGGTTCGCGGCAGAGATGGCAAGCGCACCGTTCGTGCTGGAAACTGAAAAGTTCGCAAGGTTCGTCGCCGTCGCGATGCTGATGCGTTTGTTAAATGCCAGCAACACTTCGTTCAAGCCGAGCGAATTTGCGTTGAGCAAAATTGGGGAGTTGGTATCCGCGATGACGGTCAGCGTCACCACACTGCTCGTGACGCTGTAATGCGTGCTGCCGATCAGGTTGGCCGCAACCATGTAAAAACTGGATTGATTGTCCGCGAGCGCGGCGGATGGAATGTTATAAATGGAATTTGTCGCCCCGGCGATTGGGTTATTATTTTTATACCATTGCACGGCTGGCGCGGGGCTGCCGCCCGCGTAAGAAGTGAAACTCACCGGGGAAAGTTCAATCACACTGGCAGGCGAAGGTTGCGATACGATCACCGCTGGCGATGGCGGCGCAAGAATTCCACTGACTGCATAGATCGCCGTCGCGCCGGTTCCCGCAACTTGATCAAAGGAAAGACTGACAAGTCCCTTGTTGGTCACGCCGTACAAGGCATTCAAATCAATCGTGGTTTGATAAAACCGCGGGTCTTCGGTGCTGGTCCCCGCCATGCCGTCAGTCGCGCCGGTGGACAGGCTGATGCGCTCGACGCCGCCCAGCGCGTAGCCGGTATTGTTAAACCAATCGGGCGCGTAGAAGTTGGTCACAAGCGTGGTGCCGTCGGAAAATTGCAAGGACATCGTGCCATTGCCACCGCCGCTGGCGGAATTGGCGATCAAGGCAATCCGGCCATAGACGGCCGGAGTGGTCAGCGTCAGCGTGCCGGAGGAAATGCCCGTGTCCGAACTCAACGCGAGCGCATTATTATTTGTGTAAGGCTGAAACTGGAATTGCGTGCCGTCAATGAGACTGAGAAACGAACCATTCAGCGGCATCCCGTAACTCGTGCCGGCAAGGCCGTTTTGATAAAAGGCCTTGCCCTCGTTCGGATTTAATTCCTGGGCATAACTTTGGTAAGGCGCGGCTCCCGCAGTATTCTCAATGACCACGTCGAGATTGAAACCTTTCACTATAATCGGCTTCATCACCGGAACAACGGTGAGCGTGGCCTGAGTACTGGTGGCGGTATAAGTATGGTTGCTGAAGAAATTAGCGGCGACGGCCTGGAACTTCGCTTGATCATCCGACAACGACGCGGCGGCGATGCTGAAGACCGGATTCGTCGCGCCTAGGATCGCCGATCCATTTTTGTACCATTGAATGGAAGGAACGGGATTGCCGGTAACGGAGACGTTGAAATTGACGGACGACAATTCGTTGACTTGAACACTGGCGGGCTGGCTCACAATGACGGGCGGAGTGAGCATCGAGGTTGCCAGTTCACCGCTGACGGCAAAGATGCCAGTGGACTTGGCCACGGAGGGCATTGAAAACGTGATGCTCACCAGTGGCTGGTTGGCCGCACCGAGCATCGCGTTCAGATCGAAGGTTGTCTGATAAAACCGAGGGTTGGTCCCTCCGCCACTTTCCGAACCGGTGCTGATGCCGATGCGGTTCATTCCCGCCAGAGCCACGTTCGTCACGTTGTTGAACCAATCGGGCGCGAAGTAAGTGCCCGTGATAGTGCTGTTGTCGCTGAACTTAAACGTGATGGTGGCCGCGCCGGAACTGTTGCCATTGGCAGAATTGGCGATGACCGCGATACGAAGGTAAGTCGCGGGCGCTGAAAGCGTCAACGTGCCGGAGGAAATGCCGGTCTCGCTGCTAAGCACCAAAGCATTGTTTGTGGTGTACGGCTGAAGTTGAAACATAGTGCCGTCACCGATGGCGCTCGTGAACAAACCGGTCGCAGGCAAACCGGCGGTGTAGTTTGGAAGGCCATGCTGATAGTAGCCATTTCCTTCACCCGGGCTGAATTCCAGCGCGGCGGCGCTGTAGGGTGGGCCGGGCGTACTATTCTCAATGACGAGGTCGCGGTTGAATCCGGTCATCGCAACGGGCGTCATGTTGGCGGCGACTATTTTTGGCGCGCGTAAAAATAATAGAGTGAAAACGGTGAGCGCGAACAACAAGTTACGAGCCGGTGACCGCGAAATGGAGATTACAGCAAACGGAGGGGTCATTGAGTTATATATGGCATCTTTCAGTGAGAAAGTCAGCCTCTTTCTCCTACTTGCTGCCTTTAATTTGATTATAATTTTGTAATAAATGTGCCGCCGCGACTTATAAGTGGGCTGACAGCACTTACTATCTCGTCAAGGATGCTTCAACCGGTATAAGCGATTGGATGAGGAAATCGCGTCGGTGAATTCCACACTCCCCAACGCCGCCGGAACAGTGACAGTTTGAAGGGGCGACCATTGCGGATTAGAAATATTATCGGCGGCTTCGACGGTATAAGTCGTGCCCGGCACGCCGGTGAAAGACATCGTGACCGTTCCATTGGTGGCCTGCGTGGAAGTGAAAAAGCTCATCGGGCCGGGGCGCAACATCACACTGCGCTGGGTGAGGCGCGGGGCATTCGGACTGTAATACCAGAAAGTCCGAAAATCGTAATGCGTGCCGGCGACGGCGTTGAAATTCAGGGAGAAAGTTTGGTAACGCACGTTCGCGAATTGATTGCGCGTCAGGTTCGCCGAAGCCATCACTGTCGCGTGGTCCAAATCATATACGGAGATGGCAGCCACAGTAGAATTATCCAGATTGAAGTTGTCCACCCGCAATTCAAATTGAGCAACATAATCGCCGGTGGGAATTTCTTTCGTGCCAGGTCCGCGCACCAGAAATGCCGATGCTTTATCGCGAATTGGATCCGCCTCCCAGCCTTTGAATCCATCGAAGCGTCCGGTGTCATGCGTGAGGTTTGCCGCCGTCCAATTCACCAAGCCATCCACCGTCACATCACTCAAAATCAGGGTCGGCGCGCCGGCGAGGTTGTTCCAGAACACGCGAAACTCCAGCGGGTCGAGCGTGGTTGAGTTCGTGAAAAGCAAAACAAAATCGTGCGGGCGATTGGTCTCGGCGAAAGCGTTCCACGAAACATTTGCGCTGGCGAGAGTCGTATTGCTTGTGTCGTCGAGCACAGAAATTTGGGCGAGATTTGCGGGCGAGTTGCTCAAGGCGTCCACGGCAATTTGAAAATGTGCCGCGTGCATACCGGCGGACAAATAGGAAATGGATGGGCCGTATTGAAGCAGCCCCGGCGCGGCGGTATTGCTGGGATTGCATGACCATCCCAGCGAACCATTCGCGAACCCAAGCGCATGGCTGAATGCCGGATCGCCGGAACCTTTCGCGAACGGGAGCGATGTCGTAACCGGTTCGGCCAGCGCACTGACAGACATCAACGCCGAACTTTGCCGCGCGGCGTCCTCGGCGTCGGGAGCGGCGTACCATTTCAAGCCCAGTTGATTGAAAACATTTCGGTCATTGAACCAAATCGAATGCGCATTCTGATGAAGAAAATTGTAGTAGGAAGTCGAACGCGTCTCGTCA
Source organism: Verrucomicrobiia bacterium (assembly GCA_036268055.1). Lineage (NCBI taxonomy): Bacteria > Pseudomonadati > Verrucomicrobiota > Verrucomicrobiia > Verrucomicrobiia bacterium. The sequence continues at coordinate 218,828 of DATAUW010000018.1, read as the reverse complement.
TAAAGATAGGCGAGATGCCGCATGAAGACGCCTTTGAATTGAGGAACATCACCACCGCCGCAGCCGCCCGTTTCGCAAGGCTCTTCGAGCACGCCGAGGTTGTTCACGAGCGTGCTGATAGTGGCGTTGGCGATGGAAATGGCGGTGTTCAAATAATTTGAATCGCCCGTCACTTTGTATAAATCTGTAAGGCCGCCAAGGATGACGCCTTGATTGTAAGTCCAGGTGGTTTCGCCGTTGTTTTGGCAGGAAGAATTCAAGCCGTCGTTGATGAGATGCTGGGCGTTGATCATGCCGCTGGCCTGGAACCACGACCATTCGTTGGTGGCCCAATAAAAATAACTGCCGACGCCGGCATCACCGGGAGTGCGTTGATGCAGCCGGATCGCCGTGAGCAGGAAAAGCTCGTTGGCGATGGCGTTTTTATATGTCTTGTCCTTGCTCCACCAGATGCCGCCATTACAGGTCGAAAGGTCCCAGCCATTCGTCAGGTCGGCGAAGATGGTCTTCGACATGTTCAAAAATTTTACGTTGCCGGTGAGGTCGTACGCGTGAATCCAGGCATTCGCCCACCACCCTTCGTCGTCATAATAATCGTTGAGGAAATTGCCGCCAGAATTCAAGTTGAAGGTATTGGTAAGGATGGCGAGGTATTGCAAATCGTTGTTCGCGGCGATGTCGTTTTCGACCGCCTCGATGCAATTTGCCGAATTCCACCAGCCGGTGGTGTTCCACAAGCCGCTGGCGTTGTACCATTGCTGGAGAGATTGGACGGCCGCGCCAGTGTTCATGTTGAAATCGTCCCGCGCGAGCAAGAGCGTGGACGTTCCGCCGCTGACGGAAAAGAGGACCGCGCTGGAACTGCTGCCGCCCGAGAGCCAGGTGAACGCGATGTTAGTGACAGGACTCGTCGTGGACAGCGGCACGTCAATCGCGTACAGCCGGGGATTGCTGGCATTAATGGAATCCACGGTTTTGGAACTGACATTCACGCGGCCATTGGCATAAAAAGCGACCGGCGCTCCGTAAAACCAATCCGGAACCGCAAAGGAACTGCTTTCAATGACGCCATTCGCATGATGCAGACTGTAGCCAACGGTGACGGGGCCGTTGCCGGAACTCACCAGAAATGAGAGCGCCGAATAACTCGCCGGTGTGACCGGAACGAAGTTGCCGGTGGGGGCATTCGACGTCAGCAGCAGGGCATCCTTCGCGGCGTAACTCGGAGCCATGACATACAGATGATCGGGCGCGGTGACGTTGGTAAGAATGGAACCGGCGGGCGGCAGACCGGTCGTGGGCGCTGTACGGACGAAACCATTTTCGTACCAGGTATTCGCGGTGTTGGCATTGCCGGTGTCCATTGTGCTGGTCGTGTATCCTGAAAGATTTCCCGATGCGCCCGCAGTGGCTTCGATCACGATGTCTTCATTGAAACCGGTCACCGCAATCGGATTGAAATCCGCCGTGGTGGAACCGCTGACGGCGAAGATGGCTCCCTCTCCGGTGCCAGAAACGTAAGAGAAATCAATGCTCGTGACTGGTGATGCGCTGTTCGCGAGCATGATGTCCAATGAGTAAAGCCGGGGATCGTTGCCGCTGACATTGCTGAAAGCGAAGGTGCCAACGTCCACCCGCCCGTTCGCCGTCCACGCCGGATTGGCGCCGTTGAACCAGTCAATGATGGTTCCGTTGCCAGTCTCGGAAGCGCCGCTCTGATGATGGACGGTATAAGTGAAGACGATGCCGTTGTGTCCGCCACTTTCCAAAAAGGAGAGTTTATTATATGCGGCGGGCGAAGTGAGCGTGAGAGTCGCGCGAGAAATCGTGGAATCAATGAGGACTGCATCCGGGGCGGCATAGCTCGGCGCCATGATATAATGGTGATCGGCTGCGCTTTGGTGAGTGAAAGTCGCGCCAGCGTGGGGCAATCCGGTGGTTGGGCTGCTCACGTTATAGCCCTGCTCATACCAACTGGTGGCGGAGTTTCCCGTTCCGCTGTCCATTGAGGCCGTGGTATATCCACCGGCGATCAACGGGGCGGGCGCGGTTCGTTCGACGACGACATCCTGATTGTAACTGCCGCCGGTCAAAGCGATCGGTGAAAAAGCCGCAACCGCCGTTAGGCCGGAAGCAAGCATGACGGCAAGACAAATACCAGCTTGTTTCGTGAACAGTTGCGCGGTCATCGGATAGCCCTGACTTGTAACATAAAATATCCCTGCTCGCAATCCGAAAGACTACCTACCGACGTGACCCGATTTTAGGTTTTTCAGACCCGATTTATGTAACTTGGTACTGGGTTTTCCATAGCTTGTAAAAGGCGTGTAATAAAAATTTTCCCTTGCAAATGGAGACTTACTTTGGTAACTGTATTTCAATCCCTTAGAAACAGGCAGAAATCCGCAAATCTGGCTGAAAGAAAGATCGAAGCAGTAAGTAGTTACGATGCTTATCCTTAACCAAAACAACTCAGACCCATCCATTAGTCCCTGCTGAGAAACACGCAACCGCTATGACAAAAATCAAATTGTCCAAACTACTAAGTGCCTGCGCCGTATTGTTGGGCGCTTCGGCCCAAACCTACGCCGGCTATTCACCTGTTCCACTAACTACGAGTAGTTTTACCTACGATATCGTGATCGAAAGTAACTACCCGGCGCTGCCCTCGCAAAATGCGATCACGGTGACCATGGACGCCGGCCCAGCTCAAACTGGAAATACATTTTTTGAACTCGGCTTGGATCTATTAAACGCCACGACCATTAACCCGTTTGGCCTGCCTCACCCCGGGACGCTGGCTACTAACCGGTTTAAAGCGGATCACGTGTATCAGATGCCGCCGACGTATGTGGGAAATTGCGCCGTGTTCATCGGCAATTATACCAATATTCCGGTGGGATTTACGAACAACTATACGACCGGTTCGTTTTTTGTCCCCTCGCCTGCCGCCTACAGCAGCCTGTCGCTGCTGCTTTCCGCCGGCAACGGCCCTTGCGGCATGACCTGTGTGGTCAACCATCAAGACGGCACGTCTGAAACCAACGGTATCATTGGACCGGATTGGTTCGGAGCATTTAATAGCACGACTGGCGCCTACACGGGCAGCCAGGACAACACGACGCTGGTTCCAGTGGAAGCTTTTTCCGCCCTGGGTCGCGCCACGACCACTGCCTACGGTAATACCGGCAATGTGAGTCAGTGCGTTCTCTGGTCGTTGGACATTCCTCTTACTGACACGGCCAGTCCGGTGACCAGTATTTCCTTTACCTATCATGACGGCGGTCGTTGCTGTATTTTTGCAATGAGCGGCAGCACGGGTGGGGCATTCAGTCCCATCACCGTCACCGGCTATGATGGCGACCCCATCATCGAGCAAACTCCTTTGCCGCTGCCTTACAACGCCACGATGGATAACGGAACGAACATCAGTTCCGGCGGCGCGGGCGCCAATACCTGGTTCGAAGTCGGCTGGGATACCAACCATCCCCTCTCCGGTTTCCCGGCGCATAATTCCATCCTGACCAGCATCTCGACCGGGCGCCAATATCAGATGGCTCCCAGCTATCAGGGTCCGATGTCCACGCTGATTGATACGAATCATCAGATCGCGAACATCACCCCGATCACGCCTGCGGCTTATACCGCTGTTTCGCTCCTGACCGCCGGCGCTTCCATCGGTGCGGCAAACGTGATGACCAACGTCATCATTCTCCAACACGCGGACGGGGTGAACGAAACGAACTTCTTCTTCGGTTTCGATTGGTTCAACAATGGCACCGTCAGCGCGGGGGTTCCGGTGGTCGTCGCTTACGGCGCGAATGGCCGTGCGAATTTCAACGCCGCCCGTTCGCTTCAAAATGTGACCAATCTTCCGTTCCTGGATCCCCGCATTTTTGAATCGCAATTCCAACTGCTGCACACCACGAGCCCGATCACTAACATCGTCTGCAAATACTTCTCGGCTGGCGGCGCGAATTGGACCACTTACGTTCTCGCAGTTAGCGCGACGACGGATCCGATTGCGGTGACGCTCTCGCCCCTGGAAGTTCCAGCCGCGCAGAATGTGTATGCGGGTCAAACGGCCCAATTCGGCGTTGCCACCATTTTCGGCACGGCGCCGCAATTCCAATGGCAGAAAGGCCCCGGCCCCAATGGTCCATTTAGTAATCTGAGCGACGGCAGCACCGGCACCGGCTCGACTATCAGCGGAGTCACGACAACTAACCTGACTATTTCAGATGTAGGTGCGAGCGATGTCGCGTATTACACCTGCCTGGTGACTAATTCGGTGACGACCAATGTCCAGCTTCGCACCCCTGCTCCGCTTACCCTTCTGCATTCGACCGGCACGAATATTGCGCGGATTGGCGATTCGATCTCCGACGTGGAAGTGTTTGCCTCTCCCGCTGGCGAGACCGCGTCCTCATTGGTTGACGGGACTTTGGCTCCTTACTTGAACTACGGAACTTCGGGAACCAACATTGCTCCGTTCGACGGCCCAGTCAGCTTCGTCATCACGCCGGCAGTCGGAAGTTCCATCGTGTATGCCCTGCGGTTTTATACGACTGCCAACTCGGCGGCCAGCGATCCAGCGGATTTCATGTTGGAAGGTTCCAACGACAGCGGCACTAACTGGACGGAGATTGTGCCCGATCAAGCTTTGGCTTTGCCGGACACGCGCAATCTCGACACTGTTTCGGCAATCAACGTCACCAACGATGTGTTGCAGGAAGTTGATTTCGCGAATACCTCTGGCTACACGAGCTATCGCGTCACTTTCAATAACACCAAGACCAATACGACGGCGGCTGGCTTGCAGATAGGCGAAATTCAGTTCCTCGGCAGCTTGACCCCGATCGCGCCGGGAATCACGACCCAGCCTTTCCCGGCATCTCAGACCTTGTTTGCCGGGGCCACGCTCTCGTTTGGCGTAGTCGCCAATGGCCCTTCTCCGATCACCTATCAATGGTATCAAAATTCGACCACCAAAATAACCGGCGCCACAAACGCCACTTACAGCAAGGCTAACATTACGATGGCTGACGAAGGAACATACGATGTTGTGGTTAGCAACGTCTTCGGTGTCACCACCAGTTCGATTGTAAATCTGACAATCATCGCGCCGGTCGGCTTGTATGCCAACGCCATCGTGGCTGACCATCCGATTGCCTATTTCCGGCTGGATGAAACCCCTGATGATGGAGCCGGTAATAATGGCATTGCGGCCATTGATTATGTCGGAAGCCACGACGGTGTTTATAGCAACGCCGTTATCGGAGTTGCAGGATACAGCACGAACGATTCCGACACGGCAGCGGCGTTCGGCACGGTGAACACGAACTTCAGCTACGTGACTGATGTGCAAGGCATCAACTTCGCGAAGCCTACCAACCAGGACGGTACCTTCTCGATTGAAGCCTGGGTCAACCCTCTTCAAACTGGAAATGGTTTTGCCCAAATCGCCGGCGCGGGAATCGTTTGCCTTGGCTACGGTGGCGGTGGCGAACAGTTCGCTATTGATACCGGTGGCACGTCCAATTCCTTCCGCTTCTATTTCCGCGACGCGGCCGGAGCGGCCCATAACGCGAATGCCAACAGTAAAAATGCTGATGGAAACTGGCATCATGTCGTTGCCGTGTTGGACGAACCCAACAAAAGTCAATATCTGTGGGTTGACGGCCAACTCGCTGCGTTAGTGCCACTGCCAACCAACGGCATGGGCGTCCTGGCGGATAATGCTCCCACCAACCGTTTCACTATCGGCTGGCGCAACGGTTCCACGACCAATGCGTTTGCTCCGAGCGATCAACTCTCAGGTTCAGTTGACGAAGTCTCGCTTTATAACTACGCCTTGACCTCCAATCAGGTGCAGGCCCACTTCCTTGCGGCGGGCATAGCTCCGAGACTCCTCATATCACCGACCAATATCACGGCATCCGAAGGCAGCACGATATCCTTTGTGGCTTCAGCTTACGGCACAGCGCCGCTCAGCATGCAGTGGTATCACTCGGATGGCGCTAATCCGACCACGGCGATAGCCGGACAAACCAACGGGACATTCACGCTTGCGAATATTTCGCAGAGCCTCAACGGAAATTACTACCAGTTCGTAGCGTCAAATTCCTTTGGCTCGGTTGCCACTGCCCCAGTGTTTTTGACCGTGGTTAGCGGCCCGCCGGTGATCCAAACGGATCTCCAACCTCAGTATGCCGTGTATTCGGGATACCCACTCGTCCTGTCGGTGACGGCCGGCGGCAGCCCGCCGTTGACCTATCAATGGCAGGACAATGGAACCAATCTTTCGGATAATGCCCGCATCTCTGGTTCCACAAGCAATACCTTGACGATCCTCAACACTGAGTTGGGCGATTCCGGGAATTATCAAGTCCTGGTGAATAACACCAACAACGGTGGCAGCACGGCCGCATCAACGACAGCGGCAGTTACGGTATTGCCGGTGCTTGGATTCAATGGGCTAGGATCGGGCTGGACCTCTCAGGGCACCAGCGGAACCAGTTTGTATGTGGCTCCCAACGTGATCCAGTTGACCTCCAGCCTTGGCAGCGAGGCGAACAGCAGCTTCTTCAGCTTCCCGGTTTATGTGGGCGGCTTCAAGGCAAGCTGGCTCTATCAAGTGACTGATAGCGGGGGCGGCAATCCTGCGGACGGCATCGGGTTTGTCATCCAGAACGATCCTCGCGGAGCTTCTGCGCTGGGTGCTGGTGGTGGAACCCTGGCCCTCAACACTATCATCCCCAGTGTTGAACTTGAATTCAACATTTACGGCGGTGTGGCCAGCGGTGTGGGTATCGCATTCGATATCAACGGCGCCATTGGGCCGAATACATTCCCTTCACCCGTGCTTATCTCGAGCGGAGATGTCATCGCAACCACGCTGACTTATCTTAATGGGAAAGCATCGCTGACCTTGCAGGATACGAATGCCGGCACCTCCTATTCGACGTCGGCCAGCATTAACGTGCCGTCAACGGTAGGTGCAAACACGGCTTATGTCGGATTCACTGGCGCTGACGGCGGAAGCTTCGCCACCCAGCAAGTCAGCAACTTCCAATTCATCAGCTTGCTGAATCTGTCGGCAACTGCGTCCGGCACGAATCTGAACCTGACCTGGCCGGCGGGTGTGGGCGGTTACGTCCTGCAAAAGAGCGCGAGCCTGACCTCGCCAAGCTGGTCGAACGTCACGAACGCCGTCACGACGGTGAGCGGAATGAATCAAGTCACAGTGCCGGTGACGGGCTCGCAAGAGTTCTATCAACTGGTGCTGCCTTAATACTGGCGGACATTAATAAATCGGGGCCGGAGTGCATAAACACTCCGGCCCCATTTCAAAATTGAAAATTTGTTTTATTAACAAACTTACTTCGGACGGGAACAACTAGGGAAATGCATAAAACCCTTATTGAAAAACGTATGAAACGAAATAACCGAATCTCCTATCCAATCCAGTCCGCCAGCCGGCGAGGCGCTTTCACTCTGATTGAATTGCTGGTGGTCATCGCCATCATAGCGATTCTGGCGGGGTTGCTGCTTCCGGCGCTGGCCAAAGCCAAACAAAAAGCCCAAGCAACCTATTGCATCAACAATACCCGGCAAGTGATGATGTGCTTTCACTTGTATGGCGGCGATAATGCTGACAGTTGGCCCTATAATTTTCCCGGGACTGGAATTCCCTCATGGTGCAACATGAACGAGGATTTTACCGCAACCAATCCTGACAATACCAACAGCAACGCGCTTCTGGATCCGACCCGTTGCATGCTCGCATCCTATATAAAATCTGTTGGCGTCTTCCACTGCCCGGCGGATAAAAGTACGGTTCCGGGCGAAGGCGATCGCGTTCGGAGCATTTCCATGAGCCAGGCGGTGGGGACTACCCCGATCGCGCTCAAGTGTTCGCCACCCGGTGGTGCTGTGAATGGGCAGTGGCTGACCGACATGAATGTCGGTAATGGCTGCCCGGCTCCGTGGCATACGTATGGAAAGATTTCTGACACACACCTCCCGGGACCTTCCATGCTTTTTGTACTGCTCGACGAAAATCCTTATAGCATCAATGACGCCATGTTTGCAGTTCAAATGCAATCTACCGGTCCTCAGGCCGACATCATAGATTTTCCCGCCAGTTGGCACAACGGTGGCGCAGGATTTTCCTTTGCCGATGGACATTCTGAAATTCATCGGTGGAAGGGCAGCACCATCCTGCTCAACACCGGAACCGGTAACCACAGCCAAAAGGCAAATGATAGTGCGGTGGATGTCAACTGGATGCAGCAGCGGACTTCAGCTCTCGATTAGCCTTTGGCAGTCCTGAATTTCGTTGGAACAAGCCAAGCCTTATACGGCTTGGCTTTTTTAATTAGACGATATCCATAAAGGATGCAGCGTCAGATAAAGGCTTTTGGTACTTCAGTTCCAGCAGAGACGCAAGGGACGAAAGAACCCTGCCGCAAAATTCTCGTTCACGAATTGCGGCGCGCAGAATATTTTCTTTCGTCCCTGATGCGACTTGGTCTGCGATTGCACTTACTCTTAGTCTCCTAAATGGCTGGCTAATCCTGGCCGACCCTGCGGGACTTCGGACGGCTGCGCGGCAGCGCAGCCCTACCATGCGCTAGAATATCAGTTGTCCCAGCGGGATTTGGTTCAAAAGAATCCAAGCCAGCAAATTGCTGGAGGAAACTTTTGACGAGGAGAGTGAAAGCACCGGTGAGAATATGATGCTCGCCTGGGCTCGCCTCGCTGCGCCCGATATAGAGATGAGTTGTTTTCGACGAGGGTCCCCCAACTGAAGACGACATGGTTAATGAGAAGCGTTGGGCGAGTGGGATTGCTGGGGAAAATTGAGGTGAAAGCTCAACCGTCTGAGGAAAATTCTTTCGTCCCTCGCGGGACTTGGATTGAGAGCGGAATAAGATCCCAGCAATAAATTGCTGGGCTAAGTTCGGTCGTCCCTGCGGGACTTCGGACGGCTGCGCGGCAGCGCAGCCCTACCATGCGCTAGAATATCAGTTGCCCCTGCGCATCGTTGTATCACTTCTATTCTCGTACTAGTTTCCCATGATTCTGTAGAATGCCGCCGGTCCGTTGGGTTGGATGATGAAAGTATTTGAGGAAATTGGACTGCCCACGTTTATCCAGGATCCCGGCGCCAGGTTGGTTGACATCTGCAACTGGAAAGGACCAATGCCACCAGTCCAGTTCATGGAGATGCCATTCGTATTGCTCGTGAACCCGGAAACGATGGCTGGCGCGGGAAGCACATTGATGGTCATCGTGGCCGTGTTCGACATCCCGCCGGAATCAATCACGCTGACAAGAAATGTGTTGTTACCAGTCTGTGAAGAGAGCGGCGTGCCCGAGAGGAAACCACTAGTGGCCACATTTAACCAACTGGGGCCATTGACCTTGGCATAGGTGAGCGCGTCGCCATTAAGGTCGCTGGCATTTGTGACCATCGTCGCGGAATAACTTTGTCCGGCGGTGATTGCGGATTCTATAAAGGGATTCACCTTGAAGGCCGGGGCCCAATTTGGAACCAGGCTCACGGCAGCAACGAGGACATTGGCATCGCTCGGCAGTGTCAAGCTTTGAACCACCTTGGCGTTATTCAACTTGAACGAGTAGCCATAGAAATAGAACGTCCGGTTGTCCGCCGTGCCGTTGCTGCTGTTGCGATGTCCCATGGTTATGGCCTTCGATTCACCGGAAAAGTTTTGCGGCGAAAACCAGTCGCTCAGACTTTGCAGGAAGCTGTTGGTCGTGCCGTCCGCGTAGGTCACGGTGAAAGTCTGCGAAGCCTGGCTGCCTTGCACGCCGCTGGCGATCATCCGCAGGATTGAGTAATTGCCTTTGGGCAAAAGAATGGTTTGTCCGGCGGTGCTGATAATATTGTTGGTGTTGGCCGGGCCGAAATTAAAAGGCGTATTCGTCCAGATTTGTGATCCAGTCAGCAACGTCGCCGAATAAGCGGCTCCGCCACCGTCAGCCCCGCCTGTAGCTGGATTGGTAAAGGTCACGCCATCGGAATACATGCCCGGGCGATTGTAATACAAACCCAGCGAGACAGCAGCCGGTTCGTTCGCCAGTACGATTCCTGCCACGATGACATTCGCATTGGTGGGAAGCGTGACAGTTTTTACTATCTTGGTTTCGTCGAGCGCAAAGCTGTGGCCGTAAAGATTGACCGACGTAAAAAGGTCTTTGCTTCCGCTGCCATTGTTGCGGTAGGCCATGTTGATCACTTGTGTCTCACTGGCGAAATGTTGCGGGTTGGCCCAGTCACTCCAGCTATTTGTGAACTTAGTGGTGGAATTATCCGTATAAGTCACCGTCAGGGTCTGCGCGGTTTGCGTGCCTTCCACACCTGTGCCAAGGATGTTCAGCGAGGTGAAATTTCCCGCGGGGAGCGTGACGACTTGCGAACTGCAACTGACCACGTCGAGGGCATTCGCTGGGCCAAGATTAAAAACCAAGCCGTTCCAGCTTGGCGAAGCGCTTACCAAATTCGCGGAGAAAGCGTATCCCACATTGTCCACACCGCCGCTGAAGGTTCGCCCGTCTGACCAAATTCCCACGCGATTGTAAAGCGATGAGAGATTAACCGGGGTTGACCCGGGAATCGGCGACACGATTGCGAGGTTGAGTTTGACGGTGTGAGACAAGACGCCGGATGTGCCGGTGATAGTGATCGAATTGGTGCCGGGCAACGCCGTTTGCGCGACTGAAAAGGTCAGAAGACTTGAACTTGTAGTGGCCACCGGATTGAACACCGCGGTAACACCTGTAGGTAATCCGGAAATTGCGAAGGAGATAGTGCCGTTGTAGCCATTTGGTCGCGTGACCGGGATCGTTGCGGCGAGTGTGCCGCCCGGCACGATATTCAAAACGCCCGGCAAGATATAAAACGTGAAGTCATTCGTGCCAGTGCCGACGAGCGCGTTAATCGTGTTGCTGCCGGTCGGCGAGCCCCAACCGGTCGCCAGATCGTAACCGGAAACGGCCGGATACTTGGTTGGGTTTTGGCTGTTGAATGTGTTGCCACTGGTGATGTCGTGAAAGGCTTTCGTGTAAGTGGCGAGAGGTCCTCTGCCGATGGCGTAGATCGCCGGGTTAGGAGAGCCAACAGAAGTCTGACCGAGCGATGCGGCCTGTTGATTGACCAAGGCCATGAATCCGGCCCACAATGGCGAAGCGGCACTGGTGCCGCCGGTTCCGCCGATGAGAGTGCCATTTTCATAGACGGTGAAGATGTTGATGGCAGGCATGGCGACGTCGGGGTAGTTGCGGAAGTTCGTTGAACCGAGATTGCTAACCATGCTTACTCCTTGCTGCCAAGTGGGAATGCCGTAACCGCTGACGCCGCCGCCGCTGCCGCCCCAGGTGATGTCGGATTGCCACGGGCCGCCCGCGCCAGAGGTCGTCAAGGAAACGCCACCGACAATGGTTGCGTAGGGCACGCCGGTTAACCCAGTGCCGCCGTCCAAATCCGCGCCACCATCGCCGGAGGCCTGGCTGAACGCCTGCCCTTGCGCGACGAACTGTTGAAAATATTGGATGATGGTGGCATCAATGCCAAAGCCGTAGGACAGGGTGATTTGTTTCGCGAGGTTGTCGCTGGCGATGCGGTTGAAGACGTCGTGGGCTTCGCCTTCGTAGTTCAAGATGGTGGCGTCGGGGGCCATGGACATGGCCATGTCAATGTCGAGGACTTGTTCGCCTTCGTTGGCGGTGTTGCCGACGGGGATGCCGGTCGAGCCGGACAGTAAGATGTTTGTGACGACGGTGTTGGTTGAGAGGCCGGCGTTGGTCTCATACAGGTAAACGTCTTTTGAATAATAAGGGCCGCCGACATCCACGACTGCGATGTATTGGCCGGCGCCGGTGTTGGTCACGCCCGGGACGTAAGCGGTGCGAAAATCCTTGCCCATGAAAAATCCGCCGGGGGACGAACCGGTCGCGTAGGCAACGATTGGATTGGTGTCCAGGGGTTTTATTCCTCCACCGAAGCGATGCGGCAGGATGAAGTTATCCAGGCCGCTGATGTGGAGGATGGGAACGCTGGCGTCAACGGTGGGTTCGGTGTCCGGGGCGTAAAAATTTCGGTTCTCGGTTGGATGCGGGTAAACGTGCAAACCTAGATGAAAGGCTTTTTCGATATTAGTGACTTCGCCATGGACGTCCACCAACATGCGATTGGAAGTGAGGCTTTCCACCACGAGTCCGTTGGATTCCGCAAAATGAACCACTTTTTCATAATCTTCGGTGGTGGGGCCAAATTGTTGGGCGAATTCCTCGGGCTTCAGCCAGCGATGGAAATTTGTGCTGGTTGGGTCTTGTTGTTCCACCAATAAATTGTCCAGCGACGCCTGATTGCGCAGGGGCAATCCCACGACCAGGCGCAGCCGATTGGTCGAAGGCAGATGGGAGACGGCGGCGACGCCATTCATACCTTTGGGGACATGGCCGGGAATTATTTTCAGGTCGGTGGCACTGGCGATGGCGGCGGATACAAACAGAAACACCATCGCCATGGCGAAGCCGCGAAACAACCATTCGATGCGACTAGAGGGGGAAACAAATCTGCGTGACATAAAGGTATTGAAGATCAAAAAAATATGGCGGCGGCTGGTTCGGCGCGCTTAACGGAAACATTGGTTCTAGTTATCATTAAACCATCATTTCCGACGCAATTCAAGAAGTTCAAACCGCTTGTTTGATAATAAAACAAGTTGGGATGCGTTTGTGATTTATCATTGGGGCGCTTCTGATTAAGTTCAACCGGTGTCGAACGATTATCCATCCATTGATTTGCCCGCGGCAAATCCCGGCCTGTGGGCTTTGTCGCCGGACATCATTTATTTGAACCACGGCGCTTTCGGGGCGTGCCCGAAGCCGGTATTGGAAGCGCAAAACGAGTGGCGGATGCGGCTGGAGAAATCGCCGATGCAATTTCTCGTCCGCGAATTGGAAACGCAGCTCGACACGGCCCGCGCGGCGATGGCTCAATTCGCTGGCGCACCGGTTGAAGACGTGGTTTTTGTGGCCAATGCCACGAGTGGGGTGAACACGGTTCTGCGCTCGTTGAAGTTTAGTCCCGGGGATGAACTTATCGTGACGAATCAGGAGTATAATGCGAGTCGCAATGCCCTGGACTTCGTCGCTGAAAGATCGGGTGCGCGAGTGGTCGTGGTGAACATTCCGTTTCCTTTTTCTCGCGCGGATGAATTGATCACTCCGATTTTGGAGGCGGTGACCAAGCGTACGCGCCTCGTATTGATAGACCACGTGACGAGCCAGACGGGAATCATTCTTCCCATTGTCAAACTTGTAAAGGAACTCAATAATCGCGGAGTGGATACGCTGGTGGACGGAGCGCATGCTCCGGGCATGGTTCCCTTGAAACTTCAGGAACTGGGCGCGGCGTATTATATGGGTAACTGTCACAAATGGCTTTGCGCGCCCAAAAGCGTTGCCCTGCTCTATGTGCGGCCGGACAAACGGGAAGAGATTCGTCCGCTCACGATCAGTCACGGCGCGAATTCGCGGCGCAAAGATCGGTCGCGATTTCTGATCGAGTTTTGCTGGCAGGGAACTTCGGATTTTTCCGCCGCTTTGAGCGTGCCGGAAGCGATTCGTTTTATGGATGCGGCTTTGCCCGGCGGCTGGCCGGCGGTCATGGCCCGCAATCGCGAATTGGCGTTGGCGGCGCGAAAGCTTCTTTGTGAAACTTTGAAGGTCAATGAGCCTTGTCCCGCGGAGTTTATTGGCTCACTCGCATGCGTTCCCCTGCCCGCTGCGCCGCCCGAGCCGCTGCCGCCGTGGCCGTTGGACGAATATCCTTTGCAACACGCGCTGCGAACCAAACATCACATCGAAGTGCCGCTCATGCCGTGGCCGGTTCATCCTCAACGTCTGTTGCGGATTTCCGCGCAGTTATATAATTCGCTGCCGCAATACAAAATTCTTGCCAACGCATTGACGGCGGAATTGGGGTAGCGTTTCGGTAGCCAAGTATTCATCTTCCTCGCCTTCGCGAAGTGGAAGAGGCTAGAGCAGCCTGGCTTTTGACTTTCGCGGCGGTTTTTTTGCTAAGACCACCTCTCCCCCGCTTTCGGCGGCGGAGAGGAAGAAGAAGCGGCGTAGTGTTTGGGAACTCGCTTTGTTTTGTAAGATCATGATAACATCAGAATAAAGATGGGAAATGTGGTTGGCGAGGGCGCCAACCACTGCACGCGAGGGCGCGTGCGCTCCCCGGGAATAAAAATCAGCCTCCTGCGTTTCAGAACAGTGTCAAGCTGCGCACTTCCGTGCCCGGATTGTAATTGGCGAAGGCAAGCCGGGAAAATAAAAAAGGCCGGTGATTGCTTATGCAATCACCGGCCCTGGAAAGACGACTTACTATGGCGTGTGCACGCGGAAGTAGAGTTGTTTGCTCAAGGTATTAGTCGTATATGGGGAGGTTGCGCCGGGCACGACCGCATAAGGTCCGGTGGCATTCGTGGATGAGAGCAGGATGCTGCTGGTTGGACTCCAGGTGATCACGACATTGGTGCCTGAAGGCTGAACGGTCAGGGTGGGATGAGTCACAGTGGAGCCGATGACTTGCGCGGCATCGAACGGCGCTTCACCGGAGAAACCGCTGATCGCGTTGGTATCGGAGATATAAGTCACAGTGACGAGGCCGGTGGGATCAGGTGTCACTCCCCGGAAGAAGACATAATTATCTCCTTCGGCGAAGGTGCAAGTGCCATTGGCGATGGCGTTGCCGCCGATGACGGAACCGTTTTCGGCATCGTTCGTGCCGCCGTCGGCCACGCCGCCATTGATGGGGTTGATGCTAAAGATGGAACCGCGGTTGCCATCGTAGTTGCCCGCATAGAGATAGATCGTATAAGAACCTTGCGGGAGACCTTTAAACTGGATCTGGCCTTCCGGCTGCAACGAAGTGCCGATACCGGGGGAGCCGGCATTGACGGCATCCTCAAACGCGAGCAGGTAGGATGGCGTGCCCTGAGTGGTATTGGCGGTGGCGCCATTGTTGAAGCCGTAAGTCAGGGTTGCCGTGACCAAGGTCTGGTTACTGGTGGAAGAAAGGGCCGGAGCCGTGGCCGTGCCGGAAGCCGCCGGGAATGGGTTCCAGACGTTATTGCCCGGATCGCTGTAAGCGCCCTGGCCGACATAGACATTGGTGGCGACGTTATTTTGCGGAACCGCGAAGTTCACCACGAATCCAGAAGGCGGCGGGACAAAGGTTTGACCCACCAGAGTAACTACGCTGCTGGTGACTGCCCCGACGCTGTTAGTGATGACCAAATCGTATTTGCTGGTTCCCGCAACGGTGGTAACCACCAGATTGGAGGCGGTGGCGCCACTAATGGCATTCGTTCCGTTATACCATTGATACTTCAAAGTTGCGGCCCCGGCGACATTCGCGCTGTACGTGATCTGATTGCCGACATAATTAGTCGCAAAAGCGGGCGTGGGCTGCGAGAGGATCGTGGGAAGCTGGCTGATGGTAACGACCGTAATACTGCTGGTGACGGCTCCATAAGCATTGGATACCACCACGCTGTAATTGCCGGCGTTGGCCAAGATTGCGTTGGTGATGACCAAAGTCTGGTTGGTTGAACCCACGATATTTCCAGGAACTTCCGATAGCTTGGTGCTGCCCTGGAACCATTGATAACCAAACGGAGCCGTGCCGCCGGGCGTGACGCTGAGCGATCCGCTGCTGCCCTGACCGATGGTTATAGAGGCGACAGGTTCGTGAGTGATGAACGGCAGGATGTCAGCCGCATTATAAAGCGTCTGCACCTGGCCCGAGGTAAGCGCGGTGGGGAAAAACGCCACTTGAGCAATTTGGCCGGGGAAATAGCGCTGCTGGGAACTGTTCCGGTCACTGGTGGTATAGTCCGGAGCACCGCCAATCAGAAGATCCTGGAATGTGCCTCCCAAATTTCCGACTCCGCCCTGGGTGCTCGCGACTTGCCCGTCAACATACATGGTGGCGGTAGAACCGTCGGATACGCCGACGATTTGATGCCACGCTCCGTCGTTGTAGTTCACCGTGCTATTCAGTTCAGGACCCGCGCCGGGATTCCAGCGGGTATGACCGCTGTTATCGAGCGAAAAGCGCCAGCCAGAATCACCGCGTCCGATCATGGTCTGGAACCGGCCGTAGCAATCGGCGGGATTGGAGCGAAACCAGGCCGCCACTGAGAAGGGAGTTGTGCCCGTCGGATCAAGGGGGGAACCTGATAGAGTCCCCTGCCCGACATCCACCGCAGCGTCCAAGCCATTGACTTCGACAGCTACGCTTTGAGCACCGAAACCAGCCACGGGCGCGCCCGGCGTTGCCGCAATGGTTCCCGGTTGATACAGACCCTGGCCCGCTGAGCCCATGCTTCCGTAATTGGCGGCGATGGGGAAGGTGCTGCTGTCCGGCGTTGTATAAGCAGGTTCATCAAACCGCAAATAAACGATGGGATTGGAGCTAAGAACATCGGCTTTATAGAGGTTCGTGTTCGAGGCCGTGGCATCGGCATAATGTTTGGCGATGGCGGCGGCGGATAAAGCGTTCGTGTAAACCGCCGCTTCATCTACGGAACCATTGAACACCTGGCAGTTGAAGCCGATGGCGTTCGCCGCGGGAAAGCCTTGACTGATGATGGAAAAGCTCTCGTTGATATTTCCGATGCAGAGAGGATTGATCGTGTCCGGCGCAAAATTTTTGCCGTTTACCGCAGCAAACTGATAGGCGCCAGAGGCGCTGGTGATCGGCGACTGATTGGCTGCCCAGACGCTATTGGTGGATTGCGGTGTGCCGGGAACCGTGGTGGCCGCCAGAACGCCGTTGGTATAAAAATTGGCGTTGGTGCCATCATAGGTAACGACGAGATGGAACCAAGTGGGCGTCGGTTCGAGGAAAGGAACATCGAACTCCAGCGAAGGCGTGTTGCCATTATTGCCGCCGAAGAAATCAACGACCCAGGTGGCGTTGGTTTGCAATTGGATGGGACCAGTATAAGGCACTCCGCCATACCAGCCGACCGGGAAACCAAGAGTATTCACACCGGCCATAGAAAGCGTGAAGCCGTAGGTATTCCCGGAGGCGTCACCATTTTCCGTGTAAAACAATCCACCGCCGCCGATTTTGATCAAGCCGGCCCATTCTGAACTGGAAAAACTTCCGCCGGTTGTGTCATTGGGATCTCCGCCTCCCGGCATCACCCATATTTCCGCCGTGAAGGCATTGCCGACATTCAAGTCGCCATTGATCTGCGGGATAAGCAGGTAACCGCTATTATCATTGGCGTTTACACCGCCAGCAAAGCCAGCCGAGGCATCGCCATCACTGGTGACGCCGGTTTGCGGTCCATTGAATAGATTTCGCTGGCCGTAAGTGCCGTCGCCCACGGGATAGTAAGGATTATTATAGTAGCCGTTGGCTTTTGCTCCCAACACACCCGAGTTAGTCGCGACAAAGGCCGCGGGAGGCTGGACGGTTTCGTTGAGAGGCCAATAAGCAACGGGGCTTAAGGCTACCACGGCGTTGGAGTATTGGGCGTTGGCCGCGCCGCCGGCGAGCGCGGTTATCAATAGGCAGGTTGACAGGTATTTTCGCATAGGTTTCTGAGTGCTGGTTGGTTGGCTTTCCGAAAAGACTGGGTTGGTGGTCAGGGCGGAGAAATTCTGGCTTCGACCCAAATGATGTCATCCCTAACGCCAGTTACTGTAAGCGGCAGGTACGAAGAGGATTGACGGACGGGCTGATCGGTATTAGCGGTGTTGACCCACTTGTGAACTTCGGCGTGACCATCGGCAAACGCATAACCCGCAGCGCCATTATGATAGGAAGCCGGCAAATCACCCCAAACATTGGTTTCGGCGTCAGCATCGGGAGTGCATTGAAAACCATCATTAATGCTGTCGGGATGCTCATCATTGAACACCCAAGTCAGGGACGGATTTCGCACATCAGACATTTTAAGAAAGTTGGGCCAGGTATCGTCATAGGTCTTGATGACCGGCAAAGTGGTTGATTTATTCCCGAACGCAAAGTTCATGGAAATACTTCTGACGCGCGGAGCGGTCATTCCGGGAGCGATGCTCTTATCGGCCGGACAATGATAGATTTGGTAGTTTTGAGTATAACGGCCCATCTGGCCCTGAAGCATTTTGACCCAATTCGTATTGTCACTGGAGTTTAACCAAGACAATTCGCCATACACCCAACTGTTCATGCTGGTGTCTCCGCCAATATTATTCGGGAGGCCGTCTGCGAAATCGCCCGCATATATATGCAAGGCGAAAATCATTTGCCGGGAATTATTTATGCACTGGATGGCCTGGGCTTTTTGCTTGGACTTGGCGAGGGCGGGCAACAGCAACCCGGCCAGGATGGCGATAATCGCGATAACTACCAATAACTCAATGAGGGTAAAGGCGGAGCGCTGGCCGCGAAAAAATGATGAGTTACGGCTCGGGCTTTGAAAATTTGAAGTTCCGTCCGCAGGCATACTCATTTCGTGACGGCTATGGGTGGTCGGCTTCATAACCGGGTTACAACCTGAAGGTGGAATGAAACAGTGGACTTTCATTTTATATGAAACTACAGCGTATAGCGGCCCGCGATGATGAAATCGCGAGATACTTTGCAATATTACATCAGCCTGCCAATTCAACGACTTAGAAAGCAGGTCTCTGCCGCAAAGAATACTTTTACCACCAACCGTTCAGAGATCTCTAAAGTCCATCCGGCAAACCCAAAGGTTTTCGGAACGATTAGAAACGGCTGGTTAGTAGAAATTCACAATAAAGTTACGCTACTCCTTTTTCATCCGCGTTCAAAAAAAAACAACTTGTTTTAAAATAAAACAAGTTGATACTTGTTTGCTCTGTAGAAAGCATCATGACATTAGAGATAAAGGCGAGAAATGTGTTTGGCGGGACGCCAAACAGGGCGCATCTTGACACTGCCCCCAAATGGCAGGACGGCTGCGCTGCCGCGCAGCCCTACCATGCGCCAGGATATCAGTTGCCCCTGCGGGGCTGCGAGCGGCCGCGCTGCAGGGTTTTATCTCGGCAGTGCGCGGATGCGCCCCGCCAAACACCGCACGCGGGACGCGTGCGCTCCCCAAAACCTACTTCGGTTGCACTCACGAATGAATGGGGAATTCCGTGTTTTCTATAGAGACCAAAGACCACCTCTCCCCGGCCCTCTCCCCCGCTGGCGGCGGCGGAGAGGGAGAAGACGCGTCGCGATGTTTGGAGACCCGCTTTGTTTTGTAGAGATCATGATAAACGTCAGATTAAAGATGGGAAATGTGTTTGGCGGGACGCCAAACACTGCACGCGGGACGCGTGCGCTCCCCCAAACACACTTCAGTTTCACGTCCGGACAAATTGAGAATTCCTTGGTTTCTACAAAGCAATACTTGTTCAGATGGTCAAAGCGCGGCGCCGATGGTGGCGCCGGGAACATATTCGAGGCGGACGCGGACGGACTTGCGGCTTACCCGGCCACTTTCAATCAACTCCATGACGCGCACGGCGAGATGGCGCGCGAAGACCCGGGAATTGCATTGGTAATGGCACAAGGGTGGATGCAACTCGACAAACCAGCTATCGCTCGGCAGGGAAACCAGCGAGACATCATTCGGTGAACGAATGCCGCGAGAGACCAGCCACGACAAACACGTCAGCACCTGGGATGAACTGGTGAAGACCAAGGCCTTGGGTTGTTGTTTGGAGGCGAACGCATTATCGAGGGAACGGGCCACCGATTGAGGCGTTTGATCGTCATAGAAAAGCAAGAGGCGTCCTTTGGGCTCGAGGCTCGCCAAGGCGCGCCGCAAGCCTTTTTCGCACATGATCATGCCGGGATAATTTTGTTCGCTGCGGAACAAGGCGACCACGCGATGGCCGTTTCGTCCGAGTTGGATTCCCGCGTGAAAAGCGGCGGCTTCCCAATCGTTGACGACATAGGGCAATTTCACGTCGGCAAAGGGGCTGCCGTAAATGAAAGTTGGAATGCCTTTTTTCTCGAACCAGCGCTGCATCGCTTCGCTGTTCATGTAAAGGATCCACGCGGCGGACGGATGTTCGTGAACGAGTTGTTCCAGTTGATGTTCCGGGTTCGCGAGGTGAAAGAGGCGCGAGGACAGAAACCGGAGGCTGCGCCCCTGCTCGCTGAGTTGTAATTGCAGGTCTTCCAATTCGAGAAGAACGATCCGGTCCACGACCGCATAGGGCGAGAGAAAGGTCACGGGCAGTTGCTCGGAGGTTTTGTGCGACGCCACGCGATGAGGGATGACGGCACGGCGCCGGCCCTGGCGCGGCGCGGTGAGCCAGCCGTCTTTTTCGAGGAGCTTCAACGCCAGCCGCAAGGTGTCGCGGCCAATCGCCAGTTGCTCTTTTAGCTGGAGTTCGCCGGGTAGGTTTCCAGCAAGGCTGCCGTCTTCGATTTCTTTCATCAGCGCAATGGCGGTCTTGCGCACCAGGCTGGTTCGTTCAGGCCGGTTTTTCATGCGTGCGGGTCAAATAATTTTACCACGCCACGTGGAGTTGGGCGGGCGCGATGCCTTCGGGGTCTTCGCGTTCGGCAAGCGATGTGGCAATCGCGGCGAGTGAACGCGAAACTTTGCCTTCAAAAATTTTTCGGCCACCGGCGGTCACTTCGATGGGTTCGTCCAGATTTACCAAATTGTCCGAGAGTCTCAGGTCGAGGGCGCCGGTCGCAGGCTGTTCGATCTGAATGGTTTGCCCGTCAACGTGCGCAGCGAAAATTTGATTTGGTTGAATGGGATCGGTGGCATGCTCCAGCCAGTAGAAACGGCGGTGCGCGACATCTGCATCTTGTTTCCAGACAACGCGTTGAGGCCATACTGCGCGCGAATGCGCGGCCATGCGCGGGATTGCCTCGGATTCGCGATTTTGCATGTTGTGGGAGAGGCCGGGATAAACGGTGCAGCGATGAAAATATCCCGAGGGGTCGCTCGCTTGCAGCACGTCCATTTTTGCGCTGAATTCCCGGACGACGATGTTGCGGTTGTAGGCTGAATCTTCGCCGCCCATGTAGAGAAAAAACGGCAGGTTGCGCAGGCCTTCGGGCGTCGTCTGATTTGGATGCCCGGCACACATGGTGGCCGCGGCGAAACGATCCGCCATGCGCGGGGCCAGTCCATAAACTCCATCGCCGCCGGCGGAATAGCCGATCAAATAAACACGATTGGGATCCACGCCGCGTTGCGTCACCATGTCCGCGATCAATCGGTTGAACAAGTCATCCACCGGTTTGACGAACCACATGTTCCACGCGTCCACCGGCGCGCGGGGAGCTACGTTGATGCTGCCGGCGGGGAATTCGTATCGTCCCCAGTAGCCTTTCCAATTACGATCATTTTCCTCGGTGGTCGCCTGCCCGCCTCCGTGCAGTGTGATCCACAACGTCCGTTTGCCGAAGGGCGCGTCGCCAAAAGTTTTTTCCATCCATTTCAAATGATTATCGCCGATGGTGATTTGTTTGGCGGACAATTCGACCTGGGCGTCCTTCGCTTCAGCTTGCTTGACCATTTCCCAGGCGAAGATCGAAAGTCGTTGTGATTCGGCGCGGGTCAGTTGCAATTCCGGCACGGCTCCACGCTCCGTCAGTGGATGTTCCAGCCACGCTTCAGCCACCAGAATATTCGTGGACACCGGCGCGAGACTTTCCCACGCGAGATCAAAGGTCTGCGACCTCGCGCACGCGGCGCAGGGAATAATTTTTTCCCGAACTTCCGCGCCGCGCACAAAACGAAAGGCGACGCTTACGGCTTCGTCGGGCAACTTGAATTCGGGCATGTCATTGAGGTCGGCGGTTTCGGGACGCGTTTGTTCAGTGGACATCAAAACATCCGACGCGGAACGAAGTTCGACTTTGCTCACGACGCGCGATCGGCCATCCCGCTCGCGAAGCCGGACGTGCACAACTTTAAAAGCCGGGTTCGCTGGCGGCACGAGCGACGCGTATCGCGAAGACACCTTGACTCCGGGAACTTCGCGCGAATCCAAATCCCACGACATCGGAAAATAAGTTCCGGTGTGCCGCCAACTCGTCGCATAAATCTGATTAAGAAAATTTGTGCCCGCGACGGTCACTGCGGCATCGCCGTTGAACCAACCTTTGTCCGGGCCTGCCTTGTCGTATTCATCCGCGCCCAGGAAATGCCAATCGCCGTCCCAGAATTCCACCCACGTATGATTGCCTTCCTTTTGCGCCCACTGGGCGACGCCCGCGATTCGCGCCGGCACGCCCACCGCGCGGCAGGCATCCACGAGGATGATCGCGAGGCCGGTGCAAGTCGCCTTGCCCTGCGCGATGGACTCCGCCGGGCTTTGATTGTTGCGCTTGCGCGTGACGTTGTAATGAACATTGATGAGCTTGAACAAATCGCGGTTCAGAACTTGCGCGGCGTCCGTCGCCGTTTTGCAATCGCGAACCAAATTGGTCGCCATGTGGTAAAAATTCGGGCGCCACTCATCGCGAGGCTCGTCGAGCGATGCGTAAGGCAAAACATCATTCAAGAACATCGTCTCGGGAATTTTTTGCGCCCAGGGAAATTCTTTGCGCGCCTGCAACGCGAGGTCGAGATTGGTCATCAGAAATTCTTCACTCAACCAACTGCGATCGTGCATCGGCATATTGTCCACTAGGAACCACGCCGCACGCCGCCCGGCATCGCCGTGAACTTCCCCAGCATGGGTAACGAATGTTTCCGTTTCGAGCGGCAACGGTTCGTCCAATGCCAGCAACCGATCCTGCCGCACTCGCCAAACGTGCCGGTTGGTTGTGTCCCCAAACGACACAGCGCAAACGTAGCCATCCGCCGTGGGAGTGAGTTCCGGCGATTCCACGCCCGCCGGCAAGTTGTTCGTCTTCCAGCCAAGTTCGTTTAAGCTTTGCGCCCAGCGAGAATGCTCCCGCCAAAAATCCCGTTGCGCATGATAGATATCCAAAGCCGCGTCACGGGCGAATTTACCGGGAATAACCAAAGCGGGATCGCCGTTATTTTTTGAATCGCGCGTGAATTGCACCAGGCCCCACATTTCCGGTCGGTGCATGTCCACAACTCCCGTGGGTGACCAAACCCAATTATCCTCGGACACACCGGGAATTTTTTTGTAGATGCCGTTGTTCGTGGAGATCTGCCATTCGACGCGAGAAAAATTCACTCGCCACTGTTCGCCTTCATTCGGCGCTCCCGGATGACGCGCGTATTCACCGAGAACTTTCCACGGAAACGCAATTTCCACCGTCCAACCTTGATCCACGTCCGCCGGATTATTGATCGAGCCCTGCACCTTGACCGCAGTTTTCAAGCCGGGAATATTCCATTCGTTGTGCGGTCGTCCCTCGTCAATATACGGTTTGTCGAGCCGCAAATCCCAACCGGCGTTTAGCGCGTTCATTTCAAACTCATAGTAATTATGCGTGCTGCCCTTGGGATCCATGAAGACCTCGAAATCCGGATCTTGAAAAATCACCTCGTCATGATTCGTGATGGTCGCCCACACGTGCGGCTCCTCGATCTGCGCGGCCACATAAAGATAATTTTCGTCCCACAATAATTTCGCGCGCGTGTGGAACCGCGGAGCCGCCTTGCCCGCGCCGGAAATATCTGCAAAATTGCTGGACCACGCGGCTTGTGCCCAATCCGCTTTATTCAAGTCACCATCTATCGTGAGCGGATGATCAATGTGCCGGCACAAATAACCATTGGGCACAATGGTTTCCATTTTATGCCACTCGGCCTGTTCACTCGCCGAAGAAGGAAACGCAGCCATAACCAAGATCCCAAAGAATAATCCTGAGAGGTATCGAATATTCACGCGCGATACTCTAACACCGGCAAGTTGCTTTTGGCGAGCAATCACTCTGCGCTTGTGTAACTCAAACTCGCGACCCGCCGGTGACAGATAGTTGAAAGCAAACACTTTCACTACCAGAACCAACACTTTACTACACTTCTGCTGATAGTTTTGCCAGTAGTTGGCCAGATTCGGAAGACTTTTTCCTCAATGCTGAAACAGCGTTCCGTGTCAGCGTTAATTCTTACCGTGAATTTGTGGACGTCATGGCCGGCCACTCCTGAATTCTTCTAAAGCGACAAGAGGCCGAATCTGTCCGCGAAACAGACTAGCTTCCGCCCGGTTTATATTCCTAAAAAAATTTGGCGCATCCTGCGAGTCATTTGGCGCCTCGTGCTAGTTACATGCGTGACGGGTTGAGGTAGTTTATTCGTGTCAATACCGCCGGATGGTCCGGTGGGAATGACAAACAAAAACGAATATGAAAAACATCTGGTTCATTACTGGCAGTTCGCGCGGCTTTGGCCGTGCTCTTACCGAAGCGGTCCTTGAGGCCGGTCATTGCGTCATCGCCACGGCCCGTCGGCCCGAACAACTCGACGATCTCGTGGCACGCTATGGTTCACAAATTCGCCCCGTGAAGCTCGACGTCACCTCGCCCACGAACGCGGAAAAAGCAGTCGCCTTTGCCATCGAAGCTTTCGGCCGGATTGACGTTCTCGTTAACAATGCCGGATATGGTTTCTCAGGCGCATTTGAAGAGATGAAGCCCGATGAATTCGCCGCCCAAATGGACACGAATTTCTGGGGCGTCGTCCACGTCACGCGCGCGGCCCTTCCCATCCTTCGTCGTCAGGGCCACGGACATATCATTCAGATCACATCCATCGGCGGTCGCATCGGCGTGCCCGGCTTGTCGGGCTATAACGCTGCGAAATTCGCCGTGGAAGGTTTCAGCGAATCGCTCGCGCAAGAGATCAAGCCGTTGGGCCTTAAGCTCACCATCGTTGAACCGGGTGGGTTCCGCACCGATTGGGCGGGCAACTCAATGGCCTACGCCACACCCATCGCGGCTTACGCCCCAACCGTCGGTGTCATGCGCAAACACATGGAAGCCCACACGGGACATGAGCCGGGAGATCCCCGCAAAGGCGCCGCCGCCATTTTACAGATCGCGAACCGGTCAATGCCGCCGTTGCGACTGCCACTTGGCAATGACGCGATGGCCCTGGGCCGCCGTGGCTACCAGCAAAGTCTCGATGAGTTGGATCGCTGGGCATCGCTAACTCAATCAACAGACTTCGACGGGGTAACAGCATCTGTCCCTAACGCCGCAGTTTTGGAAGTCCTCGGCAAAGCCTGATGGAAATAAACATCGGCGATTTCCAAACACCACATCTATCCCTATATTTGCAACATGCCTTCTCAAGTCTCGGACAAATTCAAAGCCGCCAACGCGTTCTGGCACGGCTTGAAAAAGCTCGGACTCACGCCGGCGACGGTGCTACGCCAAAGTCGGCTGCCGGTCAGCCTTTACGATGGCGTGAAGAACCTTGTGACCACCGCCCAGTTCTTCGCCCTTTGGCGCGCGGTCGGTGAACTCAATCCCGACCCCGCCGCAGGCTTGAAACTCGCGAGCCAACTCGAACCTGAACATTACCATCCGGGAACCCTCGCCGCGCTTCACGCCCGCAATTACCGGGATGCGCTTGAACGCGTCGCAAGATACAAGCAACTCTGCTGTCCCGAAGAGGTTCATCTTACCTCCAAGGGAGATGAGTGCATCATCGAGACGGTTTGGCTGTATCCCGATGGTGACATACCGCCGCTGCTCACAGATGCTATATTCGCGTCATTCGTCGAGCTTGGTCGCCGCGGTACCCAGACCCAGCTTCGGCCCAAGCGAGTGGAATTAAAGCGTGCGCCGGAGTCGAGTGGCGTCCACGAGAAGTTTTTCAAATGCCCGGTGAGATTCCGCTTGCGACGCAATGCGCTGGTTCTTAACGCTGCGGACCTCGACCTGCCGTTCGCGACCCACAACGCCGATCTCTTGGAAATGTTGAATCCGCAACTGGAAAAGGCTTTGGAAGGGACAAAGGCTAAAACCAAGGTCGGCGATCAGGTAAAGTGGATTTTAAAACGTCTGCTCTCAGGCAATCGTCCGGACATTTTACTCGTGGCCAGGGAACTCGGGATGAGTGCGCGCACCTTGCAACGCCGCATCACCGATGAAGGCGCCACCTTTCGTCAACTGCTGCTCGAAGCCCGGCAGGAACTCGCACGCCAATACCTCACTCAATCCTCGATGGAAATCAACGAAGCCGCTTACCTGCTCGGTTACGATGATCCGAATTCTTTCTATCGCGCTTTCAAAAACTGGGAGGGGGCCACACCCGGCCACTGGCGGTCGTTGAAGCGCGCAGCGGCACGTTGAAGGACAAAATTTCAATTAATGTCGTCTCCACGTCCTCAACGGTCCTCAAGCCTTTTTGCCCCGCGTTTTTTGCCGGGGACTATATTCCCATCAGCGCAAACCTCCTTGGTGCTCTTTTTAGTTTGCCCTTGTGCAGATCGCTTTCAGAGTGTTGCCTCGACCAGCGGCTAGGCCACTGGATTCCGACCATATTGCGTCAGCAGTTGCGCTGCCAAGCCCGATTCAAACGCTCCTTTAAGAAAGCGGAACGGCATCGGAATCCACGCCAGCAGAACAGCCGTTTGCTGGCATTTCTGCTGGCACTCACATGTGAAGGGGTTCCAAACCGCGCAGTTCCAACTGCTTTAGTTTGGTGCCGGTGGTCGGACTCGAACCGACACGACTTTTTACGGTCCCAGGATTTTAAGTCCTGTGCGTCTGCCATTTCGCCACACCGGCGGCATTGATCACAAACCACTTAAATATGCGTCGGCGACCGCACCTTGACTTCGTGCCGCTGTGGCAAGAGGAAACTGGATGCACCCTAGGTAACAGTCCAGTCATAATCATAAGCATCGTTCGCATGCAGAGGCAACCTATCAGAAGGTTCAGGATCTTCGCAAGCGGCCAATTCGAGGGCTTTAGCGCCGCAACCGCAATTTCTATGCCCCGTTGGCCTTTCGAAAACAAACAAGGGTTGATTTTCATTTCTCGCTACGGCACTGCAAATAATTGATTCAAGATTTTTGATGAAGACATCGGTCGGAACGGTCACCACTCGGCATCGGTAATCATCACAACCCTTGAGGCTGTCGAATTGTTTACCAATCCGTTTCTCGATAGTCTTTTAGGAACTTCCCCCAGATAGGTTGACCGGTATTGAATCCAGCGAAAATCGGATCAACGATCCGCGCAGCCCCGTCCACAATATCCAGTGGCGGATGGAACGCATGATCTTTGATTTTGCGCGCAGCAATCTCTATTGGATCTTCGTCGGTGACCCACCCGGTATCCACCGCATTCATGTGGATGCCGTCGGCTTGATAGTCGGCGGCTGAAGTGCGTGTCATCATGTTCAGAGCAGCCTTGGCCATGTTCGTGTGCGGATGCCGGGTCGTCTTCCACCGGCGGTAGAACTGGCCTTCGACTGCCGAGACGTTCACGATATGCTTATCCCTTTCCGGAGACCTGAGCATGAGCGGTTTCAGCCGCGCATTCAGTATGAATGGCGCAACGGCGTTCACCAGGTGAACCTCAAGCAATTCCACCGCCGAAACCTCGGACATCGTCAGCCTCCAGGAATTGCGGCCGCGCAGATCTATCTGTTGAAGATCCTGGTCGAGCTTTCCTTCAGGGAACAGTTCCTTTTTTGCCGCCTCTTCTTCCGGCAGAAGCACGACCTGGGACAACTCTGCGGCGCGGGTGATTCCCACAGTCTCGGGAAGCGGGTTGTAACTTCGCAGACCCTCGTAATCTCCGAGAAGTTTGCGGGCCGGGCCGGGCATGGCTTCAACCGGACCTTTCTCCGCCGCCATCATATGTTCATAAAACCCCGGCGGACGGCGAACCGTCTGGCACGCATTGTTGATGAGGAAATCGAGACGAGGTTGCGTCTCAAGCAGGTGGCGAGTGAAGGCATCCACGCTGGGTGTATGGCGCAGATCGAGACCATAGATTTTTAACCGGTCACACCAGTCCTTAAAATCTGGCTCGGCTGCATAGCGCAAGGCTGCGTCTCGGGGAAATCGCGTGCATACAATCAGCTCCGCCCCGGCTCTCAAAAGCTTGATGCCCGCTTGATACCCAATCTTCACCCGTCCACCGGTGAGCAGCGCCACCCGCCCCTTCAAATCTGCCGTCTCGGTGCGCTTCTGGAAATTCAGCGCGGCACAGGCGGGACACAACTGATCATAGAAATGGTGGATCGTGGTGTAATCCTGTTTGCAGACGTAACAATGCCGCGGTTCGATGGCTTCGCGAAAGTCGGGATCATCAATGACCTCGTGCTGTTTGAAATTTGCCGGCGGAAACACGTTCGGGGTCAGGAAGACCTTTTCCCGGCGCAGCGCGCGGATGCCGGTTTGATTGAGTCTGGACTGAAGCTGTTCCGCCCTTTCTGCTTTACGAGCGCGGAACGTGGCTTTGACTTGGCGGCGGCGCTCGGAATAATCAGGAAAAAAGATTTTCTGTGCCGCAGAAAAAAGACGCGCCCGGTCGGTCTCAGAGAGCTTGTCCAGCGCGGTGCGGTCAATCGCCACCTTTTCAAGCAGATCGGTTGCTGCCTTTAATTGCAGGGTTAAATCGTTATTCGCATCGGAATCGTGCATCGGGGTGAGTGTACCTAAGAACTTGGCACTTTCGGAGTTTTTTATTTATCCAGTTCCACCTGGACTCCGATAGCTACCAATGTTCTGGTCGGCGGTTCGTCTTAATTCAGCGATCCCCAATGGACGAATTATCCAAAACGATACTATTGGTTTGGTGCGCCGTAACTAAAGAGAACGCCCCCGATTTTAGGGTCATGGCGTCTATGGTCTTATTTTTCGGCAACCCTTTCGGTTTAAGCATTCCCTCTACGGCCATTCCAGGCGTCGGTTCGGGTAATGAAAACACTTCGATAGGAAGACCAAGCTTGAGTCGCTGCCAATGGCCGTGCGCTGGCTTCGGGACATTCAGTTGATCGCAAAGTCGAGCCAACTCGGCGTACGTAGTTTCAAGCTCCTCCGCGACCTTTTTCAGCGGCGCTATCCAAATCTTTTCGTATAGTTCCTGCCGGGAAATTCTCTTGGACTGTTCGCTCATTGCTGAGTTGAGATTGTCCCTCAGCTCGATGCCCTTTCAAGTGGAAAAGTGCAGCTATTGTTGCAGAATTGTCAGAAATCCACTGTTGCACGTTTATACAAATTACTTGTATATTCGTGCGGTGCGTATTCAAGCTAAAACCGCTACTGACTCTCTCTTCGAGATTGCCGAAGGCCAGCAGGGCTATTTCACCGCCAAGCAGGCGGCCGATGCGGGTTACCAGCTTGGCAGTCAGGCGCATCACGCTAAATCTGGAAATTGGGTGCGAGTCGAACGAGGAATTTACCGACTGGCCCGTTTCCCTCAATCGTCAGAAGAACAACTTGTCATTTACGCCCTCTGGTCACGCAACCGCGCTGGCGAGCCAGAAGGTGTTTATTCCCATCAAACTGCTCTCAGCATCCATGAACTCTCGGATGTAAATCCGGCGAAACTGCACATGACTGTTCCAATCGCGTTTCGGCGAAATGCAGAAACCCCGAAAGTACTGATGCTACACCGAGGGAACCTCGATGAGGAGGATGTTGAGCAACGGCAGGGGTTTGCTGTGACTCGACCTCTCTACACCATCATCGATCTGGTCGCGGCTGAAGCTGTCTCGCGCGGCATTGTTGAACAAGCGCTAACGGAAGGGCGAAAGCGTGGACTGATTACTATTCGAGACATGGCAGAACTGCGTCGCAAAAAAAATCTTCCGAAATGGTTTGATGACCTGCTTACCGCGAACAAAGGATGAAGCCTCCGCGAAAATATGCTTCCGCCACTGCCTTTCGCGTCGCATTGGAAAGCCGTCTGAAAAAAATAGCACAGGACGAAAGTTTCGACCTTCAGCGTCTGCGGCGACAAGCCGCCTTTGACCGTTTGCTCTGCCGCTTATTCGCGATCCCGAATGCGCCGTGGTTGCTGAAGGGCGGTTACGCAATGGAACTACGCCTGAAAACTGCGCGGACGACACGCGATATTGACCTGGCCATGAGGAAGCTTCCTGTAAGTTCGGCTGATTGGGAGGGCAATGTGTCTAAGGTGCTGGAATCATTGCGCGAAGCGGGAAACTCGGACTTGCATGATTTTTTCACATTTATTTTCGGCGACGCGACGCAAGATTTGGACGCTGCACCGTACGGCGGCGCACGGTTTCCTGTAGATGCGCGACTGGCAGGGCGAACTTTTGCGAAATTCCATCTGGATGTGAGCACAGGCGATGTTCTGCGCGAACCTTACGAAATGCTTTCGGGTCGGGATTGGCTTGGGTTTGCGGGAATTGACAGCAGAAAGTTTTCGGCGGTTTCACCAGAAGAACAATTCGCGGAGAAAATCCATGCTTATACTTTGCCGCGAATGGGCCGGGAAAATACCCGCGTTAAAGATCTGATTGATTTGGTTCTTCTGATCGAACACACCAAACTGGATACGACTAGACTGCCGAAAGCGATTCGTGAAACCTTTCAACGGCGCAAGACGCACGATATTCCTTCCACACTTTCACCACCGCCACTCGCATGGTCTGGTCCGTTTTCAGAGATGGCGGCGGAATGCAGCCTCGAACCTGACATGGAGAAACATTTTGGCGTAGTGGCGCAATTCTTCAGTAAGCTGAATCTGTGATACCGCCAGGCGAACTCAACCATGAGCGCATCCCAATCCCCCGACCCAAAGCTTGCTGAAGCACTTGCGGAATGCGAACGACTTCGGGAGGAAAATCGGCAATTGCGGGAGCGTATGTGGATTCCCGAAAAAGAAACCGCACCGCTACTTGCCGCCTCTCCCCACCCAAGCGGGTTTCCACTTTCCCGCTCGAAGGAGGTGTTCGACTATATGTGAAACCCGGTGTCGACTGCCAGTTGCAAAACCTGTCCCCCTTCAATTTCAGGAGCGTCGAGTCGCTTCCCAGCTTTAATCCATTCTTGCAGCGCAAACAATTTCCCAGCGCGGATTAACTCCAGCAATTCGCGGATGTCTTCCGGCATTGAAGAGCGATGCATTCCCATATCGTTCGATATAGGATTAGAGG
The DNA here is from genome assembly GCA_036268055.1 of Verrucomicrobiia bacterium. Lineage (NCBI taxonomy): Bacteria > Pseudomonadati > Verrucomicrobiota > Verrucomicrobiia > Verrucomicrobiia bacterium. The sequence goes on along the minus strand of DATAUW010000018.1, from coordinate 187,731 downwards.
AACATCCTGTCATTTTGTAAAGCTCGCGCTTCGCTCCTTCGAGGGGCATCGTTCCGCAAGGGTGCTGCCATGTCTGGCGGGTATTGTTCCAATGGAAACCAAGTTCAGCCAAAACTCGCGTAATATCGCTTGGCTGTTTTTCAGTGAATTGAATCCAAACCCACTTGCCTACCACTTCCGCCAGTTCAAAGAATCGGGGTGTTTCCTCGCGAAGCAACGCCAGCAATTTCGCAGTTTCCAATCTCCGATTCGCTCGGCGCAGTTTCATATCAATTTTCGGTCGGCTTGCCGAGGGCAACACGACTTCAAATCTGCTTTCCTCAAACAACTCATGGCTGGGCGGCATTTATACCAACACCCTTTTGTTGACCAACCTGACGAATCAACCGCAACTGACGAACACCCAGGATCAGGCGGCGACGGCGGCAGGCAATCTGACGAACGGCTGGAATGCGGCGGTCGGCGGGCTTCCAGCACAACCTTCCGTGGATGCTGGTTCAGACGACAGCCTGAGCATCCCCATAGCCGGTCTGGGAACCATGACCATCGGCATGGGATTTCTGGCGGGCTACTGGTCACCCGTCCGTCAGTGTATCGCATGGTGCACCTGCATCAGTTTGTTTTTCGCCATGTTGCGCTACGGCGAAAAAGCCGTGGCCGATGTTCTATCACAACGGCAAGTGCAGGGCAGCACGGAAGAAATTGCAGGAACGAATGCGTCGGCGGTTAGTGCGGTGGGCTACGCCGTCATCATCTCGGCGTTGCTCTTGAGTGTGCCGGTGGCACTCGCGGCTTACTTCACCAATTCGCATAGCTTGATCGCCAGCTTCGCTGGTGGCGTCACTTCCCTGGGCGGCAGTCCGATGTGGCACATGATCAATCTGGCGATGCCGATGGATGTTTGGATTTCAGCGTTTTGGAGCTACGTGACTTTTCGTTATCTCATCGGGATTCCGCTGACTTTGGGAATCCGGGTTTTGATCCTCTGGCTGGTCAATTGAAAGGAGCGCCATGAAAATTCTTTTGACAATTTTATTTCTCGGCAGCGTGTTGGCTGCAAACTGTCAGACGGTCTTTTGCGAGATGTATGTCCTCAACGGTTGGACAAACGAGGTGGTACTGCAATTTAAGGATGCAAATTTTGCCCCGCAATCGCTCACTCTCCCCATAGGCGGACGATTTCAAGCAATGGTTCCAACTGGCTCCACGGCTCTGGTCAACTCTTATGACCCCGCTTCGATCACGAATGGACCTTATGACATTCCGTACTACCAGCAGCAAAATGGCGATGTTCCCGACACAACGACCAACGATTGGATCATTTTGATCGGGTCGGGTGATGCGAGTTCGGGCAGCTACTCGATGCAATGGACGGAGTATCGGGATTCGAATATTGCCTCACAATTCGGATTCGTCCCGCCTTCGAGCGGAAGCGCATGGCCTTCACCCAGTCAGCAGGTGGCCGACGTGGTCGAAGGGTTTGAATTCGGCGTCGGTCCCGCCTTCCTTTTGTTTGCGATCTACATGATTCGTCGCGGCCTTCAACCCGCCATCCAAGAATAATATGCGCGTTCCTTTATTCGTACTTTACGTCCTGTTGGTCTGCACTTGTTACCTGCTCTGGCGGGTGCTGTCTGACCTGACATATTGGATTCTCTTTGGAGGGCATTTGCATGGCTGACATCACTTTCATTTCAGCCTCCATCGGTGGCGGCAAATCGCTGTTTGCGACTCGCGCCGCCTGTGAAGAAATGGCGCGGTCAAACCGTTTCGTCGTCACAAACCTGCCGATTTACACGGAGGCAGCAGAGGGCATTTTGACATTCCAGGAATGGTGTCAGAAATACGTTGAAAAGCCAGTGGACACCCTCAAGCGGTTCCGGTTGCTCACGCGTGAAGAAGTTTTCGAGTTCTGGCGTTACCTGCCGGGTGGTGTAAAGCTGCCGGAAATGCAGCGGTCGCGTCCCGATGGTTCGACGGAAACGGTCACGAACCTGGACATTCGCAACGCCGAATCTGGCCAGTGGTATTCGGGCATCGGCTGTTTTTACATCATTGACGAAGTGCATTTGTTCTTCTCGGCGCGGGACTGGACCAAGATCGGCAACCGGGTCGAGTTTTACATGAGCCAGTTGCGCAAACTGAATGATGACCTGTTCCTCATCTCGCAACACCCAGAAAAGGTGGACAAAAACTTCCGGCGCAACGCCACGGAATGGATTTATTTGCAGAACATGGGCAAAGCCCGGTTATGGCTCGGCGTTTCACTGCCCCGGCGTTTTCGGTTCCACACGTATTTTCAAATGCCGGTTCGCAATGACAAGCCGGTGAATTCCGGCTGGATGAAATTGGAGGATCGCGAATATCACAAAGTTTACAACACGATGTCCGGGGTCGGCCTGTCGGGGAAATTGTTGCCTGAAGATTCCCGCAAGAAAGGTCGTCATTGGTCGGTTTATGTCCTCGCGCTCGTTGGCGTCGGACTGCTGGCCTGGTATTTTCCACGGCTTTTTACCGAGTTCACTGGCAAAGCCATCGGCGGCGCGGTGCGCAGTTTCTCCGGCGGCATTTCCAAAGGCATGGGTCTTGCCCCGACGAATGCGGTTCATCCCATCGCTCAACTTCCAGTGAATGTGCCGACTGAGCGGATTCGTTCCGCGCCGCTGCCACAACCTTCGCGGCCTGCGCCTGGTGCGCTTGCCCGTGGTCTTGTCCACGGAATAATACATCCCGCCGCGAAGGCCACGGAAAATTAAACGGTAACGTGTATTCATGTTGGTCATGGCTACACGACGGTAAATGAAGCCGCCTCCAACGCGTTAAATGATACTTGGCAGATGGTGCCAGCATTCAACACGGATTGTGACGGATTGGAAAAGTGGTGTCCGTTTTGGTGTCCGTTTGGACACCCTATCCCCCTAAACCACTTCTGCTCATGCAGATGGAATTGGAGGCGAGGGTCGGAATCGACCGAGTCTCGTCTTCCACAAGCCACTCGAAATCAATCGTCTATGGCATCGCTGACTGTTTGACTATAAACGAGTTGCGTTAATTGTCAACCCATATCCGGCCATATCTTTTTCTATCGGTTTTTACCCTGCTAAAAGGGTCTGTGCTGGCACTTTTGCTGGCACTTTTTTCAACGCTCGGCAGGCGGATCATCAACTTGCGATTTGAAATAAATCCGAAGTATATAGATTACTCAATGGCTGTTGGAATGATGTTTTTGGATTCATCGCTTTGACTTTTTATTTGGCGGGCAAATCCAGGCGGTGGTTCTGCCGGATCTGTTTGCGCCAGTCGGTTGTCACCTCCGCCTGCTCGGCGTAGTCCGGCCATTTTTTCACGGCATCGAGCACTTCGGCAAGGATGGCCTCGTCACGACCGCGTTTCATCAGGGCAATCTTGGCAAAGGCGCGAAAGTCGGTCAGCGTGAATCCGTCGCGCTTGCCGTTCATCGTCATCTGGTGGCGGTCGGTCCAACTACCGGTGGGATTGTAACTGTAAGTCACGTCGAAGGCGGGCGCGAGCGACCAGCGTCCGGTCTTGTCCATCAGGAAGGCGATGTTCTTGACGTGGTCGTCCTGGTTGCGGGCGATGAGGTTGAACGCCATCCGGCGAAACTGTTCCTCCACGTCGGCCATCGGGAGATTCAACTGGCGGATTATGAGCAGCGCCTGTTCGTAGGCATACGCGCCCGCTTGGTTGAAATCAAAATGGGCGAGCGCGCACAGCGATTGCATGTGCAGCTTCTCGCCGCCTGCAAGCCGGTCAAAACGCCGGGTCATGAAATGCCGCCGTCCGTTTTCCTCCAGCAAACGGCATTCGCTCATGTTGATGCCCGCCGCCTTCGCCATCAGATAATAGGCGTATTCAATCGCGCCGTAGCCCTTGGGGTCTTCCAGTTCCTTGTCCTTGTTGCCGGTGACGCCATCGAATTTCAGCAGCCAATAATCAAATCCCGCTCCGGCGGCGATCTGGCCGGAGCGCACTTCATTGGTCTCCCGGTTCCAGGCGATAACAGCCTTGGCGCGTGCGCCGCCGGCAGAAGTGCCTACGCGCAAAATATCGTTCAGCGCATTTTTCCGGCTCTCGCTGGCAAAAGTGGTTTTAAGATTCTTACGATGGCTTAATACCTCCGAGGCCAGCTTGACCAGCGCATCAATCTCGATGTGTTTGGCTGGTTGCGGTTTCGGGCCGATGGCGGGTGCAAATTCCAGCGCGCCCATGCCGCGCGGACCGGTGTAGCAAAGCCTCTCCACCGCATTGAAACTTTCGGGTGTTCGGCCTTGGGTGGAGAGCCAGGTATCAATCAGCGCATTGCCGAACTTGTCCGGCAGGGAATCGGCGAGCAGACCGGGCAGACCGTGAAAAGTTTTTGGCGGCAAATCAGGAAAAACATACACGCGCTCGTTCAACGGCATGATGATCGGCGAAACTTCAATGCCGCTCCGGGTAAAAGCGGGATCATACTGAAAGGCGGCGAATTGACCGCCATCTTCCAATGAGACCGCGCCGATGGTCCGTCCCCAAAGTTTTACTTCCGCGAGAGTCATTGTTCATCCCCCCATTGCCATTTTTTCGCAGAAGGTTTCTGGGCTTTGGGTGCGGAGGCACGTTTGCGCCGCCTGCCGTCCAGTTTTAATTGTTCGACCGGACTGGTCACCGGCTCGGGCACGAGCAAATCAAACCGCTCAATCAAATCCAGCACGCGACACACGCGGATGAAGCCTGACAACTGGGGGGACACGTCGCCGGATTCCAGCCGCTGCACCGTGCTTTTTGAGACACCGGCCTGTTCCGCCAACTGGACTTGGGTGAGGTTCTTTTCCAGCCGCAGGCGGGCCAGCCGCTGGCCGATTTCGGTCAGGATACCAACATCAGTCGCTTGTTTGATTATTTTCATAACGCTTCATATATGATGCCTAAATCATAAAATGTCAAGTAAAGCATCATTTAAGAAGCGTTAAATACGCATGAAAACCTCCTTTTATAGCCCCTGCGGCAAAGTTTCAAAACCAGACATGCAGACTCCGAGCGTGATTCCTAAGTGCCATCCCTTGGCGGAGCGAACGCAGTCAAGGTGGAGGCGACGGGCAGCAGGGCGCACTACCTTGACGGCGGGAGCGAGCCATATAATAGAGGCACGAGGCACGCTCGGTATGCAAATGCAAACAGCCAAAATTGGCTCATGACATCAACTTGCCCCAAGGACAGTCCAGCGCGTGCTGAATCCGCATCGTTGTTGTCACCAGAACATTGATTTGTCCGGCTTCGATTTTCTGCACGGACCGGATGTTCAAATCAACCAGTTCGGCCAGCTTCTCCTGTGTAATGCCCTTGACGATCCGTTCGCGACGGACACTCGCGCCGAATTTCTTCAGTTGCGCGTGAATTTTGGCGTCGCGTGGCACGCCCTATTAGGGCGCACTTCCTCATTGACCAGAACGGCCCAATGGGGCGTAATTTGAGCCGCGCCAAGCGCGGCTGCTAAAATCTTCCTGCGGTTGAGAGCCATTTTTCCCTGCCGGTTCGTCGCGTGGAGACGCGCGGTGGTGTGCGATATGAAACGCACACACCGCAACGGCAGCAGTCGTAGATGTTTATCCTGCAAAAATTTATTCACCACCGATCCCCGCAACCACCACCACCAACGGTTCTGTACCCGGGCACGTTGTCGCAAGGCCAGCAAGATTTTGAGCCAGAAACAATGGCTGGCGAAACCTGGGAATCGAAAACTATGGGGCGGACCGGGTGAAGTGGAACGAGTCCGGGCGTGGCGCAAGGCTCATCCATATTATTGGAAACGCACATTCCCCTTATTACACCGACGTTAAATTGCGCTACAAAGATTTCATCGTTGCCGCTCGCGCACTTCTGCCATCATGGACAAAAATGCGTGCAATCGCTGGTTCGTGAAAGTCGGTCTTGACAGAATTCGCCGCCTCGCATTGGAACACCCGAACTTGATAATCTCGATGGGAATATGAATGAATCGACAGAACTCAATTTGGGAATCGAATGGTTCTTGGCACATTGCACGGACCACCGCAAACTCAGTCCACACACACTCAAAGCTTACGGGCACGATTTGGATCATTTTCTGAATTTCCTGGCAAATAAGAGCCAAACCGGCGTTCAGATCCAAACGGTCAATCGCGATAGCGTCCGCTGTTGGCTCGGAAGCATGACAGATGCGAAGCCCCGAACAGTCCGCCGGCGGTTGGCGGTCGTCAAATCAATGTTTGCTAGTTTTGAACGGTACGAAAAAACCCCAACCAACATAATTGCTGGGTTGCGTAACGAAGTTAAGGTTGGTCTGAGCCTGCCGCGTACAATTGCACGCTCGGCTGTCAGGTCTCTGCTCAATTCGACTCGACAGCAAACGGGAACAAGCCCAAAGGCGATGCAACGGAAAACTCGTGATACGGCAATCGTGGAATTACTTTTTGCCACTGGCATGCGCGTGAGCGAAGTCGTTGCAACAAATATCGGTCACATCGATACTCAAAGGCTTTCGATTTCAGTCCAAGGCAAGGGCAATCGCGAACGAGAAATTCCCATTGTGTGTGATGCTTTTCGCCACGCATTAGATGCCCAAATTGCGGTGAGAAAATCCAGCGAGGCCGGTTTGGACGATCCAGTATTCGTGAACCGTCGAGGATCACGTATGTCTGATCAATCAATACGCGCTGTCCTGCGCCGTCACACCTCCGCCAACGCGGGAAACCGTCGCATCACACCCCACATGTTGAGACACACAGTTGCAACATTGCTCTTGGAGGATGGCGCAGACCTCCGGCATATCCAACGTCTCCTTGGCCACAGTTCCATTACGACAACAACGATATACGTGCATGTTACCGCACGCAGCCAGCGAAGGATACTGGCTCGTTGCCATCCACGGAACAAAATGAATATTTGACCTTCAACAAACGCGGCCCTTTTATACAAAAATGCAAATCCGGAAACGATTGCCGTCGAGCCAAAACACTGGCAGTATCATCGATAACTGAAGATTATGCTTCGTTTGGAAAGCGTGAACGGGCAGCAGGCGGTCATCGACAGAATGGCGTCCAAAGCGCCCACCACTGGCAAAATCGCGATCGTTGTGTGTGGTGCTCCTGGCACCGGGGTAAGCTGGACGCTTGATCAAGTGGCGGAGGAGTGGAAAGCCACCCGAAAGGCTTCCTTGCAGGCAAGAGGGGACTCCTTCGCCTCGCAACGAAAACTGTTTCCATGGCTCACGCTGGCGACCCCTGGGGCAAAAGATCTGGCGCGGGTTGAGATCCTCAAAGAGAGCGTTAAAGATGCATCCGGTGCTATTCCGATGTTCGGGTCCGCAACAAGCCATCTACTTGACGATTTGTTACACTTCCGGCGAAACTCGCTTGCACGTGAAGCCATCATCCTGAGCAAGGAGGAGCAGGATCTTCTGTTCGTCATCCAAGCGGTGGCCCAAAAAAAGCGTCTTCTCCTTACCTTGGATCACATGGATTTCTGGGACCCAGCCTCCTGGGATTTGCTGGCGCTGATCGCTTCATCCCATCTACAGGACCTTTATCCGGCGCTTGCTGATGTTCAGCTCCTTTTTGGCGTACGCGAAACTCCTCCTCCCCGGCTAAGCACACTGCTGGATGAATGCAAGGTTCCAACTGAGGTCTTTCAAATTCACCCCATTGCTCGCGCCGAAATGTCGACCGCTTTACGCACGTTCGGTTTTCCCGAGATGAAAGAACAGGAGGTTGATGGTTTGTATGAGGCAACGGATGGCAGGCTTGATCTGCTCCACGACTTCAGCGTGCATCTTCGAGATACCAATTTGACAAAGGACGCTCACGGTTTCGATGGACTTTTCGCGAACCTGCTGAGCAACCGGATGCACTCGCTCGTTCGGCAAGCGCCCGAACTGGATCCAATTCTGTCCGCTGCCGCAATTCTTGGGCGGTCTTTCACCCTTGATGACGCTCAATGCCTGACGGGGCAAACGGCCGAAAAATTGCAAGCCGCCCTCACAGCAGCGACGGACGCGAGACTGCTGACACTTCTGGGAGGGATGGTCCAGTTCCAGAGCGGGACTCTACATGATTACTTCCACCGCTCTGGGAGATCGGAACACCGGAAATATCACGCAAAGTATGCGGAGTGCCTGCGCATCATGAGGCCTGGCGACTACGAAGGAAGATGGAACCACCTTATTCTCGCCGACCGCCTTGAGGAAGCGTTGACCTGCTACGCCCTGGCTGCCCTCCATGCGAGGCGGCAGAAGAGCCTGACCCCGGAGCCAAACTCTTTGTTCCAGACCGCGTTTTGGGGGCTGATCAAGGATTTCTTGGCGCAGATGTGCCGCGCATACGATGCATTTGAGACCGACAAGCTCGGCGAGGCGATGGATGCCGTTGCTTCCATTGAGGCGTTCCTCCCAGATGCCCTCCTGGCGGAGCGGGACTATCTCAAAGCCCAGATTCGCCTCAAATCGCACCGGGTGAAGGATTTCGCGGAATCGGCAGCGCTGCTCAAACCTTGGGATCGGCTCAAGGACGAGGAGGGCGAGATCTGGTCCCGAATTGCCCAAGCTCGAATGATTAGCTTGGTTGAAATCAACGCAATGGAGGAAGCCTCACGACTTGAGGAGGACCTCACGAAATACTACTATGCACGGAGGAGGGTTGATCCTTGGGCACTATACGCACTTAACGTGTTGCGGAGACGCTCGGAACCGCTTCATCGCCTGCCGGTTGCCACACAACGGCTGGAGAACGCTTTGGAATTCTTCGGTTCATTTCATTCGAACGACCTGCCACGTCATCCAATACAATATTATTATACGCTAAATAATCTGGTGGCGAATCTCCTTGCATCTGCTCGCTTTGAAGACGCGGTTCGCCGGGCTGAGGAACTGGATGCGTTAGTGAATCGGCATGCATTACCGTGGCCGTCCCTTGAAATCCCGATCAACAATTTTGTCTTGGCCGGCTTTCTAAGCGGCAAGCTCTCCGCAGAAATGGCCGTCCGCATTCTGTCGCAGGTGCAGATCGAACCGCCCACTTCGGGGGACAGCCTCCTGATCGCCAACAACTATGCGGTGCTGCTGGCGCATGCTGGCCAGGTAGAGGATGCGAAAAGACGGCTTCAAGACTGCTACAGGCTGCTCTCCTCGGACAGCCCTTGCGATCCATATCACAAGTACTTCATTGGTAATAATGTTGCCGCATTGACCGCGCTAACTGGCGATAGCGCGTCCGCAAAGCAAATATACGAGGGATGCCTTCCTCTGATAGATGGTCTATATCCGACAATCCGAGAGACAATTCGCGAGCGCCATGGACTTCTCGGTGCCGCGATCGGCGATGCCCAAAAACTGGGGATCGAGGCTTTGGACAGAATCCTTCTCGGCTCGTCACAGGCTAAGCTCGGGAAGCACTGGGAATTCTATGGCCGGGGCTTTCTTCTAAGCGACATCCAGTTCTGGTCAGTGGATTGATCGCGCTCGATCACTTCGAGCGTATGCCCAAACGTTGGGCCGCAGATCCAACAAGAAATTTCAGCAGGTCATGATAAGGATGGCCCATTGAGGCTAATGAGTAGGCGAAGCTGGTGTGGGCAGTCAGGTGTGGTTTACAGGTCACCTCCATTATTCTGATGTCGCCTGTGGCGGACACACGAAAGTCTATTCTGGATGGGCCGGTAAACCCGAGGCCCACGTGCGCTTGCCGCGCAATGGCCATAATTCGGGAAGCACCTTCGTCATTTTCTTCAGAAAAATCGTAAAACTCGTAACCATCTGCAAATACATCGTCGTACACCAAGAACGAATCTCCGAGATTCCTGCGACCTTCGAGTTGGATCCCGACGGCCATGCAGGCTCTCGGTTCCTGCGCTTCCAGCACCGGAACCTCAACTTCAAACCCGGGGATGAATTCCTGAACTGTAATTGCCTGGCGGAAACTCTTGGCTAGCGATGTCAATCGGGTCTCAAGGCCGGCATCGACAAACGATACGCTGTCCCCGTGGATGCCAACGCTGGCCGAGTCCAAGGTGGGCTTTGCGATAACCCTTAACCCGGTCGGAGGCCGGGCTGGCCACCACCCATGCCTGGTAAACCACCAGGAGCGGGCTACGGGCAGGCCGAAGTGCTCCAGAAGTGAGATGAAGTGGTACTTGTGCTGGCCGAGGGCCGCAGTGTACGCGTCAGAATCCACAAGCGGCAGGCGGTGCAGACGGCATAGTCCTGGGACCAAGGAAAATCGGGCCGGGCCGGTTCCGTTCTGGGTCACGTTGTAGATGATTGGGCGTGGTCGTCCGAACTGGAAATGACCTTCATTAAGCCATTTCACGAACCCCCCTTCGTCCACGACCACTTCACAGTATATGCCAGCTCGCTCGAATCCTTGGATAAAATCGTCCAATTCCTTGTCAGAAAGGAATTCCGTGGCAATCGAATCGGTCTCGTAGTCATCAATCGGAGTCGTGCGTCCTTTCAAATTGGCAACCAGGAGGACTCCTAGGGTATCCCTGAGGTCATCAGCGATAGCGAGTGCCTCGCGAAACCACGCGGGGGAACGTGCTGCGGTAATCATCGGATAATCTTCAGTTATCCGTCGTACAGCAGGCGAAACGAACGTGCGGATCCCCGCTATTTCCCACCCAATGCCACCAAAACCGCGCCAATCGCCATAAGCACAAACAAAGGGATTTTCTTCAAAAGAGAGCCGCCTTCAAGATGTTCTCGAAACAGATCGGGCTTTTTCTTCACAAATAGCGCCGCGAACACTAAAACAAATATTGGTTGAGTGCTATCGATGCCAGAAGCAACTGATGCTGGAATTAATGAAAGCGCATACGATGCAGTCGCTTCTCCACCCCAAGTCAGCAGTTGCATCAAAAACACTAGCGGTACTATGTATCTGGTGGACTTGGCTGTCCTCACGATATCGCGTCGGGTGGTTGGTCGTAGTGAAACAATCGCCGCAAGCGAAAACTGGACAATAGAACACCACGTAAGAACCGTCACCCAATCTGCCCCGTGTTCAAAACAATATTTGTATAGCACCTGCTGAAGAGAAAGCATTGCAGACACGCCCAACATGAGCCAAGCGGCCTGATTAGGTCGAAACTTCTTCCAATCGAACGCGAGAAGGGTGGCACAAACAGTGACACCAAAATATCCGACGTATTGGACCACGCTTAATCTTTCCCGAACTATGAAGTACGCAAGGACTGGTACAATTATCTTCCCGAATGAAAACAAAGAGGTGACGACTGAAGTGTCTGCTTTGCGAAAAGACCAATAATAGGGGTACTGATAAAGCACTTCTATCAGGGATATTGCGACTATTATTCCAACAAGTTTTAGCGGAAGAAGATGTGGATGTCCGCCAAGCCAAACGAAGGGAAGAACAAGAACGTTAAATGCTGACGACAAAAAAACCAGAGCCGTAATCCGTTGAAATATCCGATTGGAAAAATAACTGTCGAGGATGACCGCCCAAGCATCTTGAATCGGCGAGAGCAAGGCGCTGGCTATTCCAATCAAGTATTTCGGCACGGCAGAATAATATCGTCTCTTTCAACAATGCAAAGAAACTGTTCATAAATGTTGCGTCGCTTCCCGAAGCCTGGCTTGGGCCAGGCACGGGCGGCAGGGCGCACTACATTGACGGCGTGAGAGCCATTTTCCCTGCCGGTTCGGCGCGTGGAGATTTGCTGTGGTGTGTGATATGAAACGCACGCCGGAACGGCAGCAGTCGCAGATGTTTACTTCCAAACATTTGTTCACCACCGATCCGCGCAATCATCATCACCAACGGTTCTGCACGCGGCCACGTTGCCAAAAAGCCAGCAAGATTTTGAACCGGAAACTATGGTTGGCAAAACCTGGGAATCGAAAGCTAGGGGCGGACCGGTTGAGGTTGAGCGAGTCCGCGCCTGGCGCAAGGCCCATCCATACTATTGGAAACGCACATTTCCCTTATTCCGCCGACGTTAAATTGCGCTACAAAGATTTCATCGTTGCCGCTCGCGCACTTCTGCCATCATGGACAAATACTTTCCAGTTTTTTGGCTGGGAGGCGTAACGAAACCATGAAACGAATCAGACAAAATGCTGCATGAGCCGGAAAGAGTCACAGAGCTGGTTAAACTGCACTGCCGTGTACGTGCGCATGTCCACGGAGCATCAGCAATATTCGACCAGCAACCAGATGGACGTGATCCGCGAATACGCCAAGCGCCGCACGCTTGGCATTGTAAAGGAGTATTCCGACGAGGGTAAAAGCGGCCTGAACATCCAAGGGCGCGACTCGCTCGCGCAGATGATCCGCGATGTCCAGGAGGGTAAAGCACATTACACGCACATCCTCGTTTATGACGTGAGCCGGTGGGGACGGTTTCAGGATGCCGATGAAAGCGCGTATTACGAATACATCTGCCGCCGGGCGGGCGTGTCGGTTCACTACTGCGCGGAACAGTTCGAGAACGATGGCAGCCCGATGTCCACGGTCATGAAAAGCATGAAGCGGACGATGGCGGGGGAATACAGTCGGGAGCTTTCAACCAAGGTTTTTCAAGGCGCGTGCCGGCTGATCCAGTTGGGATACAAGCAAGGTGGGACGGCCGGGTTTGGCCTGCGGCGGATGCTGATTGACCAGACCGGCGTGCGCAAGTCGATGCTGAAAATGGGCGAGCAAAAAAGCATCCAGACCGACCGTGTGGTGCTGGTGCGTGGCCCGGAAGATGAAATCAAAATCGTCCGCTGGATTTTCCAGGCGTTCATCGGCGAAGGGAAAATTGAATCCGAGATTGCGACCATCCTGAACGCGCAAGGTGTGAAGACGGATTTTGGGCGGGAATGGAACCGGGCGACGGTGCATCAAATCCTCACCAACGAAAAATACATCGGCAACAATGTGTATCACCGGACTTCGTGCAAGCTGAAGAAGAAACACGTGAACAACCCGCCGGACAAATGGATTCGGGCGGACGGCGCATTTGAGGGAGTCGTCGAGCCGGAACTGTTCTGCCAGGCGCAGGAAATCATCCTGGCGCGAAGCCAGAAATTGACGGATGAGGAAATGCTGGAAAAGCTCCGCACCCTGCTGAAAATGCACGGGCGGATTTCGGGCATCCTGATTGACGAAGCCGAAGGACTGCCATCGAGCACAGCATTCAGCCATCGTTTTGGGACGCTGGTGAACGCCTACCGGCTGATTGGCTATGATCCCGGCATTGATTACAGCTTCATCGAGGAAAACCGGCGGCTGCGGAAACGTCACCCGGAACTCGTGGCGGATGTCGTCCAAAAAATTTCCGACCTCGGCGCGTCAGCGGTCTGGAATCGTCAAAGCGAACTGCTGGATGTGAACGGTGAAATGCGCGTGTCCATCGTGTTGTGCCGACATACCCAAACCGGCGCGGGTTCGTCGCGCTGGCTAATCCGGCTGGATGCGAGTGCGCAGCCGGACATCACGATTGCCGTGCGAATGGACGCCACGAATGAAGGCATCCGTGACTATTATATTTTGCCGGCGCTGGACATTACCTGGGAAAACCTGCGGGTGGCGGAAGCCAACGGCATCCATCTGGACACCTACCGATTTGACACGCTGGAGGCGTTTTTTGGCATGGCGGAGCGGGTGAAACTGGAGGAACTCACATGAGCGACGAGGTGCAACTGATACCAATTGAGCAGATTTTCGTCGTGAATCCCCGTCATCGGGACCCCAAGAAATTTGAAATCATCGTCCAAAACATCAAAAACGTCGGCCTGAAAGTGCCGATACAGGTGAGCCGCCGGCCAGCGAGTGAGACGGATGCCTACAAATATGACCTGATTTGCGGACAGGGGCGCATGGAAGCCTTCAAGGCATTGGGACATAAAGAGATTCCGGCCGAAGTAAAGGAGCTGACCCGGCAGGAACTGCTGATTTGCAGTCTGGTGGAAAACATCGCGCGGCGCTATCCGAAGCCGATGGATTTAATCCGCGAAATTGAACGGCTGAAAACGCTGGGCTACAACGTCCATCAAATCAGCAAAAAGCTGGATGTCAGCGATAGCCTGGTCCACGGATATTCGAGCCTTAAAAACGCTGGCGAAGAACGGTTGCTGGAGGCTGCTGTCACCGGAAAGATTCCGATCTGGATCGCGGTGGACATTGCCAAGACAGATACGCTGGAGACGCAGCGTGAACTGCTCAAAGCCTACGAAGAAAAGCAGATTGATTACAAATCCCTCAAGTATGTCAAAGGACTGATGGAGAGCCGGCGGCGGATCGGCAAGCAACGGGGCGGCGGGACATCGGGGCTAAAACCAAAAACCAGCATCGAAAGCATGATCAACTCCTATCGCAAGGAGAGCCAGCGACAAAAGCTGATGATCAAAAAGGCGAAGGTGTGCGACGCCAGGCTGGGTTTCATCGTGACCGCCTTCAACAAACTGCTGGCCGACGAGAATTTTTACACGCTGTTACGGGCGGAAGCATTACCAACGATGCCCAAATATCTTTCGGCCAAACTCTCACCTCAGACGACACAAGCATCATGAGCGAAATGAAAATTGGATTTGAAATGAGAAAAATCCGGCTGACGCTGGAAAACATTTTGCCGATGCGGTTGGTCAAAGCCGAGGAGAAGGATACCTATCGGTTCAAGGCGATTATTGGCTCCATCCCGGAAGTTGGGCTGGTGGAACCGCTGGTCGTGTATCCGCAAAAGGATGCGCCGGGAAAATATATGCTGAAAAACGGGCACCTCCGTTATTTCGCATTGAAAGATTTGGGCAAACCGGAAGCCGATTGCCTCATTGCCACCGATGACGAGTGCTACACCTACAACGCCCGCATCAGCCGGTTGCCGCCGATTCAGGAACACAAGATGATCGTCAAGGCGGTGAACAACGGCGTCAGCGTGGAGCGGTTGGCCGTGGTGTTGAACATGCCGCTGCGGGTGGTGCAAGCATCTATGAATTTGCTGAAAGGCATCCATCCCGACGCGGCGGAATTATTGAAGGACAAAAATATCTGCCCAAAAGCCCTGCGGCAATTCAAGCGCGTGAACGGAAACCGGCAGATAGAAATGGCCGAAATGATGGTGACGATGAACAACTATGTGGCCGGCTACGCCGAAGCGATGGTCCTCGGAACGCCGAATCATCAACTGGTGAACCCAGACGAGCCTAAGAAAAAGGCCGGGATGTCGGCGGAAGACATCGCGCGGATGGAAAGCGAAATGGAATCGCTTGAACGCGACCTGAACGAGGTCACGGACAATTACACTGAAAATATGTTCACCCTGCAAACGGCTCAAACCTACATCAAAAACCTGCTGAAGAACGCGAAGGTCGTCCGGTATCTGAACGCCAACCACGCGGAAATCTATTCGGAGTTTGAAGCGATTGCCACGTCGGAGTCGGTGTGAACCGGAGGAGGTCGGCTCACTAGAATTGGACGTGTAATTTCACAACGATTGCTCAACCAGTAGGGGCAAGACTTTCCAATACCCGGAGAACCCGGATTACTACTTCGGTTTTCCGTCTTTGCCCGCCACAAGCGCGGGTCAAGGCGACAACTGCCTCGCGGTCCACTTCGCCCATTTCTTGAGCAGCCGACTTAAAAGTATCGGGATTGATATTTGCATATTTACATACATGAAGGACCAAGGCATTCTTCGTTTTGAAATGGCCTGAGACAAGATGGCTGAGCTGCCCCTGAGCAATATTTAGGGCTTTCGCTGCGGATATTTGAGTTTTCCCGTTCTTAAACAGCTCTTTTGCGATGGCCTGGCCGAGCTGTTTGGATTGCAGATAAACACGCATGATTCGTAAATATGTAAATTAATAGTTGCATATTTGCATAGTACCTGACAAGTTATTTCATCGTGATATTGACTCCAAGCCAACCGCGGAGAAGTGTGTGTGGCGTCGAAAGCCGCCTGCCGCAGCACTGGCTTGCGGAATCTGATTTTACCACGCCGATCTCGTCGAATCAGCCGGCATTGGAAATTCCCTTTCAACGTTGGTTCAAATTCAAGGAGGCGTTCTCGCCACATTTCATCTTGGGGTGTGTTCGTGGCATGGGCCGGTTTCCGAAATCTTGTCTGGATCCGTTCGGTGGGTCGGGCACCACAGCACTCACCTGTCAATTGCTCGGCGTCCAGCCGACAACGATTGAAGTGAATCCGTTTCTGGCAGACCTCATTACCTCCAAGTTAAATTCCTATGACTTGGTGGCATTGAAGCGGGACTACTTGAATGTTTTGGAGGTTGCGGGAAAGATGGCAGTTGATCCAACCGCCCTACTCAAGCAGGCACCGGAGACTCTGGTGGAACCCGGGCGTGATTCGCGTTGGATTTACAGCCATGCTGTCGCGCAACGCATTCTTGGAATTCGCGAGGCCATCAGCTTCGTGAGTTCAGACTCCCACCGTGCGCTCTTGCTCGTGATTCTTGGCTCCGTGTTGGTGCCAGTGAGCAATGTGGTCGTCAACGGCAAGGGGCGGAAATATCGCAATGGCTGGGAGAACAAACAAAAATTCGGCGCAGACGTAGATCGTGAATTCCGTGACGCTTTCCTGATGGTTTACACGGATTTGGCAAAGTTTTCCTCAGCGGCACGAACCAACTTTACTGTATTGCGCGGGGACAGCCGTAAGCTCATCCCGCAATGCGACCCCGTCGACATGGTCATCTTCTCGCCGCCGTATCCCAATTCATTCGATTACACGGACATTTACAATCTCGAACTGTGGATGCTGGGGTATCTATCATCACGTCAAGATAACACGACACTACGCAACCAAACGGTCCGGTCGCACGTGCAGGTAAAGCGTGATTTTTCGACAGATGAGCTGGCCTCGACGGAGTTAAAGCGAGCTTACCGGGCGCTATGCCGGCGGCGGGGCAAGCTTTGGGATGACAATATTCCCGAAATGGTGCTGGCCTACTTCAGCGATATGCAAGTCATCTTAAAGGAAGTCAGAGGCAAGCTTAACCCTGGAGGCAAGGCCTTCCTTGCCGTGGGAAACAGCAAGTATGGGGGAGTGATGATTGATACGGCCAAGATTCTCACCGAGCTGGCTCCTTCAGTCGGCTTTAAATTGTGCCGCGCGGAGGCCATGCGCTCCATGCGAGCCAGTGCGCAACAGGGCGGGCGAGCCGAACTCAACGAGTCTTTGATCGTTTTGGCTTAGCAGCCCGGACATCACGCGCCGTGGCGTTGAAGATGTCATATTTACGATACTGGACAGATTGCCCTTGGCAGCGAGTGCTAACTTTACCTAAATGTTCGTGTTTTTTCCTCATATCGAACAGCAGCAGAAATGCTTCTTTGGCTTGCTTGGCAGTTCGGTAGTCACACACCTGACCCACCCCGCTATCCGCCCAATCTTCATTATCGGATTTGCTAAACGGCTTCACCGGAAGACCAAGCGCTTGGTAGAAGAATGACTTAAGAACCTTCATCTCGACGACAAAGGCGATTTCCGGATTGAGCGAAGTGAGCGTCAGGTCAGTTCTCCCGGCATTCGTCTGGTCTTCCCGCACGACGACACACGTTCCCTGGGTGTTGCCTTTCAAATGAATGTATAAAAGCCCTTGATAAAGCTTCTCGGCCTGAAAAATGGGAATGAATTTCTCTTTTTTCCACCAGATGTGAGGAAATGTTTCCGGAAACTTCAGGGCTGAATTATAAAGTCCATTGATGAGGTTGTCGATGTTGGTTACAGTAAGGTTGCCATCGAATGCAGACAGTTGGGAGGGGATAATCGGACCAGAAACCCCCTGTTCCGCCGCCAGCATCACCCCGGTTTTCGGGTCAAATAACACGCATGGAGCCTTGCAAAGATTGAGGATCTTCAATTGACGGCAAATCGAATCGGCGTCGGTATGTCCGCCTTGGTCGCGAAAAACACGACTCAAAGAAAAATCGGATACATGAATGTGGCCGCCAAGATTGGGGTCTGGCGCATCACGGAAAAGTTGTTTCTCGGAGAAGCCGGAAGGCACGCCGGCAGCAGCAAATTCATGATCCAAAACAAGCGCGCAATAACCCGGCGCAATGGTATCCCAACGGGAGCGAAGATTCCACCAACGGCCGATCAAACTGACAGCGGCCTCGATAAAGGCGCGCGGGTCACCGCTTTTCGCAGAGGGGATACTGTTCAGGTTGGTCACAGCCACTTCCTTCATCAGCTCCAGTTTTGATGTATCGGTGGCCATGGTCAGTTGGTCTTTTTAGCTACCAACGCTTCAAGGAAGCGCATGTATAAAAAGAGTTCCTCTTTTTGGGTTGGAACCAAATTCGCCGGCAGCACATCCCGGAATGCGCGGGCAGTTCGGAGCGAGAAGTTTTCTTCCTGTTCAGAAAAATCTATGAAGGAGTCAGCGGTTGCACCCGGCTGATTGTAGTTCTCGTCACGAAGCGCGACCTCGTCCAAGGCAGCCCCGCGGAGCGACGCGAAACCAGCAACCACCTCATTCAAATAATCCCCGAGCCTTTGCCCGTAGGCACTTTGGCGGCAGTGCGTGAGAACTGGGTTCATCATCTGGCCTGCTCCGTAATCGGCGCTTACCCACCAGCCTTTTTCGTCATTGGTATATTTAAGGTTGTCGATGGTCAAGACGCCCATGGTGGCCAATCGGTCCAGTTCCCATTGAATGAGTGGATAAAAAGGCCCGTGCTTGTATTTAACAATTTGAGCCGTGTTCGGTGTAGCCTGAAACAGGGGAGCGAGGCAGTTGGACAAGAACACCAACCGATGCACTCGCCGCTTCGAGAGCGGATTGAGGCCGGCCCGGTAGGCAGCATCAACTAGGAACACAAGCCAGACTCTGGTAGTAAAAACGAGCATCGGCTATTTTGACAAGGCCTTGTCCAGCTCTGCCTGATAGGTTTTGCCATCTTCCCTGACTGCGGCATTGGGGGCGGCCAGTTTCAGCAGGTTGATAATTTTTTTTTGGACTTCTTTTTTAACAGCCTCCTTACCCAAGGCGTCAACCCCCAACAAGGACCGCACGATATCGGTGCCGTTCAGATTACATGAAGCAATAATCACATTTGGCTCGCCCTTGCCATCTTCACCAAATTTGCGAAGCAAATCCCCGGCTTTTTTCACGAATATGCTGTCAAGGCTGGCTTCCGGCGTTTCAATCACCAGCATGACGCCATCCTTGGGTTGCCGCACGGCGTCAAACAGGGCCATACGAAATGCAAGATCGACAAATTCCTTTTGGGATTCGGACACCTGCGTATCCTCCTTCCGAGGCGTCCCCATTTTGGGCGAAACCGCCGAGGTCATGTTCACATGAAAATTGGGATAGCTTAACAATTCTCCTTCCTCACCCAAACGGCGCTTTTCCTCGCGATAGGATAGATTACATTTTTCAGCGAGAAACGCGCCCGCGTAGAACTGGAAACTCTTGGTCAATTTGGTGGCCAGTCGCTCGATGTTTTTCCGGCCCTCGCCCAATAGGGTTGAGTAGCGTTTGGTTTCCTTTACGATTTCCAGGCGGAGATTTTTCATCTCCCGCAACTCGCTATCGAGTTGCTTCCGCTTCTTATCCAACTCCTCCTGCGATGGAGGCAGTTTTGCTTCTAACTGCTCCAGTTCACCCTGGGCGGCGATCAGTCTGGAACTAATAGTAGCACGTTCTTCGTGCAAGGCATCAACCAGTTCAATCGACTTTGTCAGCCCTGCCTCCAGGGCGGACAGGTTCTTTCTTTTGCCCTGTAGCCGGGTTTCAATTTCATTAATTTCGCCTTCGGCACGAGCGGTCAAAGCTCCGACCTTTTCGGTTCGGATATTATTTGTTTCGCAGAATGGACAAACACCCTGTTTTGCCAAATCGCGGAACTTATGCCTTTTTTTTGGGTTGGCGGTTCCGCAGACCAGGCACCCATGATCACCATCTAGGTGGTTCAGAATGTTGGATACAATCGCTGGCAGGTCGGGAAACGCTCGGGAGAAAAAGCTATCCAATAGCCCCTCCTGTTGGCGGCGATCCTCTTCCAGCTCAAGGCGGGTCTTCTGAATCTGCTCCAAAATCATGGTCCGGCCCAGCAATGCTTTTTCCAGTTTTCGGCGGACATCTGCATCCGACTCTTCAAGCTGGTTGACGTCAACACGCTTGAGTCGCAACTCCTCCGTCGCGGTTGATTTGTTTCCCGTGCGAGCCTCGGTCCGTTTCAACTCCTCCATGGCCTTGTTGTAATAAACCCGCAGGTTACGGTATCGGCTATCTTTTCTTTTAATCTTGTCCGCCAACTCGGCGAATTCCTTGGCCTTGGTAGGATCGAAGAAGAGGATGCGAAAAATTTCAAACTGGCCACTCGGGTTCCAGATTAAAGACACCTTGTCTTCGAGGAAAAATGTAAAGGAACGGACGACATAAAAGAAGTCATAGAGCGTCGCCAACCCCGAGGCTTTCACAATCTCGTGTTGCAACTCATCCTGCTCACCGGTAATGGGTTTATCATTCAGGAAGAGTCCTTCAATGGCGAGGGTATCCAAATGCCGAATGATCTTTAACCGGTCGGAGCCAAAGGCGAACTCAGCTTCAACGCGCGCATCCTTGGCCAGATTGGTGGTTCGGGAAGAAAAATATTCCGTCTCTTTCTCCACCATCTTATGTGAACCCGCCGCCGGGTCGTAAGGATCAAACTTGGCCGGCTCGTTGAACCCGAGGAGCGACCGGAGGATGATATTCAGCATGGTCGTTTTTCCCAGCCCATTGATGCCGACGACCACGGTAACGCCGCCCTCAAAAGTGTGGTCTATGCCTTTCCCGTCGGTCCCGGGGAACAGTTGGTACCCTGAAACTTTGAGTCGCTTCAGGACCGGAAATCGAATGATTGTGTTGGCCATGGCTAAATTCCCAATCACTCCTTCTCGAATGATTGGGCGATGATTTCTCGGGTGGGTATGTTCGTGCGTTCTGGCCGGAAAAAGCCTCTGCTATGCATAATGGCGGGAATCGTAGCTCCCCGCGTATTTTAGGCAAGCTTTCGCAAGCTTGCTGGTTGATCCCCCGTTTGAGCCATCTGGCAATACACGATTGAATTTGCTTCATATACACGAGTTTCATGCGTCGTGTCATGAAAAATTGAAATGCGGTCGGTGCGGCTGGACAGAGCGGCTGGAGGAACAAGCGTATAGCTTTTCCGTCGAACGCGACGGGACGCCGCACGGACCGCCGGTGAACCACAACCGTCGCGGCGTGTGCGGTGGATTGACGCAGCGAAATGAGCGGAGTCAATCGCCCGCACTCGCCAGCGCGGATGGTTTTGCTATTTTCTCAGCGAGCGTAAAATGCGTGGCGGAAGTCTTGAAATTTTTTTACGCACAAGGTCGTGCTCCCAAATCCGCAGCACCCGCCAACCTTGGGAGCGGAGTGTTCTTGCGACCAGTTTGTCGCGGAGTTTATTTGCTGTGAGTTTTTTCTTCCAGAATGCCCGATTGTTAACCGGCATGTTGAAATGTTTCGGGCAGGCGTGCCAGAAACAGCCGTCAACAAACATTGCTAGTTTTTGTTTTGGAAAAGCGAAGTCCGGTCTGCCGAATATACAAAAATGTCGCCTCCAGCCATGAATCCGATTTTGCCGGAGCAGTCGAGCCAGCGCGATTTCGGTTTCCTTGTTTCCACGCCCACGAATGCAGGACATGACTTGCGAGCGTTTGGCTTTGGTGAAAACGTCAGCCATCGTCCTAAAGCAGTTTGCTAAAAAATCCCAGAGCCGGTTGGTTGGGAGTGCCAATCAACAGAGCGCGATCAAGAAGCCGATTGCCTTCTTCGCATGAGGTTTCGGGCAAAAGGCAACACCCATGACAGGCGGCGAGATTAGAGTTATCAGACCCTTGGCCTTTGCTCTCGATACATACAGGGTCGGAAGAACACCATGCTGCATGCTTGAGCGCCCGTCGAAGTGTGGTTTCGAGTCGCCCTGGTTTTCCCTGTCGCACTAATCCGCCCATTGTACCCTCGGAGTCGCCGGACGCGGTGTAGATCAGAAATCCGTGCATTGGCCGGGAAGGATCGCTGAAATCGCAGTAAAGGCGCTCACGGAGTGACGCACTGCCGTAGCCACAATCAAAACTCAATTGGTTGATGAGCACGTGAGCCAGTGTGTGAAGCAGCATGAACTTTGCGGTGATGTTGCGATTCGGTTGAAGTCGTGCCGTGCGCGCCGCGTTGTAATGGGCAACGAGTCGGACAAATTCTGGGCGCAAGCTTGGCACGGTTGCTATCCATTTTGTAATTTCATCCGGATTGACCTCCAGAAAGATTCCCTCTCCATAAACCTTGATGGCCGGCAGCCAGTCAATTTGCTGGTCGAGCTTGAGTCCTTGGAGGCGGTCGCTGGCCAGATTACCGTCGGGAGGAAGAATTCTGGTGAAACCAGCGAGCGCGCGAGTTTCGCGGAGTTTATGGACAAGCCGGATGCGTGAGAAGAATTTTGTGACGTCCGGCTCGTAGTCCGTGAGTTTTGCGCATTCAACGTAAAGTTCGCTTTGAGGGCCGACTTTCCCGTCGCAGATGGCCTGATACTCTGAACGGCGGAAATCTTCTTCATCTCCGGTGGCGCTGGATGCGCGCGCTTCTATGCCGCCTTGGAGTTTGCGTTCAGCTGCAATTCCCAGTTTGGCGGAATCTACGCCCGTAATACTTGCCACGGTCTGACAGACAATCGGATCAATTTTCCCGCCCACAGTTCTTTGTTGGAAAAGCGCCCAGAAATGTGGCTGTTCCAGCACGGCTGTGATGTCCCCGCTGATTTCCTCCGCCCAAAGAGGCAGATAGATCGAACTGACGATGTGCGAAAAATAGACGTTGCTCGCTCCGCGTTGAAGAACGCGAAGGTGGTGGCCGCACGGCGTGCTCCCCGCATCCATGTCGCCCAGCCAGGGGCGCAGTCCTTTACAGAGCGAGTTGATTTGCGTCGAAAGCGGCCCTCCTGTTTTATCATCAAATCGAAACACGTCACCCAGACTGCGCTTCTGCTTACAGGAACACTCAATGGTGATGCCTGACAGTCCTGCCGATGAACGACCCGCTCGGAGACGAAGCCTGCAATCTGCGCTGGGTGGCGTGTCCCGATGCACCCACTCCATGAATGGAAAATCCTGAACGTGTCCCAAGTCACAAACGGCAAGGAAGCGGACCGGAATCAGAAAAGGTCGCCGGTTCGGCACTCTTTTTTCACAACTTTGATGCTCGTATGGTCGGCCACTGCATCGCTGGCGTGTGGATGAAAATGGCGAAAGCATTTCCATCCCACCGCAATGATGACAATACTGCCAGCGCGGGAAGCGCACGAACGGCACATTCTGATTCGCAAATTGCGCGCCGCCATCCGGCTCACGATGATCTGGCGGCATCCGAAAGTGAGTGATGGGTTGCCCTGGCCTGCTCAGACGCGCTTCAAGACGTTCTTCGCGGATTAGCCAGCCCGATTCGGGCGGGCATTCCTCCTTTGCGCGCGGCCAGGCATCAAGACCAGCAGGCATGAGGGATTCGTCCTTCGGAAAATCCACCATCGCTCCGATGCCGAATGGAGAGATTAGCTGACTGCGGCGGATGGGTTTGAAGGCTGGCATGGTTCAGGGTTGTTGAAATTGAGAGATGACCTCGGCGTCGCAACCGGAGTCTACATTGCGCATCGAGGACGGCGTAGCTTTGGAACGGTTCGCCCAAATGGCGCGTGGCTCTGTGCCGCTCGGATACATCAAGGGCGTCTCTTGTGGTGGCGAACCAAAGTGTCCGTAAATCGGCGGTTGAATCCGACGCCAGCGTTCGATCAGTTCTGTGAGCATTAAATCAGCGGCGGCGCTTTCACCTGCATCCACTTGTTCGATGCGGTGAATCAGAATGTCACGAATCCGTTTGAATAGTGGATCATTCGGGGGCGGGTTGGGATTTTCGCGCATTGCCTTATCGCCCCAATAGCGCGCCAGTGTCACAAGCTGCGCGTGCAATGCACGCTCGCGCACCGGCACGGCGAACGGTGTAACACTCGTAGGCTCGACCCAGCGGTAAATGCTTTGATGGTATGAACGAAAATGTTCAAAATGCGAACGGTCGCGGGGCTTGCCTGGATTGAACACCGTCACAACCAGCCCCGGTCCTTTCACATCACGACCGACACGGCTCGTGGCTTGAATGTATTCCGAAGTGGTTTTCGGCTGCCCCACCACGGTCATCAAACCAAGGCGCGGCACATCAAGACCGACCTGAATCATGTTCGTGGCAAGACAGACGTCAACGGGGTGTCGCTCGTCCGTGCCCGGATACGGATTGAAAAGTTGTTGCAGTACGTTCGTAATTTCGCTGCTTTGAATACGGCTCGTCAGTTCCAAATCTCGATTGATGAATCGTCGCAAATCCGGGTTGTTCGATTCTTTTGCCGGTTTGCGGATGTTCAGTCTGTCCCAGACGGCGTTGAGATGTTCGCGAATGTCAGCACGGATGAGTGTGGCGGCATGACCGAGTTCGCGCAGACTGTTGAAGTAAGCCATGAGCGTCCAATAAGGATTGAGCGCATCGGGCGACGGCGCAGGAACACATTTGACAGCTTGAAGCAAGGCCGACATCACGCGGACTTGCGCGGTCACATGAGACGAAAGGGCCGAACCAAAAACGCCCACATAAAGTCTGCCTTCGCGTTCTTTGACTTCCTCGGCAAAGAATGAATCGCCCGCCCGCAATCCCTGCGGCGGAAACAGAAACACGTCCCGTGCGTAAAGTGAGTGAACCTGCTGCGGAGCGCGGCAAATCGTCGCAGTGGACGCAACAATTTTGGCAGGCAACCGCTTGCCGTTATGTTCGTGGCGGCAAAGTGCATCAATTGCACCCTCATACATCCCAACCATTGAACCGAGCGCACCCGAAATCAGATGAAGTTCGTCCTGGATGATGAGGTCGGGGGGCGAGACGTACATCAAATTGTCGAGGCCAAACAATCTGCGCGCGTCGGGATTCCAAGGCAGCATGGCAAATTTATCCACTGTGCCGATGAGGAGTGTCGGGCGTTCGCCATAAATCGCTTCGTCTACAACGAGCAATGGCAGGCCGCGCGAATCGCGAAACTCGCAATTCGGGTCTTCGCATCGGAACACAACCTGATTTCCGTCCTTGCGATAGCCTTTCCCGCGATACGAATTACCAAGCTCAACCGCCCCCATTTCAACTCCGCACCACGGGCATGTCAGAATGACAAACGGGTTTGGCTTTCCGTTCTTCAGCAGTGTATTCAGCGCCGACACCGCTTCCGCGTTCTTGTTCGGAGTTACGCTTTGTCCCACCCATAAGCCAATCGAGATACGCGTCACACCAAGACGCGCTTCGTTGTTTCGTCGGATCAATTCACAAGCGCAGATGAGCGAGGCTGCGCGCTGAAACTGTTGAGTTGTCAACAGCCGCAATGTGTAGCGCATCAGCACGGTTGTTCCTGAATCGTGAACATTGAGCAACCTGCGGCGAAAAATCGTAAATGCTGTCAAACCGAGATACGCCTCGGTTTTGCCGCCGCCGGTCGGAAACCAAATCAGGTCAACGATGTCGCGCTCTGAACTCTCGCGCTGTGCGATGGAGCGAAGGTTCATCAAAATGAACGCAAGCTGGAAGGGTCGCCACAGACCTTTGCCTTTTGGTGGATTATTAGCGTTGGGTGGGGTGTAAGACTTTTCCAGGGAAAGCACTCCAGCATTTGCGACCCAGGTGCGGCGTTGGTTTGACGCAAGGTCGTAATGAAGCTGTTGTTCCAACATGGCCTTGTTCATCCAGGCAAAAGCCAGCCGCGTGTCCGCGTCCGTTTGCAGCAACTCAATGCCATCAACGATCCGCTGATGACATTGGCGGCAAACCTCCAGGTGTTTGAGGGCGGCCGGCCGATACTCCGTCGGAAAATCCGCCGCCTGCACAGCGGTGTTTTGTTGCTCAATCCACTTTTTGTATTCTTCGGCAAGCCGTCCGCAGATTTGAGCGACAGCCGGATCGTCCTTGTCTGAAAGCTGCTGCATTGAAAGTTCAAGGTCAGCAATCGCGCGCGGCAGGATGGGTTTTATTTCGTAGGTGGGCAGTGCGTCGGTTTTGATCTGGTTGACTGCCGCCGCTCCAATGTCCGGCCACAATGCTGCGCAGCCGTGACCAACTGCGAAAGTCTTGCGATGCCGGTATAGCAGTCGAAGCGACTGGTCTTCTTTGTCGTCTTCCAGACCTTCCCGTTCAGGATATTCGAGAAAGCATGAGCCGCCATCCGCATCCTCGACGGTAAATTCGCACTGAAAAAAACATTCGCTGTCTTTGGGACTGTTGCCGGACATTTGTGTCCGGTTAATGAGGGTAAAGGTGACGATGCGATCCCTCGCGGCATCCTCGGCATGTGCGTAAGGTCGGCTGTAAATGTGGAGTGAAAGCTTCAAATCAGGATTATCAATCGCCAATGGAAATTCTTTCGTCAGTGGCTTGGTGGGATTCAAGGTGGAACAGTCAATCTCCACAGCTTCGGGGACGACCGGTTTCCGCCAGTGATGAGGCTGCCACTTTCCTTCCTTGTCCTGTTTTCCAAGTTCCGGTTGCGCCTTTCGCTCATAACTTCCGGCACGCGCGGTCACTTTTAACCGCCTCGGCAGGCGCACCAAAGCCGTCAACCCCATCGCACTCGGCAGAAACTCATTGGCCCGATTGACTTCGTGTTCAGTCGTGCTATCGGCATCAGCCGAAACCCCGCTTGATGACGCGTCTTTGGATTCCTCATCTTCCGGCCCTTCAGGCGGACCGCTCGTGGCTGATTCGACCTCGTCAGGGCTGGCGTTATCCTGCAATTCAACCCGAGCAGTGCCGGGGAACAGGACGCCTGCACTATATCGGAGTCGAGGAGGGTCTTGAGGTCGCAAAATTTCCTCGCCGACGTTTAGGTGTGCATGTTCGGGGCGCGGGTCTGGCCCGATCAGCTCGCGTCGGAGAAAGCTGACAATATCGGAACGCACCTGGGCGGTGTTGCTCATGGATTTTTATTCCAGCCTTCCTGTAATTTGCGGCGCACGCATTCACTGATGGACGGTTTGGCCTGTTCATGCACAAGCACCGTGAGTTGCGACCGGGCGCGGGACATCGCCACATAAAGTAGCGATTGCGGCTCTGCATCACCAATCTTCTCAACGTCACACAATACGACGACAGTGCTTTCCATTCCTTTGAAAGCCTGCGCTGTGGCAAAGCGTATCACCGGAATTCTTGATTTGGCAGGTAATTCGCCGATTTCGATGACACGAAAATAATCGCCGCCGTTAACACCCGCCACGCCAGAGTTTGAAAGTTTCAATGGCGAGATCACCACAATGTCCGATGCTTTGATTCCATCAGCGAGCAACCGTTTCAGAACTTCGGCCAAAGCCGCTTTCTGACTTTCTGCCGTTTGGTAATAGCGATAATCAACCGGCAAACCTGCGATTTGTCCCATGCGATAGGGTGGCGATGTGAACCCGGACAGCAACGCCGTTTCCTCGCCGATGTTTTTCGTATTACGGCAATTCAGGATAAGCCGCCCCCTGGCGGATTCGGGTGCAGATTTTTTGACCAACCCCTTGAGTTCGTCACCAGTTGTTGAACTGAAAATTGCCTGGCGCTGAAAATCACCAAAAATTACCCAACATCCGGCGACCAACCCGCCTTTGATCCACGAATCCAAAACTTCGAGCACGCCGGGGCGCAGTAAATCCTGCGCCTCGTCCATTACAATCACGTCAAACGGCTCGTTACGTTCCTCTACGGCCAGCCTGCCGTAATCAGTGTAAGTATTTTCATAAAGCTGCGCCGTTTGTCCGCTTTTTTCTTGATCTTGAAATTCGGATGCGAGGGACGAATGAACGATGACATCTCGCAACAGTTTGAAATAACGTCCGGCGGTGAGATTTTTCGCGTGCCCGGATTCAGCGACCTGGCGATCAAGCCAGTCACCGAGCAGGCGATTAAAACAAATCAGGAGCGTGCGGCGCCCGGCGATGGCGGAACGGCGTGCGTATTCCAATGCCAGCATTGTTTTGCCTGTGCCCGCCGCTCCTTCAACGAGACAGCGTTCATTATCTGCAAGCGTATCCAGTATGACAAACTGCTCCTCGGTGAGATGAAGCAATTGCAGTTCGGTTTCCTCGATCTGCGTGCCGCGCGTTACAACGACTTCAAAATCCGGCCTCAATAGTTGTTGCAGGACGCGAAGTGAGGCAGCATTTGGTTCTGTGGCTGGTGCTTTCGGGTGGAGCTTGCGTTGTTCGCCAGCGACACGGCGAAGCGCACCGGAAATGGATTTCTTCAAAACGTCATGGTCAATCACCTGCCATAATTCCCATTCGGGCGATTGAGCGGAAAAAGATACGTCAGGCATCACCACTGCATAACCAAAGACAAGTCCTGTCGGGAAACCGGCTGGAGCGCGATTCAGGACAGCGTCACGAAGTGCGAACATTCCTTCGCGCGCTTGAAGAAACGGGCTGCGATTGAGTTTTTCCGTCTGGCCGAAACGATTGGTTGTCGCCCACTCACCGTTCTGACATGCAATCCGTCCACCTTTGACTTCTAAGCAAAAAACCCCCTCGGCAGGAATCAACACGACAAAATCAATTTCTCCGTATGGCTTCTTCCCCCGTCGGGACAGTCCGAGCGAGTGCAATACAATCCAGTCTTTTGTGTCAGGATCGTTTTTTAACAAGTCGAACAATTTGCGCTCGGCTGCGCTGGCAGTCGAAGTGTCGAATTGTGCAGGCAGCATTTTTGCCATGTTAAACGAGCAGAACTGAGTTGAATGTTGGCCGCTCCCGGAGCAGCCGATTTATTTCACTGCGGCCTCGCAGTTCGTCATTAGATGCAATGGCATCAACTTGGACAATCCAGGCAGAGCCAAGCTCGTCGAGATCCACTTGCGTTCCGTTTTCTTCCACTTGCCCCATCACCTGCGGCAGTTTTTGTAGCAACGCATCGCGCAATTTAACTCCGGCACTTTGATGAGCGCTCCACAAGCTTTCGATTGCCAGCCGGACATCGTCGGTTTCTGATTCAAGCTCTTTATCGCCGGTAACGAGAGCAATCAACACCAAGTCGTCCTTTTCACGCGGGCCTATTTGAGAATTATCAGCAAACCAATAGCGGATTGTTGCGATATGACGAGGGCGGTTGAAGCTCTTGGCTTGCTGATAAAACTGTTCGGGTGACAGGCCGCTATTTTGGAGCGCGGCCTTCCATTTGCGGGCAAGTTTTCTGAGTTTTGATGCGGGTGGGCCGATTCTCTTGTCGGCGACCTCCAGAACGAACTCACGGTTGCCTGATTCTGGAAAGACGATGAAGTCGCCGGGCTTGATGTCGAGAACGGTGCGCTCGGGGAGTTTTTGATTGGCGCGGGCACTACCGGAAACCAAGGCCGTGGCAACAGGCAACTTATGGGATTCGGTCAGGAAGGCGTAACAGTCTCCAATAAAACTTACATAGCGAGCCGGAACAGTATCAGTTACAACCGCAGGAGAGGCCGCAATCCCCTTCCGAGCCGCGCGAAGTCGTTGCTCAAAATGCCAGATTCCCGTGTCTGTCGAAACCATTGAGGGCGGTGACGCTTTCGTCGCATTGTCTTCCAGCCAGATTGCGGGAGTGCTCTTGTCAGTGGCAACCAGAACCGTTTTTTCCGCTGCGGTAACTGTGGGGACGTCCGGGCACAATCGCAGACGGCGTTTACACTGACTCAACCAACGGCCTTCAAATGGATATGCGAGGACGGTGATGCGTGGGGCAACGAGTATATCAGCGATCTGTTTTAGAGAATACCAACCAGGCCACGATATACAGATTAGGCGGTCAAAGACGCTGTCTTCCGGCAATGTGCGGGGCGAATATGTCTCCAGGGAGATGCTGCGCTGACGCATCCACAGTTTGAGTTCTTCAATCTGGTTCTCGTTGCGGGCGAGCAGGGCACACTTCAATCGTGCTGTCTGCGATTCTCTCACAACCCGATAAAGTGCTGCACCTTTACTGAGTCCAAGTTTTGCATCGGCCAAAAGGCTCGCTTCAATCGCACTGGCAATGTCGTTGAGAACTTTCGCACTCTCGGGCTTCAGCCAGACATTGTTTTTAAGTTCGGCGCGCAGACTCCCAACCTGAGTTGCAAATCTCTTTTGTTCGAGAACGGTGAGAGGCCGAACGATGGCGGATGCGTCGTTCAGCATGCGCCACGCCAGGGAAGTCAGTTTCGTCAAAGGATCATTCTCGTCATCGCTCAATTGCCCGCGTAATTCCTCCAACCGGATGCAGACCGTCTCCAACTCCTGATTCTCACACGGCACAGATTCTATATCCAATCGTTCGTGGTTGTTCGCCCAACGCACAACCTTGTTGACCAGACCGGGTGAACCATTTGCACCAGCCAACCCACCGCCGGCGTTTATTTCGGCAGCGGACAGCCACCAGAATTTGCAGGGGATTGGCGCTTGCCCCAAGGTATTTATCATCTCTTCCTCATCCTGGCTGGCAAATAAGACCAGCCTCTGGCTCTCGGCGGCGTCATCGTAAGACTGACGATGCTTTAGCCGGGAAAGCCCGTTAATCACCACGAGTTTCGATTTGGCAGGAGCGTCAATGCAGTAGTTCGCCAACAATTCTGCGGAATGTGTTATCGCAACCAGCGGCTCTCCGGCGGGATTTCGGTCGTCCCATTTCTTCAGCCATGCTTGCTTAGATGAAAACGGTGGCGATAGTTCACCGAATGGCAACAAAGCCTTGAGCGAAGGCATGTCGGGCATTAACGACGCCCGTTGAAATGCAACGGTATCGGCGAAATCGGCGAAACCGCTTTGAGAATCCAAGAGCACCACTTCATTTTGGAGGAGACTGAGATTCCCAAAAGTCGAGGTTTCCAACAAGACGTCCAGTGGTGCTGGCGGCGGGGACGGAATTGGCGAATTGAGACGGCCAATCGGTGTCTTCCGAGTTGTCCTTTCGAGGCGAGGGATAATTTCAGTGGCTCGAAATTGCCATCGGCCAGTCCCATCCACCGTCTTGAGCCAGATAAACTCAGGAGAAATTTCGTCAAAACCGTCGTAGCGAAAGACCTGCTTGCCTGGGTGGACGCGAACATTGTCGCCTTTGCTGAAATTTGTCGCTCCATAAGCATGGGTGAGTTGCTTCTGTTTCCTGATGAAACGATGCAAGGCAAAAAGCACAATGCCAAGTCGCGCCACATCGCCGCGCCGTGGAAGGACGAAACACAAAGGCTGGCTAGGGGGAGTATCCATGACCGCCAGCAGGAAGCCGAGGAACGGCGGCAGCGACTCCGGGATGGAATTATTTCCAGCTTGGGTGACGGTTAGCCGAGAGAGAAGAGGAAATCTTTCGCAAAGTTGTTTGATTATTTCCTCCATCTCCGTGTCCCATTTGGATTGGCTGGTTCAGGCCGCTGTCGCCTTTCCATGTTCCCGACTGAGGCGGTCTCGTTCTTCGCGAACCCCGTCTGCCAAATCGGGACACCGATAAACCATTCCGGCGGCGACTGCCTCGCTGCAATAAAACTCGTCGTCCTTGAGTTCTTCGGCCTCGAATCGTCGCCAAGCTTCTTTGACAACTGGCGCTAGAACAACGGGCCAGCCGCTTTCCACATAATAAGGCGCAATCAGGCGAGGCTCGATCTTGCGAGTCTCAGCATGATTAACAATTTCGCTCGATGTTTCCGCGCCGTGCTCCAGCGCTCCATCCGGATGAAGTCCCGGATAGAGAAAACCGACGGAATACCACCCGCGCTTGAACTCGTCCGTTGTAACTTTGCGTAAAGTTTTATTGTCTGTCGCTTGAACGAGACGCAGCAACCACTCCAGCGCTTGCTTGTCGTCCTTCGGCAACGGTTCGATGAGGAATTTGATTTGATTTGTCTTTTTCATGGCATTCTCCAAGTAGGTTTTTACTGCGATACCAA
Organism: Verrucomicrobiia bacterium; assembly: GCA_036268055.1. Classification (NCBI taxonomy): domain Bacteria; kingdom Pseudomonadati; phylum Verrucomicrobiota; class Verrucomicrobiia; species Verrucomicrobiia bacterium. The sequence continues at coordinate 155,797 of DATAUW010000018.1, read as the reverse complement.
TGGCTTCGCTGACCAGCGGTGGCACGGCATTGCCGATGACGCGGAACTGATGCGTGCGCGCGATGGGAAACTCGAACCAATCCGGGAAACTCTGAATTCGCGCGGCTTCACGCGGCGTCAACGAGCGGTTCTGCGTCGGATGAATGAACATCAGGCCATCTTTGCTCAAGTGTGCCACGATGGTTGAACAAGATTCGTTGCGATGTTGCCTTGTGTAACGATCCTTGAATGTTTCCTTGTCGTATGGAAACTCAAACTCGATGCCGCGTTCCATCGCCTCCTTGGAGTTTTCGCCTTCCTTGAGCAAGGCAAAGTCGCGCAGATCGCGCTCGCTGTGCGGGCGGGCGCGGTGGGCGGTTAGTTTCGTCGTGCGCTGCACTTCCAGCACTTCATAAAGAAACCGCCTGCCATATCGCTCCACATGAGCTTTGCGACGCTCCATGTCGTATTCGGTCGTTTCCTCGCCTTCGCCGGCCTTGAGCGGCGGCAGATCACCAATGGCTTCCCACAACGGCGGATGGTCGCAGGCACGCGGCGCAGGTTTGATGGCCGAATGAAAATAATCCGGCAGATTGAGGCGTGTCCCGATGAAAAGTTGACGGCGGCGCTTTTGAGGCAATCCGAGTTCAACACAATCTTCAACCTGGGCATGAACGCGATATCCGATCGCCCGCGCCTCTTTTTGCACCCGGATAAAATATTCGCCGCCGGATGCCGAACGGATGCCCAAAACATTTTCCATCACGAATACATTGGGCTGGAAAAACTCAACATATTTCAGGAACTCCTGATAAAGATAACGGCGCGGGTCTTCGACGAGCCGGACGCCGTTGTTTGCGCCGTCCACCTGTCGCACTGTGCTGAAGCCCTGGCAGGGCGGACCTCCCACAATCGCATCAACGTGATTTACACTGAGAAGTTTTGCCAGATGTGCAGGGGGAAATTTGGTCAGGTCTTTTTCCAAGACCTGCGGCACTGACGGGAAATTATGTTTGAAAACGGTAACGGCTTCCGGGTTGAAGTCTATCGCCGCCAGACATTGGAAACCGGCGCGCTGCATCCCAAGGCTGAACCCACCACAGCCGCAAAACAGATCGAGACTGGTCAATCGGCTGGCTGTTTTCGGACGCATGGATTCCATTATGATATAGGTTGGCAACATACTACCAAAGCCGATTCTGGTTGCCAGGCACAATTTTGACCTCCGGCGGACTCAATGCGGACAACGAAATTTCGTGGATAATCATGGTCCGTGGCGGATTCGCGGACGCGGACATTTCAAGAACATGGGCTGACGGTGGTCGGTTCGCGGTCACGGTCAAGTCGCGAACGTGGACTGGACGTGGCCACGGACAAAATCGCGGTCGCGGTCAGGTCGCGGACTGGACATGGACTGACTGCGGGCGTGGTCGCGGGCTGACCGAAGCCAAGACGCGAATGCGAACAGGGACGAATCGTGGACACGGAAAATTCGTGGCCTTTGTGCGGTCTGAAGCGCGGTCAACGCCGGGACATTGCCCGGCAGTTGCCCGGACACAGCTTGGCATTCTCCCGGCCGCATCTAGGACATTACCGGATAGCCTTCCGGTGATAGCCGGATTCTGCCCGGACATAGCTCGAACGCTGCCGGTAATTGGCCCGGTGTCTGCCGAGACAATGCCGGGATTTTTAACCGGCAATTGGGCGAATATTTCGCCGGACATACCGCCGGATGTGGCGCGGAAATTCCGGCGGCTGATAAGCGGACATTCCGTGGCGATTAGTCGGATTTTCGGCGGATACGGTCGCCTTGTCGAAGCAAGGGGTGAGGCGTCCACTCTCAAACCCGCACAAAATTGTGTGGGCACTTGAGTTGGCATGAACCTGCGTAATTGCGAGCGACACGATGATTGACGAGGAAGTTTACATACACTTGGCACCGTACGAAGCGTCTGACGAAGTACGAAAGTTGGCGGCATGGTTGGCATCGTGGCTCGCATGAGAGTTTGCAGTCCTGAAAGCACGAAGGTGTGCATCTCGTACCTGATGGAAAATTGCTGTGGCGGACTGTGGTTCGCGATGACCAAGCACTGAACGGGCGTTCTGAAACCGGTAGCGAAACGGAGCGGGTCGGGAGTGGCATGAACGGACGACGGCGGAGTTGAGCGCGGTTTTAGAACGCCTGTTGAGTGCGCGACCGTCTAGGTTTGCATTGCGGCGATTTGTCTGGCCGGTTTCCGAGTGCCGCAGGAAAGCCGGCCAGTCAAAGCGCCGGTCAGCAGGATTGCGCTGCTGAAACTGTGACGCAAAATTCAAATTCTGCCGGGTTATAAGCGGGGATCGCCAATAAAATCAATGTGTTTACACCGTTTTCTGGACAAATAGTGGGGTTGTATTTTGTTCAATGATTGCACAAAACGGGGAACTTTTTAGGTCAAGCTGGTTGCCGGATGAAAAAACATCGGCCAAACGCATTTCGTGTATCACATACACCCGCACCCAGCAATATTCTGCCAACCTGCCCTCAATGATTATTTTCAATCACCACTGGGACCTCCAATGTGCGGCACACTGGCTGCCTGTGCCCCAAGGAATTTAACCATCGCGCCCGTATGAACAACGAATGCAAAGAACTATTAAACCTCGCCACGCTGCCGGCTCGGATGAACCGCTCGCAGACCGCTGATTATCTCGGCTTTGAGCCGGACCACATCACGCTGCTGATCAAGGCGGGTCTGCTCAAACCGCTGGGCCGTCCAAAACCGAATAGCGACAAGTATTTTGCCGCCGTGAAGCTGGCTGTACTACGGCAGGATGAAACGTGGCTATCACGCGCGACGCTATACATCTGCCAGCACTGGAATGACAAAAACAATCGCAAATGCCGCCACTCGAACCGGGCAGCTTTGACAGCGCAAGAATCGTGACGCGGGCCAGAACCCGTTTTTTGCAATGCTCGCCATCAAACCCCAATTCAGCCTGAAAGATGCCAGGCAGTATTTCAAAGAGCATCTGTCCGTCGGCGATTATTATACTGAAGGTCAGCAGGTGCCTGGACATTGGTTTGGACAGGGAGCGGAAGACCTGGGGCTAAGTGGCGTAACCCACCTGGAAGAGTTCGTTCGCCTGTGTGAAAATCTGCATCCAAAGACGGGCGAGAAATTGACGATGCGCCAGAACACCACGCGCACGGACATCGGACACGATGGGCAGGAACATGAGAACAGCAACCGTCGGGTGTTTTATGATTTCACCTTTTCACCGGCCAAGTCGGTTTCCATCGCGGCACTGGCGGGCGACGATCCCCGGATGGTGGAAGCGCATGAGCAGGCGGTGAATGAGGCATTGCGTCAGGTGCAATCATTCGCCGCGACACGGGTGCGCAAAAATGGTGAATGCGGTGATCGGCTCACCGGCAACATCGTGGCGGCGGTATTCCAGCACGAGACTTCGCGGGCGCTGGACCCGCACCTGCATAGTCACTGCATCCTGTTCAACGCCACGTTCGACCCGGTCGAGAAAAAATGGAAGGCGTTGCAAAATTACGAAATGCTCATGGCCCAAAAGTTTGTGGAAAACGTCTATTACCATGAACTGGCGCGCTCGCTGATTAAATTCGGCTATCAAATCGAAAACAAGCCGCGTGGTGATTTTGAAATCAAGGGCATCTCGCCTGAGCTGCTCAACAAGTTTTCCAAACGGCACAACGAGATTGACCGGAAAACGAGCGAACTACTGGAGCATGAACCGGAAAAGGCCGATGGCAACCTAGCGGCGATTCGTGAGAACATCGCGCACAAGGAGCGGGCGCGAAAAATTCGGGACATCGGTTTGGAAAAGCTGCAAGCAATCTGGGACGGCCAGATGAGTTCACCGGAAAAAGAATCGCTTCGCCGTCTCACCGGCAGCCAGCCGGTCGTTACCGATGCGGCTGAAAATCTGGCCGAAAAGTCCGTGGCTTGGGCCGAAGAACATCTATTTGAGCGGCGGTCGGTCGTCCACGAGCATGAGCTATGGCGTCACGCACTGGAACACGCCAGAGGCCGGGAGGTCGCGATTGCGGACATTCAAGCCTTTACGAGCCGTCGCGATTATCTGCGCTCCGACGAGCATCCCGGCAAGGTTACGACGCAAGAGCATCTAATGCGTGAAGGAGAAATAATCCAAATCGCGAAGGACGGTTTTGGTGACTGTCATCCTCTGATCTGGCATCCGCGTCCGGTCAATCCTCAACTGGATGAGGAACAACGCCAGGCATTGGGTGCGTTGGTTTCCAACACCAACCGGGTGTCAATTTTTCGGGGCGGCGCTGGCACGGGCAAAAGTTTCGTTCTACGTGAACTGGCCGATCAGATTCGGGATGCGGGCAGAAAGGTGGTGGTGCTCGCGCCCCAACGCCAGCAGGTCGTGGACATGGAGCGGGCGGGCTTTCCGTCACCGGCGACCGTCGCTAATTTCCTGATGCAACGTGAACTGGCCGAAGGCGCTGCCGTCATCGTGGACGAAGCCGGTCAGATTGGCGGGAAGCAAATGCTGGAATTGATCCGGCTGGTGCGTGAGCAGAATGCGAGGCTGATTCTGTCGGGCGACACGCGCCAGCACGGCGCGGTCGAGGCTTCGGATGCGTTGCTGGCCATTGAGCGATATGCGGGCGGCAGGCCAGTCGAGTTGCACAACATCCGCCGGCAGGACCCGGCACGAGGTCAGACCGTGGATGAACGCGAGCATATCAAACAATACCGGCAAGCGGTCAAACTGGCCGCATCCGGCAAATTCGATGAGTCATTTTCACAACTCGACAAAATGGGCGTGGTGGTGTCATGCAGTGTCGGTGACCAAGCCGACAAGTTGGCGGATGAATATCTTGGCCTGGCGGAGAAAAATGTTTCCGCCGTGGTGGTGTCACAGACCTGGGCCGAGGTCCACCGCGTCAATGAACAGGTGCGGGACAAACTGAAATCGAAGGGACTGGTCGGCCCGAATGATGTGACGGTTCAAACATTTGAAAAGATTGATTTGACCAAAGCGCAGAAACGGGACGAAAAGTTTTACCCGTCCGATGCCGTGATTGTCTTCAATCAAAAGGTGCGTGAAGCCCAGGCTGGTGCCATCGGAAAATTACGCGGCATCGTGAAGACCAGCCTGCTGGTGGAAGTGGATGGGCGGTTTGTCACGGTCATAGACAAGGTGCTCGACAAAATCACCGTCTGCCGTCCACAGGATACCAAGGTGGCCGAAAACGACCGGTTGCATCTGAAAGCTCATCGCAAGCTGGCATCTGGTGGCCGCGTGACCAATGGTGAACTGGTCACGGTCAAGTCAGTCGGCGCGGATGGGAAAATCAAATTGGCCGATGGGCGGGTGCTGGATGCCAGCTACCGTGAATTTTTGCCCGGCTATGCCGTCACGTCCTACGGTTCGCAAGGCAAGACCGTGGATTATGTTTTGTTCTCGGACTCAACGATCAAGGCCGCCACGAATGCCCAGCAATGGTATGTCAGCATTTCACGCGGGCGGCGGGGCATTCGCATTTTCACACCGGACAAGGAACAGCTTCGCGAAAACATCCGCCGCTCCGGGCACCGACCACTGGCGATGGAATTTGCGGCCGGTTCTGTTCCGCCAGGACGTCTTCTGCTTTGGAATAGATTGCATGGTTATCTTCTTCGTTTTGGTCGTCGAGCCGCCGACAATATTTGTCGTCTGAAACTGGCCCGCCGTCATCAACCCAAGCACAAACATGAGCACAAAGTCACCCGAATGTTGGGCCAGCGACCCACAAGCCGAGGCATTACGCCTTGAGGTTACGCCAGAGCGTTCGCTGCTGTTACCGCACGATCAGTTCATGTTCGCGGAGTTGACCAGTGGTGGAGGCGAGCAAATTCTCAAGCTGGTCTTCGCCGCTCACGAGGTTTCGATTCGCGGGCACCATTTACGGCGGATTGAGACGGTCATGCAGCGGATGGAATTGTCGTTGCTCACCAAGTTGCCAAGCAGCTATCGAAGTCTCATCACGGAAGGTCAACCGGTCGTTCTGGAAATCATAGTAAAAGATGCCGAACGAGATGGCGTTGGTTAAACAGTTTTCTAAACATCGCTGTCATCACAATCCGAATGGTGTTCGTGAAATATGATTGGCGTTAGTTGTGGTCCCGGTGGCTGTATGACGATGCCGATGCCAGCCCTAACATGCGGCTGGTTGGGAAATTTCCGGCGCAACCCGCCGCTGAACACCCAGGCCAGCACGAGCAGGGACAGCCAGACGAACGCGAGAAAAAGATAGTCTCCATATTCCGCGATGATCCCATCGAGAAACTGGAACACGGGGTCGAGCACTTTAGGATTCAAATTCATGTGATTTCCTCTGGTTATGCCTTGGCCATAATGGGCTCAAGGGCTTTGGACATTTCCGCGAACTTGGTGCGCATCCGTTCAAACTCGCTCAATGGCGGCAGTTCCACCTGCGCCCGACGTGCATACGCGCGGTGGATGGCCTTGCTGTTGTGTCCCAGCGCCTCTTGCGCGAACCGTTCAGGATAACCGGCTTTCTTGGCGCGTTCCGCCCACGCATACCGATATGAATGCAGGGTGACACCTTTGATGCCCAAACCAGCGCAACGCTGGTGAAATTCCGTTGCTCGGTCGCCGGAACGAACCGTGCGCAAATACGGAAACAGTGGACCGCTCCCCGGCAGATCCCGGAGAATTTCCGCCATGTCGTCGTCGAAACGCATGATGGCAATGGAGCCGGTCTTCCTGCGCGCGAAACTGATGGCGTTGTGTTCCCAATCAATATTTTCCGCTTCGAGACACGCCAGATCGGTTTGTGATGCGCCCAGATGCCACGCGAGTTGATAGAACGCCTTGCGTTCAGGATTCAGTTCGCGGGCGACGATGGCCTGATGTTCCTCCCAAGTGATGGCGCGTTTGTCCTTGAACTGAACTTTCGGCCACTGCCGTTTCACAATGACCGGCCACGGCAGCCACGTCATGTCCAGGGCGAAGTTGTGGATACGCCGCAAATAGACATTGGTTGAAACTTTTCCGGTTTCGAGCACGCGCAAGAAATGTTCCGGCCTCGTTTCCAAAATTGGCAGATGCCGGATGATATTGAACGCCTTGTCCTTGATGGCGGTCTGCCAGCGGTGCTGGGTCTCATTTTTTTTGAGTTTGACCATTTCATCCATGACGAACTGCCAGTTGCGGGTGGCAATCTGCGGATCGCTGGCGACAAGATAGGCGCGGGCGATTTGCAAATTTACTGCTGGCTGTTGAACCGCCTCGTTTTTGGAATGGAACAGCCTGACGGCGGTGGCCCGATCACTGGTGCCGAGGCTTTCCTGTTTGCCGGTCACGTCGTCGTGGACGTAGTAGCGTCCACCGTTTTTTCGGCGATAGAGTCTGTATCGTTGTCTCATAACTGTTTTTCGCAGCGATGAGTTTACGACGATTGATGACGACCCGGTTAGCGGGTAGTGGGCGAGTTACCACTGATATGTCAGAAGCTGCCCGGATACTTTTTTGCTGGCACTTCTGCTGGCACTCGCGTGTGGAAGATTTCCAAATCCTTGCCGCACACGCGGTTCAGATTGGAGGCGAGGGTCGGAATCGAACCGACGAATGCAGCTTTTGCAGAGCCGTGCCTTACCACTTGGCTACCCCGCCCGCCTCGCGCTAAGATAATTGAGCCGCGCGTTCACGCAAGTCTAACTTTTTTCTGCTGCGAGCGCGTGGTCGTCTCACGCTCCACGTTTTTCACTGAATCCAAGTTTCTTTCGCTGTTTCCACAATTCTCGCGGTTTGAAAATTCCTGCGGGCGTAATAATTCCCGTGATCAATTCCGCCGGGGTCACGTCGAAGCCCGCGTTGAATGCGCCGCTGCCGGGATTTCCCACGCGCACGTATTCGCGGTGTCCGCCGCGCGTCAGGCCCCAGGCGCCGAGCACTTCGCTGGCGTCTCGTTCCTCGATCGGGATGTCGAAGCCGCTGCGGATATTCCAATCAATGGTGGATAACGGAATCGCCACGTAAAATGGAATGCCGTGCCGCTTGGCCAACACCGCCTTGGTGTAGGTGCCAATTTTATTTGCAACTTCTCCGGTGCGTCCCAGCGTGCGATCGCTGCCGACGATGACTAAATCAATTTTGCCGCGTTGCATCAAATGTCCCGCCGCATTGTCTGGAATAATCTGGTGTGAGATGCCTTGTTGCGCGAGTTCCCATGCGGTGAGGGTTGCGCCTTGGGAACGCGGACGCGTCTCGTCGCAATAGACGTGAAATTTTTTTCCTTGCGCCTGCGCGGCATACATCGGAGCCGTCGCACTGCCGATGTCCACGAACGCCAACCAGCCCGCATTGCAATGGGTCAGCAAGCGCATCCCGGAACGCACCAGCGACGCGCCGTGTTTGCCGATCTCTTCGCAATGCCGCACATCGTCTTGCGCGAATTCCTCCGCCGCGGCGAGCGCGAGGGCCTGCTGTTCTTCGACGCTTTGGCCGGCGGACATCGCGCGCCGCACATCATTCATTGCGTTTACGGGATCAACGGCGGTGGGCCGCGCGTTCTTCAATGTCTGATAAACTTTTTCCGTGTGTTGTTGAAAGGTGCGCAAATTTTTTCCGTGAAAGGCACGTACGCCTTGCGCCAAACCGTATGCTGCCGTGGCACCAATGGCGCCCGCGCCGCGCACGATCATGTCTCTGATGGACGCGGCGGTTTCGTGAAAATCGCGCATCGCCACGATCTTAAATTCATGCGGCAATAGGCGTTGCTCGATCAACAACACTTGATTTTTTTCCGCGTCGAATGCGACGGTGCGATAATGTTGCGTGCGTCCACGAATGGCGACATTCATGAACGTGATCCTTGGTTCTTCATCAAATTAAATAAGTTAAAAATCAATCCCGTTTGGCTTGCAGACGGCGGACTTTGGCGCGGATATTTTTATAGAGCGGATGCAGCCGGAGGTCATTCAAGTCGGGGTCCTGCGCGAGCCATTTGAAATCACGATAGCCGAGGTTCAACGCTTTCTCGAGCGCGGCGACGGCTTGGTTAAAATTTCCGGTGAGCGAATAACTGCAAGCGAGATTGTATTGCACCATTGGGTCCACGGGCCGCAGTTGCGAGAGCTGCTCGTCCACCTTCAAACCGGCGACGAATTTTCCGCGCCTGGTGTAATCGTCCCCCAAAATTTGCAGCGCCTCGACGTAACCCGGATCGCGCTTGACCACCCCTTCCATGAAACCGATGCGGATGTCCAGTTCGCGCTGTTCATTGCGGCTCAACTTTTTTTTCGCACGGCTTTTCTCGGGCATAAATCAAAGCGATGTTTCTCAACTCCGCCACGCAAGTCAAGGTCGCATCCGTTCAAATTCATTCGCCTTCGCCCGCAGCTTGCGCTTTAATATTTTCGTAGTGTTCCCAAAATGCCGAATTGATTTATGAATTGTTTTGTCACTGGCGCCTCGGGTTTTGTCGGGGCGAATCTCGTTCACGAATTAGCCGCGCGCGGGCATCGCGTGAAAGCATTGTTGCGGCCCAATGCGGATTTGCGCGGCCTGAATGGAGTGGATTTCGAGCGCGTTACCGGCGATGTCAGCCAGCCTGATACTTATGTGGACGCACTGAAAGGTTGCGATTGGGTTTTTCACGTTGCCGCAAGCTATCATCTTTGGCTTCGCGATTACGCGCCGATGTATGCGGCAAATGTGGACGGCACGCGGCATATTCTCGAGTCGGCGATTCGCGCCGGTTGCTCGCGTATCGTTTACACGAGCACGGTCGGATGCGTGGGCCTGCCTAGGGAATTTCGCGGTCAGTTAGGCGCTCCCACTGACGAGACGGCGCTGGTCAAAGAAAAGCAATTAACCAATCACTATAAAATTTCCAAATGGCGCGCTGAACAAATTGCGCTCAAACTCGCGTCGCAGGGCTGGCCCATCGTCATCGTCAATCCCAGTGCGCCCATCGGCCCGCGCGATGTGAAACCCACGCCCACCGGCAAGGTCATCGTGGATTTTCTGAATCGCAAGATGCCCGCGTATCTGGACACGGGATTGAATTGGGTTCACGTTCGCGATGTCGCCATCGGCCATATTCTCGCCGCGGAAAAAGGCCGCGCGGGCGAGCGTTACATTCTTGGCCACGCGGAAGGGAATCTCAGCATGAAGGAAGCCTTCGCGATTCTTAACCAACTCACCGGCATTGCCGCTCCGAAATGGCAGATTCCTTATGGCGTCGCTCTCGGCGCGGCATACGTGGACGAGGGCATTTCCAAATTGACCGGCAAGGCGCCCAAGGCTCCGCTCGCGGGCGTGCGCATGGCATTTTACAAAATGTATTTTAATCCCGCCAAAGCCATCAAGGAACTCGGCCTTCCCCAAACTCCGCCGCGTCAGGCGCTCGCCGATGCCGTCGAATGGTTTCGTGTCAACGGCTACGCGAAATAATTCGTCCCGCGAAAAATTATTTTTCCGCGCGGCCAAAATACGGCGCGCATAACGGATCGCCGATCACCACGTCCTCCCAGCAAACAAAATGGGACGCCGCATAAAAACTTTCTGCCATCGTGTAACCTTCCGTGTAGCGGCCCAGGGCAATCGTCGGCGAGGCGATGCCTTGCAATTCCGGTTCGTCCACATAACCCTTGGCGCAAGTCAAACCGTGTGCGATCAAATCCGTCATCAGCGATTGCCCGCCCTTTGTCGGCAAAAATGTCCGCGCACTCGTTGATACCGCCGTGTCCGACAACGAGCCCGGCGCGAAGTAAAGCGAGAGATAAGCTTCCGGCGAATAAAATTCATTTCCCTGCCACGACTTCTCGTCATTGCTGCCCCACGAAAAATACCCTAGCAAATTGGAACGGCCCGCGATGAACTTTTTCGTCACGTCCAACTCCACGGGAATGCCGCGACTGGTCAGGACGTCGTTCGCGTGCAGCATGTCCGCGTTGAATTCGCTCCACGCCGATTCCGTGCGGATGACCACATTCGTGATCGGCCCCGGTTGCGTCGCTTTGTCACCCAAACCAAAAACCGGTTCCACGTCCAGCAACACTTTTCCCTGCTTCAAAATCTCCCCGATATTTTTCTCGGCCTCGAGCGAGCGCGCCACGAGTGATTTCGCATCCGCCTCGGTATAACCATCCAATCGCGTCACGAGATAGCCGCCGAATTTCGCGTGCGAAAATGGTTCCGTCGCATTCCAATAACGATTTGAATACGCACACCCGATCGCTCCCGAACCCGTGATGTCAATCTTCAGCGCGCCGGGCAGATTCGTATAGTCCATCGCCGCCAGGTAACTATCCACCGACGGATGCCCGCGAATATTTTCCGGCTCGCGGCTATGCTCATCGCAACTTCCCCATGGCGAACCCGTGATGCGGATCGGCACACCTTTCGTCAAGACAATGAAATTAATTCCGCTGTGCGCCGCTAAATACGCGCGCATTGGCGCCTCAATCTCGCGCACAAAATTGGAAAGCGAAATCGTTTCATTCTTCCGGCTCACCGCCGAGTCCGCACATTGCAGAGACAAAATATTTTTCACCCCGCGCTTGCCAGCGTAGTCGTCCGCAATCGCCTTCGAAATCGGACTCTCCGTATTCACCACCAGCAGGACTTCATCCGCCGTCCGCTTCTTCACATCCGCCGCTCCGCTGCTCCACGAAAATAAAAGCAAAACCGAAGCCGCCGCGAAAATAATCTTCGCCCCTCTGTCCTTCAAAGTGTGGTTGCTCATTCCTCCGCAAACTAACCAGTCCTCCCGCCCATTCCAACACTTTTGAAAAACCAAAATCGGGGATGCCGTTTTCCTCCGCGTCTCCGCGACTCCGCGGTTCAAAACACCTTCAAACTCACCCACCGCCGAAAATCACTTGCGTTCAATCCCCGCTTGTGAAACATTTCACAAACTTATGGCACACGTTAAACTCCATATTCCGGGCCCAGTCGAAGTCAGCGAAAAAACCTTTCGCGCCTTCTCCTCACCCATGATCGGCCACCGCGGCCAGGGCTTCAAAGACCTTTACGCCAAAATGCAGCCCCAGCTGCAATCCCTGTTCTACACCAAACAACTCGTTTACCTCAGCACCTCCTCCGCCTGGGGCATCATGGAAGGCGCCATTCGCAACCTCGTCACCAAACGCGTCCTCAACTGCATGTGCGGCGCCTTCTCCGACAAATGGCTCGACGTCTCCCTCCGCTGCGGCAAATCGGCCGAAGGCCTCAAAGCCGAATGGGGCTCGCCCATCCGCGCCCAACAAGTGGACGCCCAACTCGCCACCGGCAAGTTCGACGCCCTCACCCTCATCCACAATGAGACCTCCACCGGCGTCATGAGTCCCCTCGCGGAAATCGCCGCCCTCAAGCAAAAATATCCCGACGTCATGTTCATCGTGGATGCTGTCAGCTCCCTCACCGCCACCAAAATCGAATTCGATGCCCTTGGCATAGACGTCCTCCTCGCCGGCACGCAAAAAGCCTTCGCCATGCCCCCCGGCCTTGCCGTCTTCGCCGCCTCACCCGCCGCCCTGGCCAAAGCCGCCACCGTCAAAGACCGCGGTTACTACTTCGACTTCATCGAATTCCAAAAAAATGCCGAAGGCCACATGACCCCCAGCACCCCCAGCATCGGCCATATCTACGCCCTCAGCTCCAAACTCGACGAATTCTTTGCTGAAGGCCTCGACGCCCGGTTCGCGCGCCACGCCAAGCTCGCCCAAATGACCCATGCGTGGGCCGCCAAACACGGCTTCACCCTGTATCCCGAAAAAGGCTTTGAATCCGTCACCCTCACCTGCGTCAACAACGGCGCCAAACCCGGTGGCCGCACCGTGGACGTCGCCAAACTCCAAAAACTCGTCAAAGAACAAGGCTTCCTCATAGACGGCGGCTACGGCAAAATCAAAGGCCTAACCTTCCGCCTCTCCAACATGGGCGACGAAACCGAAGCCACCATGAACCAACTCTACGCCGCCCTGGATAATGCGATGAAGCAGTTGTAAAGAGATAAGAGGCTCGGATTTGCCAGGATGTTTTGGTGCTCACTCAGGGATGACGTTTCGAGATAATCTTAATTCTTAGCCGGTTCCTTTGCCGGCGTACGCGGCTGTTCCAATAAAGCTAAAAGTGCCGCTTGCAGTTTTTGATATGCTTCAGGCTTGAGATGCAGCGCATCGCGATAATTGTCTAACAATGACGTGGCCGAATTGTCGTCAGCCAGAACTTTTCGCAAGTCCAGAATGACGATTCCAGGCTGGCCGCCATATAGATGTGACAGTTGCTGATTGACTTCTATGACCGCGCGATTCACCTCCTCTGACCAAAATAACCTTCGCGCAATGGGAATTTTGCCGCCCGGAAGTATCAGCGTAAGGATCACCTTCGCCTGGCGTTCACGGGCGAGCGCCACCAGTTCGCAGAGATTACGAAAGCAATTGGTTTTGATTTCTACCGCGTCGGCTGGGGATACCCCAATCGCCTTCAAATCATTGATGCCCGCTTGAATCACCACCACGTCGGGTTTCTCGGAATCGAGGACCGCCCGCGCACCCAGCAGGATCTGCGCAGTCGTTTCCGCGGGGGCGCCGGCATTGATGGTGTAATAATTGGCCGGCAGCTCCGGCCACTCAGCCATGCGCGAGTCGCCCAGCAAAAGCACCCGAATTCCTGACTGATTGCCGGTGTGCGCCCCTGCGCGCAATGACCTCGGCTGGCGGCGGACCGCCAATTCGCGCGCGTAGAAAAAACGCACCGCTTTGACCAGCGCCACATTCATCACGCCGGAAATGAACAGCAACAGTCCGAGCACAATTGAAGTCCAAATCAGCAACCGTCGCGAGTGTGGGCGCTTGTTCACCGGCGGGAGGCATCCTGGGGCTTTTTAAATTTGGACATAAAAGGCCGCTCAAAATAGCGAAAACTAAGAGCGCCGATCGGGATGGCCAGCAGCGCCCCCCACGGATGAAAAACGCCAGCCATGAGCCCCCCGATGGTCAGCGGTTGCTGCCAAAGGTAGATCGAATACGTGCGATTGCCGAGGTAATGAAATATGTCGCCGAAGAGATTGCGTGGCGCGATTCCCGTCACATAACAGCCCGTGCATCCCGCCACGAATAGCGTGCCTGCCAGGACTACAACCTGTTTATGCATGGTATAGCTGGCCGGGTGCGAGAGAAGCGCGATCGTAAGAGCTGCGAAAGAAAATATTCCGATCCCCACCATCGCCGGCCCAAGCCTTTGAATGAATTGCGGGAACGAGACGTGAAGAAATGCAAAAAAAAAACCAGCCATCATCGGCCACGCTGCCACTTGAAACGTATAAGGATTATAATCGGACCTCCCCAGTACTGCGGCGCCCGCCGCTAGCATCGCCATCAGGATGAGTCCGAACACCATTAATCGCCGCGCCAACGCGCGGCCACCCAGGAAAAAGATCAGCGGCGCCAGGAGATAAAATTGCATTTCACAAGCCAGGCTCCAAAGGTGGCCGGCGAGATTTTCCGGAAGATGCGTCGCGGGCGAGTAAGCTGCCATCGTGGGTATGTAATAATTGCGATAATAGAGGAAAGAACTGGGTAATCCATCAAAGTACGAATGCGCGAATTCACGCGGCGCAAGAGTTGCCGGCAGCAGAAGCAACAGTATCGCGATAAAAATCAAATAAAAATATTTGGCGGGAATGAGCCGTTTTAACCTGCGTTTCCAAAAAAACTTCGCGCCTTGCCAGAAGTGCTCCGGACCCTTGCTCAACGAGCGAAACACCAAAATGCCGGAAATGAAAAAAAACAAGTTCACCCCGGCGCGGCCCACCCCGGGCACGCGATCCACCGGATAATGAAATCCATGAGAGATCAGAACCAACACCAAAGCCAGTCCGCGCCACTGGTCCAGGGAACGGTCTCCTGGTGATTGTATCAGCTTTGAAGGTGGAACCGCACTTGTTTTCGGAGTGGAACCAAAGGGAGAATCCGCGAAAGGCAGGCAGGCGGCTTTTTGCGATTCATTCATCCAACCCGAGCATAACGTCCCTTCTTTGAAGGTCAATTCGATAGCAAAGCTGCGCCCCGGCCTCCAGAGCTATTATGCAGGTTTGCTCGCATACGCAATCGCCTCCGAAAGCTCCCCATCAAACATTTCAGTACTATCATCATCTTGAGCCTCTAGTTTCTTTATCGCAATTGGTAAAAGATGTTCGACGGCAAATCTCTGTCGCAACAAGGTAGCTAGTTCCTCTCTCGATAGATCGCGAAGGGGTTTATTCCACGCTTCTTTGCAACGGCGAATCAATCCACTGTCCCAATCCGGCTCAACCCACGGTCCGAGAATGTCCGTGAGAGAAACAAAGTCGGTGGTTGTACTTTTATTCTGTGGCCTATTCTTCATCACAATCACGTCGAATGCGGCCTCGAATCTCATCACAAATCCCCTCAAACCTGCCGAAATACTCGCGTTCCAAACTCTCTCTCGAAAGCGCGAATGCCTCGTGCGTTGCCCGCAAACCCGCTTCTTTTGAAAGCTGCGCCGCCTCCGTCTGGAAGTGAGCATCCACATCGCGGGCCGCTTCCAAATCGCCCGCGTTGCGCATTCCACAATCCGCCACCCAAAGGCAGTCAATCAGCCTTTCTACCGCCGACAGGCTGGCAATGCCAGTGCGCCGCTCCTTCTGAATGACGTCGTCTCCCGCATCAATCATCCATGACTCATTGTCGGTAAGTGCGCTCACACTCAATGACAATCTGAATAACCTAGATGGCCGCCGCAATGCAAACATTTGAAAATATATGCCGTCGGACTGCCCTCTTTATTTAGCGCAGATAGGTAAATCTGCCACTCCATTCCATCCGTCATCCCGCCATCCTTCTGAATGGATGCAACGGCATCACGCCACCAACTTTCAATTTCCGCCCAACCCGCTCGACCAACAAATGCCGCTGCATCGCCACAGCAAGCCAGCCAATGCTCCTGCTGCCATCCTGAAAATCCTGGCGTCCGAAACGCGACCTCCTCAATAACCGATTCAGGCACGGGCAGTTTGGAATTTCCCCCCACACCATTGGCGTCTGTAAATTCCACATCAAACTTAACATGTGCCGAACCGTCGGCAATACACCAGGGACAAATACGCTCATCTAGCTCTTCAATCGAAAAAATTGGACCCACATAGATGTAACCACGCTGCTGATGACAGCACTTACACTCAGCCTCTGAATGCCTAATGCTGCCAGTGGCGATTGGATCTGGATGGTATTTGAACGACGGTAAAATCATCACACGCAATGCGCAATTTAGTCTCTTAAATTTCATCGCTCAATTTAAAACTCATCCGGCTTTAGCGATCGGGCGCATCTTGCACTGCCCGAGGTAAAGCACTTGCCGCCGCCGCAGTCCCGCAGGGACGAAAGACCTTAGCCCAGCCATTTATGGCTGGGTTTTATTTCGCTTCTAATTCGAGTCCCGCATGGGACGAAAGAACCTTCAATAGGTTGAGGGCTTTTGAACCTGCCCATTGAGATACCTGCACGGCAAATTCCGCCTCACAGCAGAAGCCTGCTACAGTAGGATTTTTCCATTTCATAAATAATATCGCGTGCCTACAATTTTTCGCATATCAACATGAACACCCACTTAGATGCACGAGCCCTGAAAATTCTCTGCGACTCATATTGGTCTCCGCAAGGCTGGAAACCACAGCCGCTTTGGGTCGTTTCTCCGGAAGATTTCAAATACGCAAAATCTAAAGGTGTGATGTTTGAGTCGGGCACGCGTGATCATCAAAAACTGGTAGAGGACCTTTCAAGCACCATCAAGCAACTGACCCGACGCCGCGTGGTTGATGCGTTTCTCGCGAGCCTCTCGACTCGGCGGCTTGAATGGCGATCCGCTCTCGGCAGCTACGCAGTCTTTCAACATCTGCCGATTCATGAACCGGTAAAACATGACAAACGCTGCGGCCTATGCGGCCTGTATTTGAACGAACGCGAACAAGACCTCAATATTTTAAATTTTGAACGGCTTAAGTGGGGCGGCGTCAGACATAATGACGTGATCTATGCTGCGTTCGACCTTAATCTCTTCTTGGCGATCAATGTGGCGGTCCCAACGCCGGAGGACATTCAAATATTTCGCAATCTCATCAATAGCATCGTTGCGGCGCCGCCCAAAGTAACGAGCGCCACCCTGCATTCGCATTTCAAAAAAGTAATTAAATCCAATAAGGCAGAACGTGATATAATCATTTCGATACTCGGCTTTTGCGGAATTCTTGAAACATCCGAGCACCGCGGATTCAGCGACGAGTTCATTGCTGTTAGCCAACAGAAACTTCCCGATCGCCGATTCGTGGACATGCACTATCCCGCCTGCTGGTGGAATGCGATTGACGGTGTGAACCAAAAGAACCTCAAAGATTATTTCGGCCACGTACTTTAAGCTGCAGATTTATTCCACCGCACTCGTCAGGCTTTTAGCGTTTACAATATCCGTTGGGATTAATTGGATTTGTCCGTCACTTTAGTGGCTGCACACTGGTCGCGCGCCGCAAATTCATCGGCTTCCCGCATAGTGGTGAATACCGGGCAATCCCATTCTTTGATAAGACCCAAAAAGAATGGGCCAAGTCTCATAACCGCCACATTTGACGGGACAGGCCTCATTTCAATTGACGCTCAACCAACCCATTAGTTAGCCTAACCTGAATGAAAATTCTGCGAGGAGTTTTGGCGGCTTCAACTCGGTTATCATCCAAACACCGGCGGTATCCGGCGTATTTCTTTCGCGCCTTCCCTTGGCTCTGCATTTTGATTTTTCAAGCAACGCTGGTTCATATTGCCCAGGGAGCCGCATTCACTGACGCTGATTGGGTGAATCTGGGTCAATCGCCGGGAACCAGCGGCTCAGTATTGGCGCTCGCGCTCGACTCTTCCAGCAACCTCTATGTGGGTGGCACATTTATTGCCGCCGGGGGAACCAACGTCGGCGAAATCGCTAAATGGAATGGCACTAAATGGTCAGCTTTGACCATCGGCCTCAACAGTCAGGCCAACGCCGCGATCTGTGATTCCAACGGCAACTTGTACGTGGCCGGAAATTTTACCACCGCCGGCGGTAGCAGTGCCAACCACATTGCCAAATGGGATGGAACCAAATGGTCAACGCTTGGTTCCGGGCTCAATGGCAATGTATCCGCCCTGGCTTTTGATAATTCAGGAAACCTTTACGCGGGCGGCACGTTTACCCTCGCTGGAGGAGTGAATGCCAGCAATATTGCCAAATGGAACGGCGCCACCTGGTCGGCCTTGGGTTTTGGCCTTAGCGGAGGCAGCGTGGCCGCATTGGCGTCGGACCCTTCGGGAAACATCTACGCCGGGGGCGCCTTCACCAATGCCAGCGGAACCACCGCCAATGAAATTGCCGTTTGGAACGGCGCTGTCTGGTCAAGCCTCGGGTCCGGCATGAACGGGACCGTCTCCGCCCTTACTCGGGACAACTCTGGAAACCTGTACGCGGGCGGAACTTTTACTACCGCGGGTGGGGTGTTTACGAGTCGAATCGCTAAATGGAATGGCACTTTTTGGTCGGCCCTGGGCTCGGGCGTTAACGCCGGGGTTAGCGCCCTGGGATGCGATGCCACCGGCAATCTATACGTGGGAGGAGCCTTCACGAGTGCCGGCTCTGTCCCGGCAAATTCATTGGCGAAATGGAATGGCAGCAGTTGGTCGTCTTTCGGCTCCGGATTGAATGGAACCGTTTACGCGTTGGCCGTTTCGGCTTCCAGCAATTTCTACAGCGGCGGACTTTTCTCTTTTGCCAATGGAATGCTCGTTAACAACCTCTCGCAATGGAATGGCACCAACGCTTTCGTTCTCGGTAGCGGCGTGAATGGCGTAGTTTCTTTGAATTTCTTCGATAAAGCCGGAATACTTTATGCCGTGGGAGGAAACCGGACGTTTTCAACCCCCACATCGCCCAATTACCTTGGGCAATGGAATGGAACCAACTGGTCACCGTTCACCTCCGGCCTGAATACCAGCAATGCAGTCATGGTTTCGGATGGCGCGGGGAATTTGTATGTCGGCGGAAATTTTACCAGTGTCGGAGGAATCAGCGCGAATCATATTGCCAGATGGGATGGCACAAATTGGTTTCCCCTTGGCTCAGGAGTCGCAGGTGGTCTTTTTGGCAGTCCGGTTTCTGCACTGGTCCTTGACCGGGCGGGGATTCTTTATGTCGGCGGGATCTTCACAACTGCTGGCGGATTAAGTGCCAAAGGCATTGCTAAATGGGATGGCACAAATTGGGCCCCCTTAGGCACCGGCGTTTCCGGCGGATCTGCTTCGGTGACTTCCCTGCAATTCGACACCAATGGAAATCTTTACGTGGCGGGCAATTTCACCGCGATCAATGGTACCAATGCCAATTCAATCGCCAAATGGGACGGCACAAATTGGTCAGCTCTCGGCTCCGGATTAACGGGAGGGGCGGGAGTTTTTGCCCTGCATTTCGACGTGAACGGGAATCTTTACGCAGCGGGCAATTTCACTACCGCCGGCGGAGTGACTGCCGGCTCAATCGCCAGGTGGAATGGCACGGCCTGGTCCAGTCTCGGCACTGGACTCTCCGGCGGAAACGGGTTTGTCTATGCTCTGGCTTTTGATCCCACGGGCAATCTATACGCTGGCGGCGGTTTTACTATAGCCGGTGGAGTGACTGTCAGCGCCGTGGCCGAATGGAATGGTTCCACCTGGAGTACTCTGGGCTCCGGCGTGGCGGGTGCCAACCCCGGTTTTGGTGGGCTGACCGTCGGTTCTCTAATATTTGATAATTCTGGCCAGCTTTATGTCGGAGGCAATTTTACCACCGCCGGCGGTGTACCCTCCGCTTATTTTGCCAAAGCGCTCGTTTACCCGTTTTACCCCTACACTTTCGCGACTAATAAAAACACGATCACCATTATGCACTACACTGGCAGCGGTGGAGCGGTGATCATTCCATCCACGATTACGGGTTTGCCGGTGACCAGCATCGGCATTGGCGCCTTTCAAAACGTCACCGCGCTGACCAGCGTTTACATTCCCGATACCGTCACCAATATCGGAGCTGCTGCGTTTATTTTTTGCACCAAGCTAACCAATGTCGTCATTGGCCAGGGCGTCACCAGCATTGGCCAGTCGGCATTTAGCTCTTGCTCCAGTCTTGCCGGCATCTCAATTCCCATTAACGTGACTAGCATCGGTCCCACCGCTCTAGCTAATTGCACAAACCTGACCAGCATAACCATTCCCGACAATATTACCTCCATCGGTCAGGCCGCGTTCCAAGGTTGCGTGGGGCTGACTAATGCGATCATCGGCCACGGCATCACCGTGATTGGCGAGCAAACTTTTATAGGCTGCAGCAATCTTAGTTCTGTCTCGCTTCCGCCCGGCCTGATTGGCATTGCTCTGGAAGCCTTTGATGATTGCACGGCCCTCTCCGCAATTACAATCGGCTCGAATGTTGCCAATATCGGACAACAGGCTTTCGACGGTTGCAGCCACCTCACAACCATTTCTATTCCCGCCAGTGTCACCACCATCGGACCGGACGCTTTCCTCGGATGCTCCAGCTTGGCCGCGATAAATGTGGATTCAAGCAATTCCGTTTATAGCAGCGTGGGCGGCGTGCTGTTCGACAAAAATCAATCTACCTTGATCCGATTTCCCGGTGGCTTGGCCGGTTCTTATACTGTTCCCGCGAGTGTCAATAATCTTGCTGGCGACGCCTTCGAAGGTTGCACGAACCTTGCCAACCTCATCATTCCTCCAACCATCAGCAACCTCGCGATGGATGTTTTTGCTAATTGCTTCAGCTTGACGACCGTGGATTTTCAAGGCAACGCTCCCGTCGCCGATTCGACGGCCTTCACGAACGATGTCGCCACAACGGTTTATTACCTGCCCGGCACCATCGGTTGGAGCAATAGTTACGCGGGTGTCCCCACCGCGCCGTGGTATCTACCAAATCCAATCATTCTAAATAACTCGGCGAATTTTGGCGTGCAAAGCAACGGATTTGGTTTCCTCGTTTCGTGGGCAACCAATACCTCCGCCGTCGTCGAAGCCACCACTAACCTGACTAACCCGGTTTGGATTCCCGTCCAGACTAACACGCTGACCAACGGTTCATTCTCCTTCAGTGAACCTTTGCTAACGAACAGTCCGGGACGCTACTATCGCATAATTTCCCAATGACCACATAAATTGCGACTCGCACACCCGGCCAGGTTCTCAGAAAAACCAAACCAAATTAGGTTTGTGCCGTGAGTCCCATCACGCTATGAATAAGCAATCCAACCGCTCCCATTTTTGATCGAATCAAAACTGGAAAGCGTCGGATTATCAGAATGACTTGGCGTTTATTATTCCCATTAGGGCTGCTCGGACTCGTTCTTGCCTTCAGCGGCTGCACCACCAACCGCGTGCCGCAAAATTCCTCCGCTTCCGGCATCGTCGTGGATACCCAGGGCCATCCCGTCGCCGATGCCTCCATCGAAATTTATCGCCATTCAATGATCAGTTCATTTCTTCCTGCCGAATTGGAATTGAAAGGGACGACCCACACCGACAGCCACGGCGTGTTCCAATTTTCTTATGCACCCGGAGGCAGCATTCTCCTCGTCCGCGCTCCAACCCTTGCACCCACCTGGCGCACCCCATGGCGATTGGACCCCGACGATCTTCCCCTCGTTTTCACCGTCACCAAGCCTGCGACCATCGAGGGAATCGTCGTGGACGAACACGATCAACCCATCGCCGACGCTGACGTTTGGACGTCCCAGGTCACCAGCACAACCTTGCTCGGCGAAGCTCGTTTCAGTCTCGATATTCTTTCCGGCCAGCCCGCGCACGAATTATTCCACACCCGCACCGGAAGCGACGGACGGTTCCGCCTCGAAGGTTTGCCCACCGGCGCCGGAGCCAACTTGACCGTCACCAAAACCGGCCTCGCGATGCGCGAACCCACTCCCGATCCCGGCAGCCTCGACTTCAACCAATGTCAGTCCGGTCAAAGCGGCGTCAAGCTCGTCATGGAACCCAGCGGCGAAATCCAGGGGAAAATTTTCATTCAAGCCACCGCCCAACCTTTGGCCGGCGCGACCATTTGGCTCCGCCGCCAGCAAGCCACCTACTCATTCGACCAGGGCCGCGAACCCGTGAAATCCGCTGCCGATGGCACCTTCCACTTCAGCGATGTTGGCGCCGGCCCCTATCAAGTCATTGCCCACGTCGGCGCTGTCCGTGACCCGATGCCCAAATGGGTAGCCGATGCCGTGGATGTCTCCGTCCAGGCCGGACAAAAAACCAGCGTTGAAATTCCCGCCGTCAAAGGTGGCATTTTGGAAATAAAAGTAACCGATAAATCCAATCACAAACCGCTCGCGGGCGCTTTAGTTGCCGCCGACAACCGAAATTTTCAAGCCAATATCACCACCGACGCGCGCGGACTGGCCCGGTTCCGGCTGCCATCGGGTGAGTACCATTATTCCGCCATGAAAGCCGCGTGGACTCCCGCACAGGAACAGGCGCGCGTCGCCAACGCAGAAATCAACCACAGCCATATCGAATTAACCCCGCCCAAAATTCTCACCGGCGTCGTCCGCACTCCATCAGGCGACGGCGCCCCCAATATTCGCGTGACCGTAGATGCCTACGGCGGCGAGGCTCGCACCGACTCGCGCGGAAGATTTAAGCTCACTTGGAACCCCACCGGCATCGGCGGCACGATTGGAATTTATAGCCTGATCGCCCGTGATTGGACCAACAACCTGGCCGCCGTCGCCATGCTCAAGCCCACAACCACGAATCAAGACCTCGTTTTGAAATCGGCCCTCACGCTTTCCGGCCAGGTGAACGATAACCACGGCCACGCCCTTGCCGGCGCACGGGTCGGCTTGACCCTCAGCATGAACGATTCTTCTGACGGGACTTTTAGAACTTCTTCAACCGATTTTGACAAGATCCCCATGCAAACCGATGCCGATGGACAATTCATGTTCACGACTCTTCCGCAAGGTCTCGAATACGGCCTGAACATCTCCGCGAAAGGTTACGGCTCGATAACTCAAGATTTCACCAAAACCCAGACTAAAGCCAACGCTATCAGACTGGACCTGGTCCTCAAACCGGCAAACCTAAAACTCTCCGGCCGCGTCGTGGATGCAAAAGATCACCCTCTCGCCGGCGCGAGTGTTTACATTTCCGGCGAAGGCCAAACCGCTCATTCTGTCAAAACTGATCCCGAAGGTCATTTTGAATTCGAACAAGTCAGTGCCGGGCCCGTGCATCTTAGCGCCATTTATGAAGGACATTTCGGAAGCCTTTCAGCCCAGGGCGGCGACCAAAATGTGGTCATCAAAATCACCTCCGGCCAGCCAGGACGCACGCGGCGAAAACCAAAATAACCTGCAAATCATCACGACTACGATCACTGCCCACTCGGCGGCACGGTCAGGCGTTGCGCCTCCCATCCTTTAAAATCGCCGTCGGCCCGTTTAACTACCTCCACGTGGCCATCGGCAAAACCGTAGGTCTTCAAGGTCGCCCCCGGCGAAGTGATCTCCTCCAAAATTGCCACCGAACTCGGGTCCTTCAACGTGTTCAATGGCCCGCCATAACGCACCTCGAACTGGTTCGTTGCCAGCAGCAATTCCATTTGTTTGTCCTTTGAAAGATAATTCGTCGCCTGCGAGAAATCACCCGGCAGCCGGTTTTGGTTATCGTTCGCATACATCATAAACGCCAGCAGCCAATTCTTCGCGCTATCCATTTTCTCTATCGTCTGTAATTCTTCGATCGCCTTCTGCCGCTCCTCCTCTTCCGGGCTCAACGCCACGTTCGTCTGGCCTGTTCCCGCCGCCACCGGCGTCACCTTCGCCGCCGCCAACTGTTTGTTCAACGCCGTCGTCTGGTTCCTTAGCCGCATCAACTCATCCAATTCCTTTTGCGACAATCCCCGCGAATCCTTCGCCAGCGCCATCTGGTTCGACAAGCGCGCATTCTCGTCAACCAGCGCTCCCATTTTTTCGTTCTGCGATTGCAACGCCGCGTCTGTCTCGCGCCACTTCGCATGTTGTTGCATCGCCCATGGCGTCATCGCGCCCGCAACCACCAACGCCCCGATCATCCCCGTTTGAAGTTTAGTTAGTGCCATAAGTTTAATCATGATTGTGCTCACCCCACCGCCCACATTCGCAAACGCCGCGCCCGCCACCGCCGACGCAAGCCCCGCGGGAACCGCCGAAGCCGTGTGCGCCGCCAGCACCGCGCCCAGCGCCCCAACCGACAATGCCGCCCCTCGCCGTTTCAAAACCACCTGCAACTTATCCAATGCCCGGTTCACCCGCATCCGCGCCGCGTCTTCGCTGCCGCCGAGCGATGCCCCAATCGCGCGAAAATCCCGCTGCTCAAAAAATCGCAACAAAATCGCCGCGCGATCTTCATCGCCCAATTCCAAAATCGCCTCGTCCAAAATCGGCTCGATCTTCCGCCATTCCTCCGGCGCGCCGTTCGTCAGTGCGTTCATTTCGCCTGCCTCCTGTTCGCGGATTTGCCGGCGACGCTCCGCGCGCACAAATTTCGTCGCCGCGTGAAAAGTATATTGATGCAGCCACCCCCCGAGCATCACTTCGCTCGAAAGCGTTCGCGCCTTTTGCGCCAGGCCGATGAACACCGTTTGCGTGATTTCCTCCGCCGAATGCGTGTTTCCGCCCGTGAGCCGCAACGCCGCCGAATACACCAGGCCGAGATAATTCGCCACCAATTCGCGAAACGCCGTTTCCGAACCCGTTCGCACATACTCCGCAAGTAATTGCCGGCTCTCCATTGTCATTTCCAAAGTAAATCCCCGCCGTGCCGCAAAACCGAACAAAAAATTTCAATCACGTATCAACTTTAACCTGTAGCGGCGGTCTATGACCGCCGAATTCTTGAATGGGAGGGCGAGCGTACTCGCAAGCCGTGACTTTATTAAACACCATAAATGAGTCCAAAGCGTTCATCCCCCCTCAAAAAATTTTCGCTTGGTATTTCCCGGGCGAGTCAATCATCCTCAAGTGTGTCTTCCAGCGGCTATCGCATCGTCAAACTCGTCAACGGCGTCCACAGCGTCCACTCGCTCGCCGAACGCGAAACCTTTCACCCCGTCATCGGTCCCGCCGCCGAAGCCGAGGCGCTCTACGTAAAACAACTGTGTCTCGTCGAGCGCATGACCGCGCACACCGGCGAATTTGTGATCTGGGACGTCGGCCTCGGCGCCGCCGCGAATGTCCTCACCGTTCTCCGCGCCACCCGCGAAACCCATTGCCCGCTTCGCATCATCAGCTTCGACCACACGCTCGAACCGCTCCAATTCGCCCTCGAAAATGCCGAAGCCCTTGGCTACTTCACCGATTACGAACCACCCGTCGCCGCCTTTCTCAAAAACCATCACCACACCTTCACCGACGGCAACCGCCAAGTAACCTGGAACTTACACTTGGGCGATTTCCCCTCTTTACTCCGCACTCCGCATTCCGCACTCCGCACTAATCCGCCCCACGCAATTTTATTCGACGCCTTCTCGCCCGCAAAAAATCCCACGATGTGGACCGAACCGCTTTTCGAAAATCTATTCCGCCATCTCGATCCCATTCGCCCCTGCGCCTTGCCGACCTACACCCGCAGCAATTTAGTCCGCGTCTCCCTTTTGCTCGCCGGTTTTTACGTCGGAGCGGGCCACGCTACCGGTGAGAAAGAAGAAACCACCATTGCCGCAAACACTCTATCTTTGATCACCGAACCGCTCGATCAAAAATGGCTCGCGCGCGTCCGCAAATCCACCAGCGCCGAACCGCTTTGGGAACCCATCTATCGCCAGTCGCCCCTCGCCGAAGCCACGTGGGAAAAGTTGCGCCAACACCCGCAGTTCAAGTAAGCTATCCAGTCGCGGCACAGTCGCGGCCGGATGAATTCCAATTACTCCAATTTGTGGTGGGCCATCGAGAACGTCATCGGCGGCATGGGAATTCCGTACATTGATCCCGAGCGGCGCCTCAACGGCGGCGGCCCGTTGCGCGCGCATCTCGACGAGCTGTTGCTGCTTCATCGCGTCGGCATCCGCGCCGTTGTCTGCCTCCTGAATATTCCCGGCGACGCTTCGGTTTTCCAAACCGCCGGTTTCAATTTCATTTGCCTCCCCGTCGAAAATGGCTATCCGCCCACGCTCGACCAGGTCCGCGAATTTCTCGTGTTCACCGAAGCCTCGCTCGCGCGCAACGAACCCGTTGCCGTTTATTGCCAGGCCGGTGTGGGGCGCACCAGCACCATGATCGCCTGCTATTTGATTCATCGCGGAAAATCTGCCGCCGAAGCCATTGCCTCCATGCGTGAGACGGAAGCTTCCGCCGTCGAAACGCCCTCGCAAATTATTTTTCTCGAACAATTCGAAAAACTTTCCCGCAACCCGCCGCCGCCCGCCGCATGAACCCCGCACCCTCCAGCGGCATCGCCGAATTTCAACAATTCCTCACGCGCCCCGAGCCTTTGCTCGCGCTCGCCCCCATGCAGGATGTCACCGACCTTGCGTTCTGGAAACTCATGGCGCGTTACGGCGGCGCGGATGTTTATTACACCGAATATTTTCGCGTCCACGCCGTTTCGCACTTGGAAAAATGGATCGTCGAGTCCATCACCAAAAATCCCACCGGCCGCCCCGTTGTCGCGCAGATGATCGGCAACGACATCCCCTCGCTCGTCCGCTCCGCGCGCGAACTCCAGCAATATCCCATCGCCGCCGTTGACCTGAACCTCGGCTGTCCCGCGCCCGTCGTCTATCGCAAATGCGCCGGCGGCGGTTTGCTTCGCGAACCCAAACGCGTGGATGCCATCCTCGGCGCCTTGCGCGATGCCGTCTCCATCAAGTTCACCGTCAAGACCCGCATCGGTTTCGATTCACCGGAAGTCTTCGACGAACTCCTCCCCATCTTCGCGAAACATTCCATTGATCTCCTCACCGTCCACGGCCGCACCGTGAAAGAAATGTATCGCAGCGAAGTTCATTACGATTACATCGCCCGCGCCGTCGCCGCCGTCCCCTGCCCCGTGCTCGCGAATGGCAATGTTTATTCCGCCGCGAAGGCCGAAGAAGTCCTGGAACTCACCCACGCGCACGGCCTGATGATCGGTCGCGGCGTCATCCGCAACCCGTGGCTTTTCCAGCAAATCCGCCAGCACCAGCGCGGCGAAAAGATTTTCATCCCCACCGGTTTTCAAGTGCTCGAATACATCCGCGAACTTTATGAAACCGTTCGCCCCGCCGGCATCACCGAAAATTCGCACATTCAGAAAATGAAAAAATATCTGAATTACATCGGCCTCGGCATCGAACCCACCGGGAAATTCCTCCACGACATCCGCCGCGTCACCACCGAAGCCGACTTCTTCCACCTCTGCGAAGCCCATCTCAGCCACCATCACCTCATGCCCCTCGAACCCTACGCCCTCGACCTAAAATCCACCGACGTCATGGCCGGTGAACATTTGTAAAACACGAATTCCCAAAAAAAATCCATCCACCTCCACTTCCAATCTCCGCGCCTCCGCGGTTAAAAATCACTTGCCTCACCTCGCGAGCACGATAACTTGAATACCGGCAAAAACTCATGGCAAAGAGCGCCACATTTTGGAACCGTTTAAACTTCGAGCGCGAGCTTTGGTCTCAGGGCACCACCCTCGTTGCCGGGGTGGACGAAGCCGGCTGCGGCCCGCTCGCCGGTCCCGTCGTCGCTGGCGCGGTGATCTTCCCGCACCAATGGCTCGAGCCCGGCCTCGATAAAAAACTCCGCGGCCTCAACGACTCCAAGCAACTCACCGAAGAACAGCGCGAGAAATATTTCACTTCGATCACCACGCATCCCGAAATTCGTTACGGCATCGCGGTCGTCGAAGTGGACATCATAGATCAAATCAATATTCTCCAGGCCGCCCATCGCGCGATGCACCTGGCCCTCGCGCAACTTCAACCCGCGCCGCAACACGTCCTCGTTGACGGACGCCCCGTAAAATCCCTGCGCATCCCCAACACCCCGCTCGTCAAAGGCGATGCCCGCAGCTATTCCATCGCCGCTGCCAGCGTCCTCGCCAAAGTCACGCGTGACCGTTTGATGCACGAATATCACGCACAATTTCCCCAGTATGGTTTCGCCGAGCACAAAGGCTATGGGACACCGCAACACCTCGCCGCCATCGCCGAACACGGTGCGTGCCCGATTCACCGCCGCAGCTTCTCCCCCTTCCGCGTCACCCCCGTCGAATTGGAATTATTCGATGCCGACGCTCTCGATGGCGCGCCTCTGCTCGATTAAAGCATGAGCATCCTCGCGCGCATCCAATTTTGGCGCGGTAAAGCTGAAAAATCCCTGCGTGCGCGTCACGGCGAAATCGGCGAACGCACCGCCAAAAAACATCTCCGCAAACTCGGCCTCAAATTTCTCGCCGCAAATTTTAAGTCCGACCGCGGCGAAATTGACCTTATCTTCCGCGACGCCGATTGCCTCGTCTTCGTCGAAGTAAAAGCACGCTCCTCCGAAACCTTCGGGCGCGCCTCCACCGCCGTCAACGCCCGCAAACGCCGCCTCCTTTCCCAAGCCGCCCTGGATTACCTGCGCCTGCTAAACAATCCCGCCGTAAAAATCCGCTTCGACATCGTCGAAGTCGTCCTCGAAAACAGCGCCGTCAAAGAAGTCCGCCACCTGCCCAATACTTTCCCAATGTCCAAGCCGTACAATTATTTCTGATTCTTTCTCTCCGCGCCTCCGCGTCTCCGCGGTAAAAATTGCTTCTGTCCATCCAACCGCGTATTATTTTCTCAAGTATGAGCACACCCATTTTGACTGTCGGCAT
Source organism: Verrucomicrobiia bacterium (assembly GCA_036268055.1). Lineage (NCBI taxonomy): Bacteria > Pseudomonadati > Verrucomicrobiota > Verrucomicrobiia > Verrucomicrobiia bacterium. The sequence continues at coordinate 126,899 of DATAUW010000018.1, read as the reverse complement.
GAAGATCACCCACCCGCATCATGGCGAGGGCATCGTCGAAAAAGTTTCTGAAGGCTCTGCCGACATCCGTTTTGGAAATATCCTTCGCACCATTGATCCGCGCCTTGCCGAAATTTCCGTTCCCGAGCCCACCGTGAAAATTGGCGATGCCGAAGTCCCGCTCAAACAATTTATCGAAAGTATCCTTGACCGCGCGCTCGACCGCCTTGGCGTCGAAAAATCGGATTCCTCCGTCTCCCAATTAGGTCCGCGCTGGCATAACGGACGCCTCGTTCTGCACCCATCCGATCCCACGCTGCAAACCAAGGAAGTCCCGCTCGAAACTTTTTTCCACAAAATCGTCGGCGTCCGCAACCAACTCCGCGTCCTCGAACAAAAAATCAACGCCCACGAAAAATTGAGTGACGGCGAAAAAGTCGAGATGCAACAATACCTCACCCGCTGCTACGGCTCTTTAACGACCTTCAACATCCTCTTCAAAGAAAAAGAAGATCAGTTTTAGTCGCGAGAAGATTACTTCGCATCGGCGGCCGGCAACCGCCATTGCTCATCGAAAAATCCCGTAGCCTTCACCCCATTCGGAATCCGCGACTCGATCGGCACATTGATGTCCACCACCGCATAATCCGGCAGCTTCGCCACCTGCAACGCATTGCTCGGACGCCCCACTTCGCAAAACGTAAAACCCGTATTCAGCAGACGTAATGTTTCGGGTTCAGCGGATTCGGATAAATCAAAACCGGCACATTATCGTCCGCCGAAAAGTGCGCCGCGCCAATTTGCACTCCATTTGCATCCCAATGAATCGGCAATTTTTTCACCATCCTCGCCAGCAATTTGTTGCTCTTGGGATCACCCCACAAAATTAAATTATTCGACGCCATGTCTTCCGCCGTGATCTCGCTATCATCCTTCACCCGCGCGTTGCCGCGAAATTGCAGATGCCATTCGTCCACCGCGTGATGCAATCCATCTGCCGCCCACGCGCCAAGTTTTTCATTCATCGGTTCACCAGTCGGCCGCACCATGATGAACGAATCCATGAACGCATCGTCAATCGGCCCCTGCAAACCGTGGCGCTTTTTCAAACTGATCGTATCCACATTTTTTACCAACTCCCATTTTCCGCCCATTTTTTGAAAGTGCGTCGTCCACGAAAGATCGTTTCGCACCGGCACAGTTTTGATCGCTTCGCCGTCAACCTCCACCAGCGGCTTCTCGCCCTTGGCCAGCGGACAAAGTCCCTCCGGCATCGCGAGCGTGAACGCCGATACATTCGTCGTGGTCACCGCAATTTTTTTATCGTCCACAATTTCCGCATTCACCCGCGCGCGATTCCATTCGTGCTCCATCCCATCCACCGTCACCCAATCCATTTCGTTGAAGCGCAAATTCCACGTCGTAAACTTCACCTGCTTCGGCAGCGGATCACGCCCCTCGTTCGCGATGGCATCCACCAACTGCGCCACTTTTTTCTTCGCCTCGGGTTCGTATTTATGCGCGGTGTTTGGCCCAATGATATGCGTGAGCATCATGCCTTCTTCGGCCATGTACTTCGTCATCAATTCCGCCGCCGCGCGCTGCCCGTCAATCTCGCCGCTGTAAGCAACCACATGCGTGTTGAACAAATTCCCCGCGTCATCGGTGGCATTATAATAATGCCACAGCGTCTGCTCGTAATCGGTCGGCGGCGGATTCTTCGAAAACGCCTTCGAGAAAATCGCCGTCTCGACAAAGCCCGCGCCGGGCGCGACCGCCGCCCATTGGCCTGCGTAATGAACTCCGAAATGCCACGTCGCCGCGCCGCCCATCGAAAACCCGCGCACGGAAATCCGGTTCGTATCAATCGGATAATGCCGCTCGACGTCCTGCAATGCCTCGAACACATCCACTTCGCCCGCAAATTTGAAGCCGTTGCAATAACGCCCGTACGGATGCAGCACGAACGTGTTCGTCGGCGTGAATTCGCCCGGATTCCTCTGCCGATCGTTGATGAAACTGATTTCGCTCAGTTGATCGCCGCGTCCATGAAACCAAATATCCAGCCGATGCCCATTCGTCTCGCCTGCATGGTAAGTCGCCGGCACGACCAACCCGTACGGAATCACCGAATCATCCAGCCTGGAAACATAGCCGCGCACGACCAGTCCCGTCGCGGTTGTCCACGGAGCTTTGCCTTCGCGCAAATCGCGCACCCGCTCTTCGCCTTGTTCGAGCAGCTTTTTCGCGACGCCAAATTCGTTCGTCTTGTAAAACATCGTGTCGTCGAGCGCATATTTGACGGCGTTATAATAAATCTGCACGTCCGGCAACAGTTCAAGCAACTCCGGTTTCGACACCAGCGAACTTTTCAATTCCTCAATATTTTTCCCAAGCGCGGCGGCGCCTGTTTCCAGTCCGTTTCGGACATCATCGGGCACGGCGATTCCGACTGGGGGAAATCTTGGCGGCGATTTGGGTTCCGCGCCCAAACAAACGCCCGCCGCGCAAGCCCACAAAAATACAATTCGAAATATCCTCATAGAGTGTGTTGAAACGAAATTTTCCTAACCGGCTCAGCTTACCGAACTCACCAGCCGCCGCAAATTTTTCTCGGCCTGCTCAACCCAATCGCCGTCCGGCAACGCGTATGGCCGGAAGGTTTCGAGATAACCTTCTTGTTCATTGTAGAACAAGGCGCGATGCAAGCCGAGCATGCTGGCGCGGGGACTGTCGCACAGGTTCGCCGAATCGTTCGCGCTCATCTGGAACAACACGCGCATCTCGAATTCGCTGAACGCCTTCTTGCTGAGAAACCGGTTCACGTTGTTATACGTGTCGCAACTCACAATCAGGTGGATGCCCAAGCTCGCGCCTTCCGTGATAATACCGTTGAGCAATTCGCTCGGGCTTGCCGACGCGTCACCGGACGAAAATCCAAAGTCATCTTCGCGCCGCAGTTTGTTGAACTTTTGCAACCCGTGGAAAAACACAAACGTCGCCGGAGCGCCGCTGCCATGATCTTCCTCAACGCGCTTTTTCAGGTCGGCGGAAAGATTGCCGAGCACTTCGCCAAGATCGCTGCCACGGGCGAGCGTCACCTGATGCGGAATCGCCCGCGTGATGCGTTCCAAAAATTCGCGCTGTTGCGATCCCGGCGTCGTGCCGTCGAACACGATGAAGTTCGCCGCGCCCACGGGATATTGCGCCGCGAGCGAAACCAGCGCAAGCGAGAGAATTCCCAGCGCCGCTTCCTCGCGCTGGCCGACGATCAATAAATTATTTCCACTCTGGCGATGGAACACGGCCTCGGTCGGACCCTTGATGGAATTGGGCGCGCCGAGCCAGATGCGTGGCGACGACGGCGGTTTGACGGCCTCAACTTCGAGCAATTGCTGAAGCAAACGATTCTCGCGGATGTCCGCCGGCGCATCGCCTTCATACACGATGGGCCCGATGTGCCCCATGCCTTCCTGCACCGCGCGTTGCCGCACTTTTTCGAGATAGCTGTCGCGAATTTCATCGGAGAGCCACACGGTTTGGAACGGACTGTTGCCTTCAAGCGCGCCGGCCATGTCGTTATAAATGCCTTCGCCGGGACGCGTGAGCAGGCGCGGCGCGGGATTGCTGTCGTCCATGATAAGATACGCGTCGGCCTCGTTGCACATGAGCGCGATGCGGATGACCATTTGCCCAAGCGTCGTGCGCGCCACGGTGTAAGCGCCGCCGAGAGTTTGCGAACCCAAAATGACATGCACGCCAAACGCGCGGCCCTGGCGTACGATGCGGTCGAGCAACAGATTCGCGCTCTGCGAAATCTTATCATCCTCGACGAACAATTCCTGGAACTCGTCAATCATTAGCAGCGAGCGCGGAACCGGTTCTTTTCCGCCCGCGCGCTTGTAACCGGCGATGTCCTGCACACCCAGTTTGCGGAACATATCGCCGCGCCGTTTCAATTCGTCATCCACGCGTTGCAAAACGCTCAGGCCAAATTCGCGATCGCTCTCAATCGCCACTACGCGCGCGTGCGGCAATCGTTTCGCGGCGTAACATTTGAACTCGACGCCCTTCTTGAAATCCACGAGATAAAATTCCACCTGCTCCGGGCTGCACCACAACGCGAGATTCGTGATCATCACGTGAAACAACGTGGATTTGCCGGAACCGGTTTTACCGGCGATAAGCGCGTGTTGCCGCGTGCCGCGCCCGATGGCGACATATTGCAATTTCGTCGCGCCCGTGCGGCCGATGGGCACGCGCATCTCGCTCGTCGTGTCTTCGCTCCACAAATTGTCGTCGGTGGGGGCGACCTGCGAGAATGGAACTTCCACGCGGCTGGAGTCGCGGCTGTTTTTGCCGACGGTGTGAATAAATTCGGTCGCCAGTTCCGCGGGCGGCGGAACGTCGAGTTGAAGGTTCGTTCCCGGCAATGGTTTGTTCGTGAAAAATAAATCGTTGCCCTTGACCGTCACGCAAACGCTGTTGCGGCGCAATTCGTCCGGCATAAAATCCTGCAAGGCCGGGTGGCGATGGTCCCAATGAATCAGAGTAAAAACCCCGCAACGCGCGCCGCTCGTGGCAATGCTCATCAACCGCTTCGCCGCCAGCTCGCTGAAGTTCACCGGGAAATCCGCGATCACCAAAATCTGGTAACGCTCGGCAATGTTTCCGGCGGCTTCGTTGTATTGCGCGATGGTTTCATATTCGTTGCGCAAATACATCTGGATCACTTTTTCCATGTGCTCGTTCAACTCGCCAAGGCGTTGCTCGATCTGCGAAGGCTGCGTCCAAATGCGGCTGTTGATGAGATGTTCGCCGTAATCCGCGAGATGCATCGCGCCGGCAAAATTTTGGCCAAGGCCGATCGGGTCAATGATCGTGAAGCTCAATCGCCCCGGAGGTGCGGAGGCGAGCAGACGCAAAATAATATTATTCAGCGCGTCAATGACCTTGGCGGTGCCGCCGCCGTTGGTCTCGAACAACACCGAACCCTGGTCTGGATATGTAAGCAGCATGGGCGCATCAAAACGGGCCGGGCCGGGCAGCGCGAGCCGCTTGTTTTTCGGAATCGCGCCGCTCAATTTTTCGACATCCACTTGCAGGTCCGCGAATTTTGCGGCGTGCTCGAACTTTGCGGGCGGCGTCCAATTCTTCAGCCAATTTTCCTGCCACGGCGGAAATAGATTTTCCGAGTCCGCCTTTAAATCCGCGAGCGCCGCGTAAATCGGTTGTGTCCGCTCAAGCCATTCCTTTTCCAACTCCTGCCAGATGCGTTGTTGCTCGGCGCTGGAACCGGCGTTGCGCACATCCATCATTTTGCCAAAAGCGCCTTCGCGCGCGGCGATGGTTTTCTCCACCACTTCCACCCGATGCGCGTGCTTGTCTTCCGCTTTCGCCAGTCGGGCTTTGCGGATGCGCTCATTCGTCGCCGTGATGCGCACGGTTTTGTCATCAATTTTTTCACGGAACGTCCCGCGCAAACTGCCGGCCTCTTTCAACGTCCGTTTCAAATCATCGTCAATCATCTGCGTCGCCGCCTCGAACTCGCCTTGCAACCGCTCAAGTTCGCTTTGATGATGCGTGTCGGACTTTTCGAGGCACGCGGCGTATAATTTTCGCGCCTTGCCCAGCGCGGTCGCGATTCCGCTGGCGAGTTTATCACCCTGGCTTTGCCCGACGAAATAAAGCACCAGCACCACCACCGCCGCGCCGATGGACGCGCCCATCGCCCCGTCGTGCGTGAGCGAACCGATGCCGAAACGCTGCAACACCATTGGCGTGGCACACAACGGCAGCAACAGCCACACCGGCAAATATCGAAACAATATTGAAAACGGCTGCCAGCGAAACCGTTTCAAATCTTCCGACGCTTTCGCCAGCAACGCGCGCATCTCGGCGAACAACTGTTCCTCATCCGGCGCGAGATTGACTTCCGCTTTTTCTTTCGCGCGCGCGAGCATGAAGGAAAACTTGAAATAACTGCGCAAGGAATTTCGCGCGCGCCGCTCCAGCGCTTCCAAATTCACCAACTCCGTCGCGAGATTCGTATTGAAATCCTGGAAACGCGCGGCGGTTTGCGCGAACGCGCCGTCGCGGCTGCGCTCCGTCTCCATCAGCAATTTTTGCAGCTCATACTTGCGCGTGCCGGTGCGGTTCTCGATGCGCTCGGACGTTTGCTCCTTGCTCGAACTGCGCGCCCGGTTGATGCGCGCCTTCCACTGGGTGTAACGCGATTCGATCGCATCTTTCTCCGCTTGAAATTCCGATTCCGCCGCGTCGCGTTCGGCGGCGGTTTGGCGCGCCTCCTCGGCAGCCTCTTCTTCATTGTGCTGGCGTTCGCGGCCAGATTTCACGCGCAGATCGCGGTCGAGCTTTTCCTCGCGGGCCGCGAAATCGCTCACCACGGCTTTCAGGTCTTCCACCAGCACCAGTGTCTTTTTTACCCCTTGATGGTTACTCACAGTCTTTCCTGATTTTGTTTATGATCTTGTCGAGCTGCTCGATGATGACGACGGCATTGTCCACGCTCGCCTGCAACTCCTCGATGTACTTTTTCTCGAACTCCTCACTCTTCGCGTCCTTCCAATATTCCCGGGTGGTTTTCCAGCGGCCGATCAATTCTTTCGTCATCATCGCCAGACTCGTGCCGTTATTTCGCAAGCTCATGCGAGGCCTCCTTCGCTGCCCGATCCGCTTTCGCCGGGAGGTTTTGTTTCCGGCGGCGGGCCATCCAATGTGGGCGCAACCATGTCGGCGTAAGCCTGAAGTGTCGCGATGGTTTGGGTGAGATACGCGACCGCATTGACCAAATCCTCATGCAACATGGAATGTAGTTTTTCCAACTGTCGCGAGATCGGTTCGGTTTGCGTATCGAAATCCCGGTCCCATTTTTTCAACACGCGCAGTTTGATGTCAGCCGCCTCCATCCGCTGTTTGCACTTAACCACCATCATTTGTTCCGCGGTGGAAACTTCGCGCAGGTTGGACATCTTGGCGCTGAACAACGCCGCCTTTGCCTCCTCCAACTCGCGCGCGTTGCGTTTAAAAATTCCGTCCCAATGCGAGCGTTGCGTGTATTGCACCCAGACGCGGGTGCGGCCCACCTCGGCGGCGACTTCTTCCAGCGCGGGCTTCGCCTTGCTCAAATAGATGATCAGGCTCGTTCGAAAATCTTCGATGGCCTCGACCGAGGTGACATTGACGCGCGTGGCCATGCGGCTAATGCTGGTTCAGATATTCCTCAATGCGCTGCGCCTTGCGCAACAGGAAGGGGGTTTGCTGATTTGAAATCTCGATGAACTTTTTTAACGCCTTCATTGTCGTCTTGAATTCGTCGGCGAAGCGGACTTGCTCCTGGTCCTGCCACGTATCGCCGAGGGCGGAAAACCGCGCCTGCAATGACGCCATGCCATTTTGTAAATCGGCGTTGAATTTTTTCAATTCCTGGGCGAACCGCCGCACCTCCTCCGGATCCATTATTGCCTGCGCCATAATAATGCTTTCTCTTTGCCGGAAAAGCGTTTGCCTGCTATCGCGTCTCCGGCTTGCCTTAACTTGCCCGCTTTTTGGCCGCTGCGCAAACCGTTTCCCACATTTTCTCGGTTTAAAATTTGCCGTGCAGGGCTGCCTTGGGCGGCATTCGCGATGAGGACGGCACATGTACGATTGCCAACCATTCCCATCCAATGATAGTTTAATAATTATGAAGTCATTCTCAAAGGTTGCGCGTCTGCTGGGCTGCATTTTGTTTTTTTGGCTGGCGTCTCCAATGACACGGGCCGCGCTGCCGACATTGAACGTGGCGGACATCGAACGCGCGCGCATCCTTGCCGCCGCCACGAATGCCCTCGCGCTGGAGCCGATCACTATTACGGCGTTCCCGGCGAAGCTCAGCCAGGGCGGGTCGAACGACTTTTATTCCAATGGCGATTATTGGTGGCCCGACCCGTCAAAGTCGAATGGATTGCCGTACATTCAGCGCGACGGGCAATCGAATCCCGAAAATTTTATCGAGCATCGGAAATGCGTTATGCAGTTGCGCGACGCCGTGGCCGCGCTGGGAGCCGCTTACAAGATCACGGGCGACGACCGTTACGCGGCGAAGGCGGCGGCGTTGCTGCGGGTGTTTTTTATCGATCCAAAAACGCGCATGAATCCGAGTTTGAATTATGCGCAGGCGATACCGGGTGTTTCCACCGGGCGCGGCATCGGCATTATTGATACACTGCATCTGATCGAGGTGCCGGTGGCCATCGAGGCTTTGAGCGCGTCACCGGCATTTCCACGGGATGTTTTGGACGGGCTCAAAAGCTGGTTCACTGATTACAGCACGTGGATGACCACGAGCAAAAATGGCCATGACGAGGCGAACACGCTCAACAATCACGCGGTGGCCTTCTATCTCCAACTCGCGGTGTTCTCGAAATTTGTGGGCGACGAGGAAAAAATGACGGAATGCCGGCAGAAGTATAAGGAGGCGTTCGTGGCGAAACAAATGGCGGCGGATGGAAGTTTTCCGGCGGAACTCAAACGCACGAAGCCTTATGCCTATTCGATTTTTCAACTGGATAATATGGCCACGCTTTGCCAGGTGCTTTCGACCAGCAAAGAAGATCTCTGGCTATATAGCTTGCCGGACGGACGCGGCATCGCGAAGGCCGTGGCGTTTCTTTATCCGTATCTCGCCGACAAATCTGCGTGGCCCTACAAGCCGGACGTGATGGCGTGGGATAGCTGGCCGTCGCGCGAACCGTGTCTGCTCTTTGCCGGATTGAAACTCGACGAGGAAAAATATTTGACGCTGTGGAAAAAACTGCCGCCGGACCCCACCAACGCAGAAGTTCAACGCAACATTGCCATTACTCAGCCGATACTCTGGATCGGAAATTCTAAGTAATTACTAAGCCGCAGAAGTCGCGGATTGGATCGCCGATTATCCGCGAGTCGGAATGACGTTATCCAGTTTGTCCGCCCATTCAGGATGCGCGCGCAGGGCATCGCCGCGCAGAAGTCCGGCGACGAATTTTTGGCCGGCGCGCGTGGCACATTCAATGCGTTTTTGCCAGATTTCCAAATCGTCGGGAAATTGATTGGAGAGCGTGCGATAAATTTCCGCGGCGGATTCCCATGAAGCAAGCTGGCGCAACACTTCGGCGCGTTCGCGAAGAACCTCGGAACTTTCGGAAGCAACCGGCGTGGATGCAATGGCAATGGTTCGCCACGATTCAAATTGTTTTTGCGCCGACGCCACCCGTTTTTCAGCGGAAGTGTCGGCGTTCGCTTCGAGCGAAGTCGTTGCTAAAAATTTTGCCAACTCGGAGAGATTGCGCCGCGCCGGCACGACACTCGAACAGCCAATGAGCCAGTGCTCCATGATCCAGGTGAGAAAGACTCGGGCATTCGCGGAGCGCGCGGCCCAATCCTCGCCGCGCAATGCCGCCAACAGCCCCGAGCCTAAATCTTCGCGCCGCGCCACTTCGTAAGTAGCACCCCGGCCCCACCACGCGCTACGGCCAGCCAGAAGAACTGGTTTTTCGTAAAGCGCCGCCTCAAATTGCAGCGTGGTAAATTGCGCCACCACGACGGAGGCGAGGTCCATCAATGCATGCACATTCACATCGTTGACGATGCGCGTGCCTTGCGCTGCGGCGGCTGCGTAGGGATTTTTATCAAGCGGATGCGGCTTGAAAATGAGCGCGCAGTCCGTGGAATTTTTCAGGAGCGCGCCGAGGCTCATCAGCAAATCTTCCGTGGACGCGAACGCGGGCGAATGATAGCGGCGTTGCGCGCCGTCGGCGGGCGTTAATCCGCACGGATCATAGTGTCCGAAAAACATGACCGCTTTCTTCGCGCCGAGTTTCCATTCTTCGCGCAACTGCGCGCCGCCGCCGTTGAATTCCGGTTGCTGATATTTCTGCGGCTTGCGATTCACGTAGAAGCTGCGCACGCGCTCGTAGGCGGAAGGCTCGGCGGCGGAAATTTCCTGCGCGAGCCAGTGAGTCCGCAAGTCCGAGTGGCCCTGAATGCCGCGACTTTCAATCATCAAAGTCTCGGGCAGCAAACCGCGTTCAAGGCTTTGCACGGGCATGCCCGCTTCGAGGCAAAGGCCATGTGCAACGCGCGCGAGTGGCGAGGTGGAATCCCACGTCAGCACGAAGCCGGGTTGCAAAGTTTTTAAAATGGTTCGCAGGACGCTGCGGCAAACTTGCAAGCCGGGAATTGCTTCGGCGGGCGGGTAAGCGCCATGAGAACGGCTGCTGTCCGCGCAGGCGATGTCCCAATCGCCGGGCGAATAGTGGCCACCTTCGACGGTCGCGCCGGGAAATTGCGTGGCATAATCGCGCAACAAAAATGGAATAGGCAGCACGGGAAAAGGCAGCGGGCTTTCCACCGGAGCGGTGCTTAGCAGAACGAGTTGAAAATCGAATTCCTCGAGATGACGCGCGAGGTTGGTCCACATCTGGCGCGTGGGCTCAGTCCACAAGAGATAATTGAAGGCCAGGCAAATGTTCGGCGTCACTTTATTGGATTAAAATAGGCCGAATTCTTTTACCAACTGATTTGTCTCCATGCCTTCGGCAATGGCGAGCAGGATGGACGATTCGTTTTTGCGGCGCTTGAGCGCTTCGGCAAGCACGGCCTTCTCGTGCTGCTTGGGAATGACGACGATGCCATCGGTATCGCCAAAAATCAGGTCGTCCTTGTGGATGCTGATTTCATCAATCAACACCGTGCGATTGCGCGAAGTGACGACGCCACGTTTGCGCGTGTCCTTGCAGTAGTGTCCCTTGGCAAACACGGGAAAACCCATGCCAACCGTATCGCGCGTATCGCGAGTGACGCCGTCAATAATGGCGCCGACCGCACCGGCGCGAATGGCCAGATTCGCGTTGAGTTCACCAAAGAAAGCAAAGTTCGGCGCGTGATTCGCGACGACGACGACATCATTCGAGACCACGTGATCGTAAAGCGCGAGACTGTCGTAAATTTTTTTGAAATCCTCGTCGTCCTTGCAACTGTCAATCTGCATCGTCTTCGCGCGGCCAAGGACTTTCGATTGCGGCAGGTTGAGTTTGAAATCCTTGGAGAGCACGCCGTCAATGCCAAGATCGTCCAGCACGTCGGAAAGCAGCGGGCTATTGAATTGCAATTTCAGGTTGTTGAAGAGGCGGCGTTCCTGTTCGCGCAGGCCGACGGCGATAAGATTCGCAAGTTCAAAATCGCGCGGCCAATTCACATCCACACTTTCGATGGGTTCGATTTCGAGCAGATAAGGATTGTTGCCGATGCGGCGTTTGAGTTGCAGCACGGCATCGCGGCGCATGACGTAGAGGCCCATCGTTTCAACGGTCGTGTCCGGCAAATCAATGCTGTTGGGAATGCGGTCGAGCGAATACGCCGGGTGGCCCTGCTGCCAGAGATATTGTTTTTCCTTGCGAACGGCGACGACGGAATCGTAGCGCGAGTCGGTCTTGAGAATCTCAATCGCCTTCTCGATGGTGCTCTGCTGAATGAACGGTGAAGTGCAGAGAAGCATCACGCAGATGTCGGCATCGGTGCTCTGGATTTCGTTGAAGAAAAGCTGGTTGCCATCGGTTTTATTATTGGCGAGGACAGGGTCGCGGCGAAGCCATTTGCACTTGAGGTCGCTGGCCAGATCGGCGATTTCGTGCGACTCGGTATCGAGCCAGACTTCATCAATGCCCGAGCAGGCGATGAGCTTGCGCAAACTGCGAAGAAACATCGGGTCGCCGTCGAGCAGCATGGTATTTTTATTGGGCACGCGGTTGCTGGTGCCTTTGGCCGGAAGAAATGCGGCGACTTTCATAATTTTTTTGCGCGACTGCGTTATAGGTTCATCGTTTTCGATGTTTCGTCAGGAGGGATGAGCACGGGATGTGCCACGGGCGCGGGCGCCCTGAATTGAGGCAAAAACGCCCGGAAATGGCCGATTACACGACTATGGTGAAATTTTTCGCGATCTGCGAACCGCCGGTCTAGGCATAAATGAACCGGCGCGAAGAAAAATACCCGGCGGATTTTGCCGCGCCAAAGGCAAATTTATTTCGGGCGGATTGGCAAAAATTTAACGCAAACCGGCGAGCCCAGTTCCCACGTTTTGCCGGTGAAAGTCAACTGGCCATTCTCGGGATTGATGACGAAGAGGACGAGATTGTTGGAATCCTGATTGGCATCGAGGATGTATTTGCCAGTGGGATCAATGCCGAAATAACGCGGGGTTTTTCCCTGGACGGATTGGCGCTGGACGAATGACAAAGTGCCGTTCGCAGGATTGATGGCAAAGAAGGCGATGCTATCGTCACCGCGATTGGAGGCGTAGAGATATTTTCCCGACGGATGAATGGCGATTTCCGCACCGGTGCTCGAACCTTTGAAATCAGCGGGAAGCGTGCTGATGGTTTGCATTTCGGCCAACACGCCGTGCGTAGCATCGTAGTTGAAGACGTTTATGGTGGAGGCCATTTCGTTGATCAGATAGGCGAAGCGTCCGTTCGCGCTGAAGGCCAAATGCCGCGGACCGGAGCCGGGTTTGATCTCGGTGAAGGGTGGGTCGTTCGGCGTCAACTTCCCGGCGGCGGCGGCGAAACGATAGCTCATGATCTTGTCGAGGCCGAGATCGCAGACGAACGCGAAACGGTTGGCGGGATCAACCGTTATAAAATGAGCATGGGGCTTTTGCTGGCGGTCGGGATTGATGCTTTTGCCGTGGTGCTGGATAAACGTGGAGGCATCGTCAACTTTGCCATCGGCTTCAATGGGAAGAACGGCGACGCTGCCGCCGCCGTAATTGGCGATCAGGGCATCCTTGCCGCTGTGGTCTATTAATATATGGCAGGGGCCATCGCCGACCGTGGAGCGTTCGTCGAGCAGAGTCAGTTTGCCCGTGCCGCGTTCAACGGAATAAGCGCCCACCGAGCCGGCATGTTTGCCCTGAAAATTATTAACCTCATCAGCGGCGTAGAGAAATTTTCCGTTGGTAGTGAGATCGAAGAAAGTTGGATTGGGCGTTTCCGCCGCGAGCCCTTCGGAAGTCAATACGCCGGTCTCCATGTCCATGCGATAAAGATAAATGCCTTTGCTCGTGCCACCGGTATAGGTGCCGACATAGACAAAACATTCGCTGGGCGTGAAATCCTTACTGTTTTGCGCGCTCGTGACCGGCGCGAAAAATGTAAGCAAGGAGAGACCGAACGCGGCGGCGAGAAATTTATTTTGGCTCATCGAATTTCACGTGAGCCTGCGGGAAATTCCGCGGAGCGTCAAGAACGGGCGGGCGCATGCCTCGCGCGCTCAACGTGGCGACAGTTTGAATTCGAAAACCCAAACCAAAAGGGAAGCCCCAAGCATCAGGGCGAATCCCCATTGAAAAATATAGTTGATTAGCAGGATTAGTTGCATGATTGGGTGATGCCTTCGTCAATGCGAAAGGCGTAGCGGCCGCTGGTGGAAAGCAGCACGATGTTAAATTGCGGCACTTTTGCCGCTTGAGCTATTTTGAATGCGCGATTGTGCGATTCAAAATCCTGGCCGGATTGCGCGTCTCGGACCCACGCGCGATTCGGTGCGAAAAACTTTTTGCTTTGGCTATCTTGAATTAAAACTTTCATATACAGGGATAGCATCGGCGGATTCGCAAAAATGAAAAATCGGAGTTTTGCGAAAAGAATTCTTCGCAAAGTCCTACAGGAGGATTCGACGGTCATAGACCGCGACTACAGTTGAAAAGCTTCGCTAGATCATGTGACAGAACATGGCGTCGCGCAGCTTGGGCTCGAACCACGTGCTTTTGGGCGGCATGATTCCACCGGCATCGGCGATGGTCATGAGATCTTCAATGCTCGTCGGGAACATGGAAAAAGCGCAAGCGTATTCACCGGAATTAACGAGCTTCTCCAGTTCGCCCGTGCCGCGGATGCCGCCGACAAAATTGATGCGCTTGCTGGTGCGCGGATCATCTATGCCGAACATCGGCGCAAGCACATTTTTTTGCAGGAGCGTGACGTCGAGCTGCTCGATGGGATCGCTGGTCGCGGTGAGTTGCGGGCGGAAATTCAGCGTGTGCCATTGGCCGTTGATATAAAAACCGAGTTCGTGTTTGCGCGTGGGTTGCGCGGCGCCACCCGGCTTGATGCTGAACAGGGTGTCGAGTTGCTCAAGCAGTTGCGCGTGGGTGCGGCCATTCAAATCTTTCAGTACGCGATTGTACGGAAGGATCTGCATTTGGTTGTGCGGAAAAATCACGCTGAGAAAAAAGCCGCTCTGTCCCGCGCCCTTGCGGCTCTGATAAACGCGCGCGGCGGCGGCGCTGCGATGGTGGCCGTCGGCGATGTAAAGAAAGGGAATGCGCGCGAACTCGGACGCGATGCGTTCCACCGTCGGCGCGTCGCTGATGACCCATGCGGTGTGGCGAACGCCGTCTTTCGCGGTGAAATCAATGTTGGGCGTTTCGGCAATTTTCTTTTGGAACAGTTCGTCGAGCGTGGGTTGGGCGCGGTAAGTCAGGAACACGGGGCCGGTTTGCGAATTAAGTGTTTCGATGTGGCGCACGCGGTCGTCTTCTTTATCGGGGCGTGTGAATTCGTGTTTCTTGATGATGTTGTGCAGATAATCTTCGCAACTCGCGGCGGCGACCAGGCCGATCTGCGCGTGCTTGCCCATGATCTGGCGATAGAGATAAAAGCTGGGTTGCGCGTCCTGCCGCAGCGAACCTTCGGCGATTAGTTTCTCGAAATTCTTTTTGCCTTGGGCATAAACTTGCGGCGAATAAATATCCACGTCGGGCGCGAGATCAATCTCCGGCTTGCTCACGTGGAGGAAACTGAGCGGATTGCCGGCGGCCATCGAGCGCGCTTCGGTGGAAGACATCACATCGTAAGGAAGTTCACAAATTTGCGCGGCGAGTTCGGGTCGCGGACGCAGTGCGGCGAATGGTTTTATCGTAGCCATAAAGGGGAGCGAAGATACCGAGGTAATTAAAAATTAAAAAGGTAAAATTAAAAATTGGCGAAGCCGCGCGAAATCACGGCGAGAAATAGAATGAATTCGCCTGACATTTTAAGACCAGTGGGGTTAAGTAGCATCACCTTTTTCCACTGATGGGCGCTGAACCGAATAATCCAATCCCACCCCACCCTGCCGTCTCGGGCGGATGGTTGCGATTTTTTCGGCCAATGCCGCCGGCGAAAGTAATGCTGACGGACCCGGCCGAAATCCGAGCAAAATATCGTTTCTGGCAGTTGCGTGTTTTGATTTACGCCACGCTTGGTTACGCAATGTTTTATTTCGTGCGCAAGAATTTGGGCATCGCCATGCCGTTCATGGGGCGCGACCTCGGGATCACGAAGGAAAATCTTGGGCTCTTTCTCACGTTGCACGGGGTGATTTATGGCGTATCAAAATTTCTGAATGGCTTTCTCGCGGACCGGTCGAACGCGTGCGTGTTCATGTCCACAGCATTACTGGCATCGGCGCTGCTGAATATCTGGTTTGGGTTTAGTTCGACGGTGGTGGCGTTCGGAATTATCTGGATGCTCAATGGCTGGTTTCAGGGAATGGGTTTTCCACCATGCGCGCGGCTGATGGCGAATTGGTTTCCGCCGAAGGAACTCGCAACGAAATTTTCGATTTGGAATTCCTCGCATAACATCGGGAGCATTTTGATTGTGCTGTTGTGTGGGGTTTTGGTGTCGCCGCATTTGGGCAAGCTGAAAAATTTGAATCTGGGCGGCGCGAGCGCGGACCCGGTTGGCGCGCATAATTGGCGGTTGTGCTTTTTTATTCCGGCGCTGATCGCGGGGGGCGCGGCAATCCTAATCTTTTTCCTGATGCCGGACACGCCGCCCTCGGTTGGTTTGCCGGAGGTTGAAGGGACGCACGGCAAAGGCATGGCGAAGGCGGAGTCAGACAAAGATTTCAAGGCGTTCGTGGGGCGGAAGGTTTTTGGGAATCCCTACATCTGGATTCTATCGAGCGCGAATTTTTTTGTGTATGCGATTCGTTATGCGGTTTTTGATTGGGGTCCAACTTTGTTGACGGAGGCAAAGCACATAAAAATTTTGCATGCGGCGTGGATGATCGCGGGTTTTGAGGTGTTCGGATTGCTCGGCGCGCTGATCGGCGGATGGATCACGGACCGGTTTCTCGGCGGGCGCGCGGTGCGGGCGTGTGTGTTTTATATGGCGATGGCGGGAGTATCGGTTTTCGCCTTTTGGAAAATCCAAACGCAATCGGAATTGCTGATCACGGGGTTATTGTGCGCGACGGGATTTTTTGTTTATGGACCACAATGTTTGCTGGCGATTGCGTGCGCGAATCTGGCGACGCGGCGCGCGGCGGCGACGGCAGTCGGATTGACGAGTATTTTTGGCTACGCGAGCACGGTGCTGTCGGGCTGGGGATTCGGCAAGCTCGTGCAGGAGTTTGGCTGGAACGCCGGCTTTGGAGTGATGATTGGTTGTGCGGTGTGCGGAACGATTTTATTTATTATCGCGTGGCCGGCCAAGGCGGATGGGTATGAGCAATGATTGTAAAAATTGCTGAAGCAGTTTTCGTCTCTTCGCGAGTTCCTTTCCACAAATTGAAGTGCGTCTGCCGCCTAAAATCCGTCGAGCAGTTTGAAGGCGAAGAGGGCTTGGTAGCGTTTTCCAAGAGCCGCCACGAATCGTCTGCTGCCATGCTTTAATAGGCAATGACGCCGAACAATTCCGCCTTCATTTATCCATACAAGATTTAGTTGATGTCCGGTCAACTCTGAGTCGCGTTCCACTTTCTCATGACAAATCTGCAGCCCAATAATTTGTCTCCACAAAATTGTTTTCTCGGGGTTGCGGCTCCAGATGCGCAATGTCTGTTTCTCTGGATCAATGATGATGCTCTGTCCGAACGCATTACGGATGAAGTACGGAAGCACGGTGCATAGAATCCAAAAGATACATCCGCCGACGACCCAATCTTTTAATTTCGTGCCAGCAACAGCCTTCGTTTCCCAGGGAAGCGCGGCCACGACGATCGCAACAATCAATATTATACCGGATAGCCAAAAAGCGGAATATGATGATTCCTGAACGTACAATTTTCCGTGGCGATGCAATCCGATATGCGGAACTAGACCGTTATTGTTATAATGAAGATCCAGCGGCGTCGTGGGTATTTCCATTGCGTTTAATTGGAGTTCCGTCCGCTCGTTCACGGGCAAAACATTCGCACAAAAATAAAACAATGACAACTCTCGAGGAATCGCTTTAATTCAACCGGTTTTATGCCGAAACGTACTGACATTCATTCTGTTCTTATCATCGGCGCGGGGCCAATCATCATTGGCCAGGCGTGTGAGTTTGATTATTCGGGCACGCAGGCTTGCAAGGCACTGCGCGAAGAGGGTTATCGCGTCATCCTCGTGAACTCGAATCCCGCGACGATCATGACGGACCCCGAATTCGCCGACCGCACTTACATCGAGCCGATCACGCCGGAGTGCGTGGAAAAAATCATCGCGCGCGAAGTGGAAGAATTGAAGCGGCAGGGCGCGAAGGGCAAATTGGTCTTGCTGCCGACGCTGGGCGGACAGACGGCGTTGAACACGGCGATGGCGCTGGCGCGCCGCGGCACGCTGGAAAAATACGGCGTCGAAATGATCGGCGCGAACGCACGGGCGATTGAGCGCGGCGAGGACCGGCAGATTTTCAAGGACTTGATGCTCAAGATTGGGCTCGATGTGCCGATCAGCGGCACGGCGCACAATGTCGAGGAAGCGCGCGCGGTGGCGGAAAGGATTGGGCGGTTGCCATTGATCATTCGCCCCGCGTATACGCTGGGCGGCACGGGCGGCGGCATCGCTTACAATCGCGAGGAGTTCGAGGAGATTGCGAAGCGCGGGATTGAGCTTTCGCCGGTGTCGGAAATTTTGGTGGAGGAATCACTGCTCGGCTGGAAGGAATACGAGATGGAAGTGATGCGCGACCGCGCCGATAATTGCGTCATCATTTGCTCGATTGAAAATTTTGATCCGATGGGTGTGCATACCGGCGATTCCATCACCGTCGCGCCCATCCAGACGCTGACGGACAAGGAATTTCAAATCATGCGCGACGCGTCGTTCGCGGTGATCCGCGAGATCGGCGTGGAGACGGGCGGGTCGAACATCCAGTTCGGCGTGAATCCAGATAACGGGCGCATGGTGATCATCGAGATGAATCCGCGCGTGTCGCGGTCGTCGGCGCTGGCGTCGAAGGCGACGGGTTTTCCGATTGCGAAGATTGCGGCGAAGCTGGCGGTGGGTTATTTGCTCGACGAAATCAAGAACGACATCACACGCGAAACGCCGGCGAGCTTTGAGCCGACGATTGATTATGTGGTGACGAAAATTCCGCGGTTTGCTTTCGAGAAATTTCCGCAAGCCGACCCGACACTGAACACGCAGATGAAATCGGTTGGCGAGGCGATGGCCATCGGGCGCACGTTCAAGGAATCGCTGCAAAAATGTTTGCGCTCGCTGGAAATCGGTCGCAGCGGTTTGGGCGGCGATGGCAAACCCTGGCGCATCGGCACGGATGTGTATGGCGACCGCGATATTTTACCGCGCGAAGTTATCACGCGCAAATTGAGCACGCCGAATGCAGAGCGGATTTTCTTTATTCGCCACGCGTTGCGCGCGGGCATGACGGTGGATGAGATTTTTGACTTGTGCAAAGTGGACCGGTGGTTCCTGACGCAGATCAAGGAGATCGTGGATTTTGAGGAAGTGCTGGCGGGAACAAATAACTAACATTAAAAGGAAATAACCATGCCAAAAAATAAATTACTATTCACCGTTCAATTCGTCCTGCTGGCATTGTTATTTGTTTCCTGCGGCAAAAAAATGGCCGGTGAAGACGGCGGCGCGATGGATGTCGGGAGCTTCGACAAGAATGTTTATCACAATAAATTTTTTGCGATGACGCTCACGGTGCCGCCAGATTGGGTGATTCAGAATGAGGAGGAGCGCGAGCACCTGCAAAAAATGGGGACGAAATTGCTCGTCGGTGATGACAAAAACCTGGAGGCAACCGTCAAGGCTGGCAAGCACAGCTCGGGAAATTTGTTCTCCGTCTTCGAGTATCCGCAAGGTTCGCCGGTGACGTTCAATCCTTCCATCGCCAGCGTGGCGACGGACGTGAGTCATCTTCCGGGAATCAAGCGCGGAAAGGATTACCAGTTTCAGTTGAAAACGCTGCTCGAATCCGGCGCGATCCAGGCGGAGTTTCCAAACAACGGGGAAACCTATGTGCGAAAAGTGGGCGGCGTGGATTTTGACGTGATGGACGTTGAGATGCACATTCGCAAAATTGTGATCAAGCAAAAATATTACAGCACGATCATGAAAGGTTACGCGCTCAGTTTCATCATCAGCAGCGGCGATGACGACCAGCAAGCCGCGTTGCAAAAGATTCTGGAGTCAGTGAGTTTTGGGCAGCAGTAGGAAATAGATGTTTCAGCGCGGCAGATTTGATGCGAGGATGAGCGGTCAATTTCATTTGTGAATATTTCATCCGCCATTTTTGATTGCAGTTCTCCCGATCTGGATTCGTGCCCCGATGAGTCTTTGCCGGAATTCGCCTTCATCGGGCGCTCGAATGTCGGCAAATCATCGCTGCTGAACATGCTTTTGGATAAGCCCGGCCTGGCGAAGGTTTCGCCCACTCCGGGGCACACCAAAATGATCAATATGTTCACGGTGAACCGCACCTGGCGGCTGGTGGATCTGCCCGGCTACGGTTATGCCCAAGTTGCCCGCGCCGATAAATCCCAGTTCAACCGCGCGGTGAACGATTACCTGGAGCATCGGCCAAATCTTTTCTGTGTGTTCGCGCTCATTGATTCTGGATTGCCAGCGCAACAAATTGATGTGGACTTTGTGCAATGGCTCACGGACAAGTCTCTCCCATTTGTCCTCGTGTTCACAAAGTTGGACAAGGTATCGGCCAAGGAGGCAGAAACGAATATCGCGTCATTCACCAAACGCATTTCGACATGGTTCGAGCAACTGCCGACGATATTCACCTCTTCCGCAACCACCGGGAAGGGACGGGAGGAATTATTGAAAGTAATCGGCGAAGAATTGGCGGCGATAAAAGCTCGCCCGGTTTCCACCGAAGCAGCGCCCGTCACAGGTCCAAAACTCGGCGCTCCAAGCAATCGCAAAAAACGTCCCGATCAGAATCGCCCGTGGTAGCGCCGATGCGCGGGCTTCTGCGCTGGGGAATGTCACTTTTTCTTGTAAAAACCTTTTTCCCACTTTTTTTGTTTCGCGCCGGCTTCACGGAGGAAGGGGGCGAGGGTTCCGACGTTCAGCAGGGCTTCGTTCATCTGGTGGAAGGGGAATTTTAGTGGGCGCGCGAAATCCACGAAGAGGACGACGCGGTAGCCGTCGGTATCATTCCAGACTTCGTGGTTGAAAGTGTCGTCGAATATGAGGGTTTTGCCTTCGGTCCAACTGCGGTAATCGTTGCCGATGCGGATGCGGCATTGCTCGCGCGGCTCGGGCACAAGCAGGCCGAGGTGCAGGCGCAGGATGCCATTGTAAGCGCCGCGATGCGCCGGAATGTGTTTGCGCGGCGAGAGGATGGAGAAGAACGCGGTCTTCATGCCCGGAATTTTCGCGAGCACTTTCATTGTCTCAGGACAACGCCGCGCGTTTTCCGCACAGTCCATTCCGATGCCGGCGAGGAAATAGGTTTTCCAATTCGCGTCGGTGGTGATGGTGGTGACTTCCTTCATGATCTCGTGGAAGCTCGGAATCTGGTCACGATATTTCATGACCTGATCCAATTCGGCGCGGACAGATTTCCAACCGGCCTCGACTTCAGCGGCCCACGGGAAGGTTTTGCTGTCGTAGATCGGCGGGTCGCCATTGACCGAAACTTTGGCGACGCCGCTTTCGATTCCGTTTTGCAACGCGATCAGACTGCGACCGACAAGCCCACGCGAGACATTAAGCGTGTGCTTGCGGTTGCAAAGATCCACCGCAGGCTTGGGTGACGCGGGACTTGCGCCCGATGCAAGCGGCTCGTCCACGCGCGTTAAGCGACAGTCACGGATTTATCGAGATAAACGTCCTGCACGGCATTGAGCAGCGCGGCGCCTTCCTTGAGCGGGCGTTGAAACGCCTTCCGGCCGGAGATGAGGCCCATGCCGCCCGCGCGCTTGTTGATGACGGCGGTGGCCACGGCGTTGGCGACATCCGCCGCGCCTTTGGATTCGCCGCCGCTGTTGATGAGACCGGCGCGGCCCATATAACAATTTGCGACCTGATAGCGGCAAAGGTCAATCGGATGATCGCTGGTAAGCTCGGTATAGATGCGCTCGTCGAGTTTGCCGTAACTGGAATTGCCGCTGTTGAGCGCCTTGAAGCCGCCGTTGTTCTCGGGCAATTTCTGTTTGATGATGTCGGCCTGGATGGTGCAGCCGAGGTGGTTGGCCTGGCCGGTAAGGTCGGCGGAGACGTGATAATCTTTGTCCTGCTTAAAGGCATTATTGCGGAGGTAACACCAGAGAACCGTGCCCATGCCGAGTTCGTGGGCCATCGCAAAGGCCTGGGCGACTTCGACGATCTGGCGCGTGGCGTTGTCCGAGCCGAAATAAATGGTGGCGCCGACGGCGGCTGCGCCCATGTCCGCGGCATCCTTGATGGTGCCGAACATAATTTGATCGAACTTGTTCGGATAGGTGAGCAGTTCGTTGTGATTGATTTTGACGAGAAAGGGAATCTTGTGCGCGTATTTGCGGGAAACAGCGCCAAGCACGCCGAAGGTCGAAGCGACGGCATTGCAGCCGCCTTCAATGGCAAGTTTGACGATGTTTTCGGGATCGAAATAATCGGGGTTTTTCGCGAAGCTCGCGCCGGCGGAATGTTCGATGCCCTGGTCCACCGGGAGGATGGAGAGGTAACCGGTGTTCGCCAGGCGGCCGTGGCCGAACATGCGCTGGAGATTGCCCATGACGCGGTTGTTGCGATTGCTCGGGGCGAAGAAACGATCCACGACATCGGGACCGGGCAGATGCAGGCGTTCCTTGCTGATTTTAGGGTTGTTGAAGCGGAGGAGAGATTCCGCTTTGTCGGCCAAATAGGTTTCAGTAGTTGTCATAGTTTCAAAGTTCCCGCTCGATTGTTAGCAATGCTCGCGTGGCCGAATAACGTAGCAATATTGGCCGGGGGCGGTAAACAACTTTTTGCGAAGGCAAACTCAAGCGTCATCGCCAGCAAATGAACGCGTAAACTTCGAGAGCGAACGGAACCAGCGCGAGCATATACTTCAGTCTGAAACTCCATTTGGCAGTTTTGTGCCGAAACACTTTCATGCCGATCAAGCCGCCCGGCCAACCGCCCAAGGCTGCCGGCAAAATGAGAAATGATTCGGGGACGCGACGCCCGGTCTGTGTTGACCGCCACTTGTCAAGGCCAAAGGAAACGAATGCCAGTGTATTGAACATAGCAAACCAAACGAGGGCGAGTGAGTCCGAAATTTTCAACGTAAGCGGCATATAACATCGGCATCGAAAATTCGCACGGAGAATTGATGCCGCGCATTGACTTAACTGCCTTGAGAGACGACGTTGCTCGCCGAGTGAGAAACGATATTCGCCAACGATTACAGGATTGCCGCCATGCGCTTTTGGATTTGCACAAAGCCCTCGTGGATTCCGAACGCGTGAGCTATGAAAAAACCGTGGGCGCCATTACGTCGCCGAATCATTTTTTGAAATTGCTCACGAGCGATCCTTGGTTTGCGTGGCTGCAGCCGATCTCGCAACTGATCGTCGCGATGGACGAAGCGCTCGAAACCAAGAAACCGGGGACGGATGCCGATGCGGAATCTTTGATCAAACAGGCAGGCACGCTTCTGGTCACATCGGAGGAAGGCGAAGGTTTTTCGCACCATTATTTCGATGCCTTGCAGCGCGATCCCGACGTGGTGCTGGCGCACGCGGAAGTGGCGAAGTTTTTTTGGCCACGCAAACCCATTTAGTAATTTTGGGTTTACGATTTACGATTTACGCGGCTGAAAAATCTTTTTGCGCGTAATTCATAAATCGTAAATTCACCGATACGGCACTGCACTTTTACTCTGCGCTTAATGAGAGTGCGGCGGTTGGTTCTTCCTTTGTTCCTGTCCCAGGTTGATTAGGACGGCGAGAGTTTGGCGGGTAAGGTGAATCGCTTCGCCGCCCATGCGCGCGAGTAATTCAGCATCAATTTTTTCTCGCGCCACTGTCTGCGTCGCGGCCGCGGCCTTGCCGCGCTCGGTGAGGGTGACGGTGAGTTTGCGGCGGTCTTCGGTGTCCACAGCGCGTTCGAGGTAGCCGCGCAAGACGAGTGTGTCCACAAGCTGACCCGCTGCCTGTTTGGACACGG
Source organism: Verrucomicrobiia bacterium (assembly GCA_036268055.1). Classification (NCBI taxonomy): domain Bacteria; kingdom Pseudomonadati; phylum Verrucomicrobiota; class Verrucomicrobiia; species Verrucomicrobiia bacterium. The sequence goes on along the minus strand of DATAUW010000018.1, from coordinate 103,507 downwards.
CCAGTTCCTCGACAAGCTGGCCCAGAGGCACGTCGCCCGCGCCGAGCGCCAAGCCACCGATCACATAGAGACCGTTTTTGGGAATGTCATCGAATCCGGCTTCGGCCAGTGCGGCGCGCATGGCTATTCCATAAACTGCGCGGGCGTGCCGGAGCAACGCGGGCAATACAATTTCTTCATACCAAGGTTTTGCTTCATTCATGCCTGAATGATACTGTAAATAATATTGATAGTCAATTTTATTTACAAATTATAACTTTTGATTATCAAGTAGTTCTATTCCACGAGCTTGTTCAGCAAGGCATAACGCGTGAGTTCGATGTCGTTTTTGAGGTTCATTTTTTTTAGCACGCGGATGTGGTATGTCCCGACGGTTTTGGCGCTGATGGACAAGTCGGCGGCGATTTCCTTGAGTGATTTTCCGCGGGCAATCATGAGCAAGACTTGAGTTTCGCGCGTGGAAAGTGTTTCGTGCAAGGGCGTATCGGATGAACGCACCAACTCCGCCGCCAGCCGGTCGGCCAGTTGCGCGCTGATGTAGCGGCGTCCGGCGAGCACGGTTTTGACAGCGGTGACCAGGTCTTCGGGCGCGCTCTGTTTGCTGAGGTAACCGGCCGCGCCCTGTTTCAAAGCTCGCACGGCGAATTCCGCCACGGGATACATGCTGAGAACCAGCACGGGAAGTTTCGGCGATGCGGTGTGAATTTCCCCGAGCACTTCCAGTCCGCTGCGCCCTTCCATGTTGATGTCGAGGATGACGAGGTCCCATTTATTTTTCCAAACGAGGTCGAGAACTTCCTTGCTGTTGCTGGCCTCGCCAAAAGTCACCCGGCCAAGTTCTTCGTCGAGCGTTTCTCTCAGCCCTTTCCTCACCATCGTATGATCGTCGGCCAAAAGTATTCGTGTCATGATTGATGACCAGCCTTTCCGTTCAGGGGAATGCGCATCGTCACCAGCGTGCCTTTGCCGTTGGCCGACCCATACGACATTTGGCCGCCGAGAATTTCCGCGCGCTCCTGCATTCCCAGCAAGCCGAGTGACTTTGGATTATCGAGATCGCTATTTTGCATCCCCACACCGTCGTCCTCCACTTTCAGGACCAGGCTGCCATTTTCGCGGTGAAGGTTTACCTGCACATGCGTGGCGTGGGCGTGCCGCGCGATGTTCGTGAGTATTTCCTGAAAAATTCGAAAGACGGCCGTCGCCAATTCCGGCGCGGTGGCGATGGATTCGCCGGGCAACTGCGATTCGCATTGAACGCCCGTGCGCGATTGAAAGGCTTGCGTCTCTGATTCAATCGCCGCTTCCAGTCCAAGGCGATCCAGAATTGCCGGACGCAATTCCGAGGCGATTTGCTGGATGGATTTGATGGTCTCATCGGTGAGTTCGCGCGCGGAGGCAAGCTTGCCATTCAAACCGGCGATCAGCGTGGCATCGCCCAACGCCGGGAGTTTGCGTTCGATTGAGCGAAGGTCGAGCTTGAGCGCGGTGAGCAACTGGCCGAGATGATCATGGATTTCGCGCGCGAGATGCGTGCGTTCTTCTTCACGAAGCGATTGGAGGCGGGCCGAAAGCGCGCGAAGCTGGAGGCGGGATTTTTCCAACCGCTGCTCGGCCTGCTTGCGCTTGGTGATGTCCTGCGAAACGACGATCATGCTTTTTCGCCCGTTGATCTCCGCCACTTCCGCCGAGACGAGACAATCATAAATACGCCCTTCACGCGTTTTCACGATTGTGGGAAAATCCTTCACCGAGCCGCACTGGTTAAGCTTAACGAGAAAATGGTTGCGATCTTCCGGGTCTGCCCAAAGACCAAGGTCAACGGTCGAAACTCCGATCACCTGTTCCCGCCGCCAGCCAAAAGCGCGCTCAAAAACTTCGTTGGTATCTACGATGCGCGAAGTTTCCAATTCGACGATGCTCATTGGATCCGGGCTGGCGCGAAACGCCGTGGAGAATTTTGCCTCCGATTCCCGGATGGCGGCCTCCGCCCGCTTGCGCTCGGTGATGTTACGCACGATGCCGAGCATGAACGATTGGTGGTCAAGGTCAATGCGGTTCAGGCTCACTTCCGCTTCGAACGGCGTGTCGTCGCGCCGGCAATGCCGCCACTCGAAATGCTGCGGTTCTCCGGCGAGTGCCGCGAGGATTTTTTCGCGCCCTTTGATGACGGATTCGTGCCCGTCGGGCTGGCGAGCGGGAGAAAACCGGAGCGGACTTTCCCCGATGAGTTCAAGACGCGTGCATCCAAACATCTCCAAAGCACAGGGATTGCAGTCAACGATGCATTCCCCGTTGCTGATCAAAATGGCGTCCTGCGCCGCCTCGAACAAGGTGCGATAGCGGACTTCACTTCGGCGAAGCGCGGCCTCGGCCTCGCTGCGTTCAAGGGCATTGGCAATCGCGTTGCTGACGATTTTTAATCGCTGAATATCGGTCTGCACCCAGGTGATCTCCCGCGTTGTGGTGACGAGGCCGACGCTGCCATTGACTCTCCCGCCTCGTCCGCTCAAGGGAACCTGAAGGACGGACTTGAATCCCTCCGCCTCCCACACGGCGCGACCATTGGCGGCCTCCGGCGGCAGTTCATCCAGGCGACTGACGTTGATGACTTCTTCGGCGATCAGCGTTTTCACGGCCCAGGGATTCCGATCCATTGGAACTTTTTGAAACCTGCCTCCGCGGCTCGGAATGCCCGGGGCATACCAAACATGGGTGGAACTAAAAGTTAGACAGTCCGGCGCGAATTGAAGGACGAAAGCCATGTCCGCGCCGATGAATTGCGCCATCTCCCGCAAAGTATCCTGAATATGATCATCCAATTCAGAACCGACACTGTTGGCAAAGCGCGCCAGCCGCCGCTGGATGATTTCATCAAAAGCTATTTGCCGGGCAAGCGCCAGATCCGCGCGTTTTTGCTCGGTGATGTCATTATACACTCCCAGGATTCCATAAGGCTGGCCTTCCCCGTCGCGGAGCAGGATTTTGGAAGTGTCCAGCAGCACGCGGGCGCCGCTCGGCAAATGCGCCCGTTCGATGATGTGCTGGCGCGGACTTCCCAGAGTGACCACTTCGCGATCATGGCGGCGGCATGTCTCCGCCTCCTCGGGTGTCCAGGGGAGATCAAAGTCCGTCTTGCCGATGACTTGTTGCGGACTGGGCAAGCCCGCGGCTTCCGCAAAAACTTTGTTGCATCCCAGGTAAACGCTATTGAGATCTTTCCAAAAAATGTACTGCGGCACGGAGTTGAGCACTTCCAAAAGCATTGCCTCATGTTTCCGCAAGGCGTCGTAACGCGCATCGAGCAAGGCAATCATTTTTTCGATTGAGGCGCGCAAACTTTCGAGTTCACCTTCGTATCTGCCGGAGCGGAATTCCTGCGTCGAGCGAGTGCCCGAACTGACGACCTTGGCGTAACCTTCGATTTCCCGCAACGGCTTGAGCACGCGGTGCCACAAAAGCAGATACAGGCTGACCGTCAGCACGACATCGAGGATGAAGATATTTAAAAACGTCGAGCGCAAGGTGCGGTTGAGCACGGCATTCATAAACCGGGGCGTGCCGAAAAGTTTCATATTTCCCAGCGTCGTCCCGTTAAAATCAATGTCGCGCTGGTCCGTCACCAGCCCTTGCGCCGGGAATGGCCCGCTCAATGTGACAGGTCGCCCGTTCTTATCGCGCGCGCGCGCAAAAACAGTTTTATTGGCATCGTTGAGACGGATCATGACGCCGGAAATGACCTGGTCTCGCATCATGCTTTCAATAACCTTGTCAATTTGCGCACGGTCGAAATTCCAGATGGGCAAAGCCAGCGCGGCTGAGAACTGGTCGCCGTCGAGAGAAATATCGCTCTGCAATTCCGCCTCCAGCCGCGTGCGTTCGGAAACATAATTGAGGATGCCGAAAGTGCCGAGCAACAGCGTGGTGATTAAAACCATCGCTATGCTGACGACGAAGGCCACGGAGACGTTTTGCCAGGGACTGAGCGGCCGGGTTTTCGATGCTGTGTTCATTTGTAAGTCTGCGGGTCGAACCACAATCGCCGGTCCGAGAAAGGCGTTTCCGGGCCGAGGAAAGGATTGGTGATTTTGAAAATTTTGCGTTCCTTCAATTTAAGCCGCTCGATTTTATGGCGCTGATATTTATCGAAGATACGGTCGTAGGTGCCATCATTGATCATCATCCACATGCCCTCTTCGGCGCGCGCCGCCAGCCGCCGGCCTTCCGGCGTTTTGGAAAACCAGAAATACATCGGCAGCGGATAATAGAACAAGAGGTTGTCCTCGATTTTCAAATCCGGCATCCGGTCTTTGCGTTCTTCGTATTCGTCAATGATCTCTACCGACGCCCGCAAAAAAATATCGAAGCGTTTATTTTCGAGCATCTCAAATAGACCGTCGTAATCCGAGCCGGTCACGACCTTGAACGAGTTGGAGCGAAGAATATCCACGTCAATCCAGCCCAGCCCCAGGCCGAAGGTGAATTTGCGCAAATCGTCGAGGGTTTTGACTTGCGTGAAATTGGTCTGTTCCTCTTTGCGTATTAAGAATATGCAATAACCGCCGAGGTTTTTGTCCACTGGAATATGAATGGGCACCAGATTTTTTTCAAAATCGGGAAGCGTGCTCAAATACATGACCGTCAGTTTTCCCGTGGCGTTTATGAGTTCGGAAGCCTGCCGCTTCTCGGTCATCAACTCGGAAGGTTGCATTCGGTAAGGGCCATATTTAGCCGTGGTTTTTTCGAGGGCGGTCCGCAAAATTTCCCAGTGATAGAGATAGCGTTTGTCGAGGGAAGATTCGGGTGAATTATAAATGTAGGTCATCACCTCGGCTGCGGGCGACGCCGTGTGGCCCATCACCAGTAGAAGCAGCAGCGGGACCGAAGGCACGGCCAATCTCCGGAGGAACGCACCGGTCCACACCCGAAAAGTGGGCACGACATTCATAGGCGACTGGCGTTTCGATGGGCGGCAATTTCAGAAAATGCCCACTCGTGATGAGGCGAGCATATCGCCGCGAAAAGGGGACGCAAGCAGGATTTGGCCAGGCCATTTTTGCCAATGAAAAGGCTTGTTTCTTAAAGACCAGCTATTGATATTGCGACAATGCGAAGGCCCATCCGCATTCTATTTCTTTGCGTGCTGGCTATCGTAGTGGCTACGGCGGGATGGTGGGCGCTGCGTTCTCGCGATCCGATGCTTCAGGGGAAACGCGGAAGCGACTGGATCAAGGGCATTGCTTACAATGGCGACGACGCGCAAACTCAGCAATGGCGCGAGCTAGGTCCCGACGGCCTCAAATTGCTGGCCAGAAAACTTGATCAAGGCAGGTATTATCGAAAATGTTATCGCTGGCTCATGCCACGGCTGCCGGGCCAATTAAACCGCACCCTTAGCCATCAGTTGCCGAATCCCGCCGATGCCCATCCGACGCGCATGTGCGTGATTTCCCTGCTCTCGCGGCTTGGCAAAGATGCCAAGCCAGTCGAACCCGCCATCAGCCGCGCCTTGAAGGACGACGATGAAGGTGTGCGCGAGATCGCGGTGGGCAGTTATAATAGTGGATTGCTGGATGTAATCGGGCCGCGCGAAAAAGTGGCGCGGCTGCCCGCATTTCTGCGGGCTGTGCAGGATAAAAACTGGGGCATTCGCAATAACGCCGTCCTCGCGTTGGGATCTTATACGAATGATGCACCCACGGTGATCCCCGCTTTGGTTGTGGCCTTGCACGATACCGAAATGCGGGTGCAACTCGTGGCCGCAGAAGCGCTGGTTCACATGAATATCCAGGCCGCCATTAAAGCGAATGTAATTCCCATCCTGATCCAAATCCTCAAATTCCCCAATGACCAGATTGCGTTTCAAGCAGCGGCAGTTTTGGGAGAAATGGGAAAAGACGCGTCTTCGGCAGTGCCGGCCTTGACCGAAAGTTTGAAAAGTCCTTTTGCCTTGGTCGCGCAAACGGCCGGGATTGCTCTCAAAAAAATTGATCCGGAAGCGGCGGCCGCGGCGAAAGAAAAGTAATTTTAAAATTGCGATTCGAGATTCCCGCTGCGTGATTTCAAATCGCCGATGACGAAATTAGTTCCGGGATAAAATTCTTTTCCACCCGCGAATCATTGGGCAATTTCCGCAGTTCTTTTGCGTCCAAAAAAATCCCGCCCGTTTTTTGTAAGCCCTGGGCTTACAGAAACCATAGCTTCGACTTACTTCATTTAAAGCAGGGCGCTCAATAGCCCAGCTCCGGCATTTCCCTTAGTTTGTGGTCATGCAAAACGGCAATGCTTCACGCCGCGATAGGCAAACGTCTTTCGCGAAAGCCAACTGCGGGCAGGACTTAAGTCCTGAAGTGGTTCGTGATGATGACGCCGATTAGAGACGCACCAAAATGAATACAAATAAAAAAATTAAAGTAGTGCTGATAGATGATTCCGCGCTAATCCGCGAGCGCGTCGAATCGGCGCTTTCATGCCTGGAGGGAGTGGAAGTCGCCGGCCAAGCCGGGGACGTGTCCGCCGGCTTGCAGTTGTTACAGGAACACCAACCCGACGTGCTGCTGCTGGACATAGACATGCCCGGCGAGACGGGGATTGATCTTTTGCAATCGGGAAAAGTGCAACGCGAATCGCTGCTGATCATCATGCTTACAAATTATGACCATCCGAAACTGCGCGAGCGCTGCCTGGAACTGGGCGCAAAATATTTTTTCCACAAACTGACCGAAATTGAGCAAGCCATCGAGACTTGCCGCGAAACCGCCGCGCGCCGCGTGCGTCCGGTAACGGAACTGGAACGGTTGGGCGCCCGCGTGGAGGCGCTGCTGGAAGAGTGCGGCTCCCGGCTGAACGACATACAGGCAAAACTGCGGAGAAAATTACCCAACGCCGGTTAAATACCGATGGCGGAATTTTCCCCGAAAAGATTTTTCAAGAAGGCAACCTCGTGACCAACATTCTCAATATTTTAATCCTGGAAGGGCAGACGGCCGATACGCAACGGCTGACGCAGGAATTACAGCGCGCCGATATTTCGTTCCAGGCGAAGCACGTGACGACCGAACCGGAATTTTCCGCGCAACTGACGGAATCCACTCCCGACCTGATCATCGCGGATTATTCCCAGCCGCCGTTCGACGGACTGGCGGCCCTCGCGCTCGCGCAAAAACTGGCTCCCGATGTGCCGCTTATTTTTGTGTCCAGCATGCCCGGGGAAGAAACCGCCATCGAAGCGCTCAAGCGCGGCGCGGCTGATTTCGTCCTCAAGCAGCGCCTCGAACGCCTGGGGCCCGCGGTTTTCCGCGCGGTGCGCGAGGCCGAAGAACGCCGCCAGCGAAAGCACGCCGAGCGTGCGTTGCAGGAAATGGAGCGGCGCTATCGCGCACTGTTCGAAAGTTCGCATGACGGATTGTTCGTGCTGGATTTTGACGGCAAATTTTTGGATGCCAATGCCGCGGCGCTGGATCTCGTCGGTTATGAACGCGCGGAGTTGCCCTCGCTGGACATCGCCCACTGCCTGGGCGCCGAACAACTTCCCCTGGCGCTGGAAAAAATCCGCGAGGTCGCCACCACCGGCTCCATGCGCGAGGTCACGGAATTTCATTTGCAGCATAAGTCCGGCAAAGGGGTCGTCATCGAGACGAGCGCCTCGCTCATTCTTAATGACGGATTGCCCTTTGCCATCCAGGGAATTTCCCGCGATGTGACCGAGCGCCGGAACGTCGAGGGCGAACTTCGCCGGATAAACCGCCTCTATGCGGTGTTAAGCCACGTGAATCAGGCGTTGATCCGGGCGAATTCCCGCGAGGAACTTCTCGGCCAGGCCTGCCGCATCGCGGTCGATCAGGGACGATTCGAAGCCGCCTGGATTGGCTGGCTAGATCCGCAATCACAAGCGGTGGTGCCCATCGCGCGAGCCGGCGGGCCGGATGAATATTACAGCCGGTTTCGCATTTTCGCGGACAAGCGACCGGAAGGACAGGGACCTTCGGGAACGGCGTTGCGGGATGGCCGCCCGTGTGTGGTCAACGATTTCATGGCTGAGGTATCGAGCGAACATTGGCGGGACGCCGCGCGCGCGGCGGGGGTGAATTCGGTGGCGAGTTTTCCCATTCGCATCGGCGGCAAAATATGCGGGGTGTTCAGTTTGTATGATAAAGAGAAGAATGCGTTTCGAAAAAAGGAAGTGGCCCTGCTGAAAGGCGTGGCGGACAATATTTCCTGCGGCCTGGATCGGCTGGAACAAGAGGCCCGCAACCGCCAGACCGAATATTCGCTCAAGGAAAGCGAACTGCGTTATCGCACCGTGGTCAAAGAAACCGGCCAGATTCTTTACGAATATGACCTGGCGACGGGTTGCATCCAATGGCAGGGCGCGATTGAGGAAGTGGTCGGTTATAGCTGGGAGGAGATGCAGCGAATCCATGTTCAGGGCTGGGCGGAACACGTGCATCCCGACGACCGCGCGCAGGCGTTGTCGTTGCTCGACAAGGCCATCAAGTATGGCCATCGCTATCACGTCGAGTATCGTTTTCGCCGCAAAGATGGAACTTACATTTTCGTCGAGGAACACGGCTCGTTTCTTCTGAACGAGCGAAGCATGCCCGTGCGCATGCTGGGCACGATCATCAACATCACCGAACGCAAAAACATCGAGGAACAACTGCGTTCGCAAGCCCGGCTGCTCGATCTGGCGCATGACGCCATTCTCGTCCGCGATCTCGAAGACAATATTTCCTATTGGAATCAAAGCGCGGAACGGCTCTATGGCTGGACGATGGAGGAAGCGCTGGGCAGAAACGCGACCGAGTTGCTCGGCCAGGGCGCCGAAAAATCCGCCGAGATCAAACGCGCAGTCTTGCGCGATGAAGATTGGAGCGGCGAATTGGAGCATCGCACCAAAGACGGCCAGGAAGTACGGGTTGAAACCCGCCTGACGCTGGTGCGCGACCCGCATGGGAATCCGAAATCCATTCTTGCCATCAACACCGACGTCACTGAACGCAAAAAACTGGAAACACAATTCCTCCGCGCCCAGCGCATGGAAAGCCTCGGCACGCTCGCGGGGGGCATTGCGCATGATTTGAACAACGTGCTTGCCCCGATCATGCTCGCGGTAAAATTGATCGAGGTTTGCCCTGCCGATGCTGATCGCAGCCGTTTGCTGGAAATGATTCGCTCCAGCGCGCAACGCGGCGCCGATCTCGTACACCAGGTGCTTTCGTTTTGCCGCGGAGTTGAAAGCCGTCGGGTGGAATGCCGGCTCGCGCCGGTCCTCAAGGATCTGCATCACATGTTGAGCGAAACCTTTCCCAAGTCCATCCGGATTGAACCGAAGGTTGCCGAAAATCTTTGGCCGGTTTTGGCAGACCCGACGCAGTTGCATCAGGTCATGCTGAATCTTTGCGTCAATTCGCGGGATGCGATGCCCGACGGTGGCACGCTCGCCATCTCGGTCGAGAACGTGGTGCTCAACGGCCAGCAAACGGTGATGGCCAGCGGCGATAAACCTTGCCCGCACGTGGTGATCGAGGTTCACGATACCGGCACGGGCATCCCGGAGGAAATTCGCGAGAAAATATTCGACCCGTTTTTCACCACCAAGGAATTGGGCAAGGGCACAGGATTGGGCCTTTCGACGACGCTTGCCATCGTCAAAAACCACGGCGGTTTCATCAATCTTTACAGCGAGGCCGGCCAGGGCACGGTGTTCAGAATTTATTTGCCCGCGCATATTTCGTTGAGCACGGCAAATTCTGAAATCCAGGAAGTGCGATTTCCGCGCGGTAATGGCGAACTCATCCTGCTCGTGGATGACGAAGCTTCGGTGCGCTCGATCACCCGGCAGACTTTGCAGGCATTCGGCTATCGCGTGCTGACGGTGGCTAACGGCGCGGAAGCCATCGAAATGTACGCCCAGCATTCCTCGGACATCGCCGTAATTATCACCGACATGATGATGCCCGTGATGGATGGCCCGACGTCCATCCATGCCTTGAGCCGGTTGAATCCGAACCTCAAGGTCATCGCCGCGAGCGGACTTTCACCGGAAAATCACATGGCCAAGGCGCCGAATGACGCGGTGAAAGCTTTTCTACCCAAGCCCTACACAACGGAAACGCTGCTGATCACGCTCCATGATGTCCTGGGCAATTCTTCCACCAAGTAAAATCTCATGAACTTTGAAATCGAATGCACTCAGGCTGTGCCTGAACCGGGATTAGCGAAACGCTTCCGGTCCTGGACCATCGAATACCATGCGCCGACAGAAACGGTGGTGATCACGGCGCACGGCCGTATCTTTCACGAAGACGCCGAGCGACAGGCCGAGGAGGCGTCGCGGTTGATGCGTTTGCACAGGACGAATCGCGTGCTGGCGGATTTCAGCGCGGGGTGCGTGGAAATTTCGCTGGCGAAGATTTATTGGTTCCCAGCTCATTACTCGGCGCTGACTGCCGATCGCCGATTTCGTGTCGCCGTGGTGATTCCGGTCAACGGACACCGGGTCGGCTCCTTTAAGTTCTACGAGGCGCTCTGCACGAACGCTGGCTTCAACGTCAAACTATTCGCCGAATTCGCCGACGCGGAAAACTGGCTGCAACCATCTTCCATCGCGTAAAGAATGTCACCTATTCGCAGCCGAATCGTCCTGGTGGACGATCATCAGATCATCCGCGAAGGCTTGCGCCTGATGCTTCAACGTGAACCGGATTTTGAGGTGGTGGCTGAGGCCGGCACCGGCGCCGAAGCTTTGCAACAAGTTCGAAAGGTTTCACCCGACCTGGTGGTGATGGATCTGGAACTTGGCAATACCAACGGCATTGAAACCTCTCGGAAAATCCTCATGGAATTTCCCGGCGTCCGCATCCTGATCTTGTCCGCGCTCGCCGATCAAAATTTAATCAACCAAGCCATCGAAACCGGGGCCAAGGGTTATCTTCTCAAGACCAAAGCGGCGAATGAATTTGTGCGGGCGATACGCGCGATCATGGCGGGGGATTCTTATTTGTGCGCGGAAGTTTCGCAGGCGGTCCTTAGCGGATACCGGCAACTGCTGGCTGAGAGGTCGGCTCCGGCGCTCCCCACTTTGAGTCCGCGCGAGCTTGAGGTTTTAAAACTGACCGCGCAGGGGCTCCGCATAAAAGACATCGCGGGCCAGTTAGAGATCGGCGCCAAGACCGTGGAAACCCATCGCTCAAATCTCATGAAAAAGCTGAAGTGCGGCAGCAGCGCCGAACTTACACGCTACGCAGTTCGCGAGGGAATTTCTCCGCTTTGAGTTTCTGAATTTGGCCGGACGACTGTTAATTTTTACGTCTGCGCCTATCTCATCTTTTCTTCGTCATCTTCGGAATTTCCTGCGCAATTTTTTTTGCCGCGACGATTACTTTTCTCGGAAAACTTTTTTCTTCAAAAACCACAGGGCGTTTTCGGCCCATGTTTAAAGGGATTTTAGCACTCGCTCAGGGATTTCCCGGAGGATTTTCTCAGTAGTTTTACTCGCTAAGGAGGCGTTCTACATCGCCGATAAGGATGCAGTCAGAGACGCGCCCGCGCATCAACTTGCGGGAAAAGTTTTACCAAAAAAGCGGAGCGCAAGCTCATCGCCATATTTATGAACGATCAGAGTCCTGGAATGAAAAACGGCCATCGCCGCACGCGCTTTGTTGCGAATGCCGCGCTGGCGCATTCCAGCGGCACAAAAATAATTCACCCAAAAAAAACGACCAACGAGAACTCCAACATGAACAAAATCACCATCGGCAAACGCATCATCATGGGCACCGGCATGCTCTGTCTGATCATCGTCAGCATAAACATCTTTTCCGTATGCCGCTTCCGCAGCTTGAATCACATCAGCGATTCCATCGTGGACGATTCGCTGCCCGGATTGATTTACGCGGGCCACATCAATTCCGGCCAGGCGGAAAGCCAGATTCGCTTTCACCAATTGTTGACCGCGACCACTCGCGAACAGAAGCAGACGATTCGCGCGGAAATCGCGGACATTGACAAGGCCACGGAGGACGCGTGCAAAAAATATGAGGGCTCGATCTTCGCGGCGGAAGACCGGACGAATTTCGCAAAGTTTAGCGATGCTCGCGGCGAATATCGCAAGCAGGCGGATTTATTCCTCGCGCTGGTGGAAACGAACCAACCCGCGGCGACCGCGTTCGCGGATAGCATGCTGACCCCGGCGTACAAGGCTTATTCCAAAGGCGCGGATGTGCTCATGGATTACAACCAGAGGATGGGCGAGGAGCGCGGGCAGACGCTGACGAACCAGGTGACGTGGGATGTTCGCATCCTGACGATTGCGGGTATCGGCAGTTTGCTGGCGGGAATTGTGGCCAGCGCAATGATTATTTTGAGCATCGGAAAAGCTTTGAGCGCCATCGCCGCGCAGATTGCTGAAGGCGCGAACCAAACTGCGTCAGCGGCTTCGCAAGTCGCCGCCGCCAGCCAAACGCTTGCGGAAGGCGCGAGCGAGCAGGCTGCTTCACTTGAGGAAACTAGCGCGTCATTGGAAGAGATGGCGAGCATGACCCGGCGCAATGCGGACAATGCGCAACAGGCCAAGGATCTTTCCAGCCAGACCCGCGCGGCCGCCGATACCGGCGCGGCTGACATGGAACAAATGAAGACGTCCATGGAAGCCATCAAGTCCTCCAGCGACGACGTGGCGCGCATCGTGAAGACGATTGATGAAATCGCTTTTCAAACCAACATCCTCGCTTTGAATGCCGCGGTTGAAGCCGCGCGCGCCGGGGAAGCCGGCGCGGGGTTTGCCGTCGTGGCTGATGAAGTGCGCAACCTCGCGCAACGCAGCGCGACCGCCGCGCGGGAAACCGCCGACAAGATCGAGGACGCCATCAACAAGACCACCCAAGGCGTGCAAGTCAGCGGCAAGGTCGCGGAAAGTTTGAAGCAAATCATCACCAAGGCCCGCACGGTGGATGATCTCGTCGGCGAAATCGCGGTTGCTTGCCGCGAACAGGCGCAAGGCACCTCGCAGGTCAATACGGCGATGAGCCAGATGGACAAGGTCACGCAAAGCAACGCTGCCAGCGCCGAGGAAAGCGCGAGCGCGTCCGAAGAAATGAACGCGCAAGCGGCAGTTCAGAAGGAAGCCGTGGGCCAGTTGCTCAGTCTCATCGGGCAGAAAACCGAAACCGCTTCGGGCCATGTGTTCGCCGCACAACCTCAAAAAACGGCGCGGCCATTGAAAGCGCGTTCGGAACAAACCGTGTCCGCGAAGGCGGCGCATAACGGACATCATCGCGACAACGGCAGCCAGCTCACCGCCGCGCCCGCGCTGGTGACGGCTGCGACCGAAAGCGACGCGCTCCCGATGGACGGCGATTTCAAGGATTTTTAATCCCAACTTAAAAAGCCATGGCTGCCAACAATACAACTCTCGCGCCCGCCGGAAAAATCGCCGCGTGCGCCGGCAAATACCTCACCTTCACTCTCGGTTGCGAATCCTACGGGATCGCGGTGATCAAAGTGCGGGAAATCATCCGCCCGATCAACATCACGCTCGTGCCGCAAATGCCGGTGTTCGTGAAAGGTGTCATCAACCTGCGCGGCAAGATGATTCCCATCGTGGACTTGCGGCTGAAGTTCGAACTCGCCGAAGCCAAAGACACGGAGCGCATGTGCATCGTGGTCGTCCAAGTGGTTTTGCGCGCGGGCGTCGAAGCCTTGATGGGCCTCGTCGTGGACGGCGTGGAAGAAGTCGCGAACATCGCCGCGGCGGACATCGAGCCGACGCCGGATTTCGGCGCGAGCCTCGACACCGCCTACATCTTGGGCATGGCCAAGCTCAAGGGCTCGGTAAAAACCCTGCTGGATATTGACAAATTGCTCCAGGCCGAAGCCGCCGTGCCGCTACCCAACTCCGTCGAGAATTAACCGACGCAAACTATTTCAAACCCGTCCGCATTTTTTAACGAAACCCAAAACAAACAATAGCAAATGAAAATTAAAAACTCCCTGCAACCCAAACTTACCGGCGGCGCACTTGTGCTGGCCATCGCCACTTCCGTTTACGGCCAGACTGCGGCTCCCGCTGATGCCAGCAAAACCGCAACCACTCCCGCGACAGATTCCAGCACCGCAGCGGTCGCCGCGCCCAAAGCCAATTCGTTTGTCCGGCTCGATGGCAACGATTTGATCGTCGGCTCTTTGCCGCCGGTGACGTTTCACGGTTTCGCGAGCCAAGGTTTTCTCGACACCACTTCCTACAACTATCTCGCCGCAAACACGAAGGGCGGTTCGTTTCAATTCAACGAATTCGGTTTGAACGCCTCGACCTCGCCGTTTGCGCGCACGCGTATTTCCGCGCAGGCGTTCATGTTCGACGTCGGCAACGTGGGCAACTACGACATCGGTTTGGACTATGCGGTCATTGATTATAATTTCGCCGACGAAATCGGCATCCGCGCCGGACGCATTCGCCGCCCGGAAGGCATTTACAATTCCATCCAGGACATTGACCTCGCGCGCACGTCGGTATTGTTGCCGCAGGGAATGTATGACGCCCGCTGGCGCGATTTTTCCGCGTCAGTGGATGGCGGCTCGGTTTACGGCAACGTCGGCCTGGGCAAAGTGGGAAGTGTTTCCTACGAAGTCTATGGCGGCATGATCAATTTGTCGCAACAAGGCGGCGTGGCGCGGGAAGTTCAAAACGGACTGCTCAACACCGGCCTCTCGCTTTCATCGGTGAACGATTGCCCGCTCGTCGGCGGCCAAATCTGGTGGAATACGCCGATGGACGGCCTGCGCTTGGGCGTCGCGCTGACGGAAGGTTTTAATTTCAATATTGATGAAGCGGGCGTTCTCGCCACCGGCCAGCCATTTCCCGTCAACACGGTCATGCTGACCCGCCACAGCCGCCTTAATGTTCCGACTGAGCATTACTCGGTGGAATATGTGAAGGACAAATGGACATTCCAGGGCGAAGCGAAGTTCCAGACGTTGATTGAAAAAGACACCACCAGCCAGAATTTTCCGAACTTCCCGGCGGCGAACAGCACCAGCGCGACCCACAGCGACAGCACCAGCGTGACGTGGTACGCGGGCGCGGCTTATGAAGTGAATCATTGGTTCCAGACCGGCGCTTATTACACGGAATATTATAATGATCTTTCCGACCTCGGCGGCGGCGGGCCAAAAAATTATCAGCGCGACCTCGCGCTTTCCTTCCGTTTCGATCCGAAGCCCTGGTGGATTATCAAAGTCGAAGGCCATTACCTCAATGGCACGGCGCTGGTTCGTGACGACATTCATAACCCTTCGGAAAGCGGCAACGGCTGGTTCATGCTCGCGTTGAAAACCACCGTCAGTTTCTGATTCGGAAATTCAAAAAATAGAAGGAACCCAAATGAAAAATAATCTGATCAAAACTTTATGGCTGGGCGCGATGGTGCTGTCGCTGGGCACGGCGAGCCTGTTCGCTCAGGCGGGCGCGGACGTTATTGCCAGTGAAAGTGTGCCGGTGGCTTCGCTGGACAAGGCGGCGCTCAAGGACATTTTGCTGGGCAAGACCGCTTATTGGGAAGGCGGCCAGGCCGTCACTATCATTGTGCTCGCGGACAAGACCGACGCCGCGCTCCAGGAAACCACGGGCATGACGGCGGGCGCGTTCAAGACGTTTTGGCAACGCCTCACCTTCAGCGGCCGCGGCAAGCAGCCCAAGGAAGCAGACACCGTCGAGAAACTTCTCGCAATGGTGGCCGAGACCAAAGGCGCGATCGCCCTGGTTCCTGCCGGCACCGAACTCAAAGGCGTGAAGAAAATCGAAGTGAAGTAAAACCAGCAAATTGCGGGCCCCGGCCCAACCAGGATTCAAAATGAAAACGCGTAAACCTACTTCGCTGCGGCGCACCTTTCGCATCATCCAGGCCGTCGTGGGATTGCTCCTCATCTTCCTGCTCGTGCAGGGAGTGGTACTTTGGAAAGTGTGCCGGGAAGGCGACCGCGTGACGCGCGGACTCGTGACCGATGGGCTGCCGAGTTTGCGCTGCCTGGCGTCCTTGCAGGAAAACCTGGCGCTCTATCGCCTGCGCTCGTTCGAGCTGATGTTCGCGCAGGAGAAAGATCGCCCCGTCAAAATCAGCCAGGCCGAAACTCTCGACCAGGCGAATCGGAAAATCATCGAGCAGTTGAACGTCATCTTCCCGGACAATGAAGGCCACGACCGCGTGCTCGCGCTGGACAAATCGCTGACCGATTACGTGAAGGCGATGGGCCAGTTGCGCGGGATGCTCGACAAGGATTTTACCGGTGCGATGCAGATGCTGGATCAGGACATTCCTCCGCGCGTCAAGCAGCTCAGCGAATCGGCGGCCGCGCTCAAGGATTATTGCGACAGCTTCGCGCTGGGCCGCGCGAACCAGACGGTCGAAAAATTCGGCAGCATCCGCAAATGGATGCTGGGATTTGGCTCGGCCAGCGTGGGTTTCGCGGCGCTGGTGGCGATCCTGGTGACGCTCAGTTCGTGGCGGACGCAAAAGACCTTGAAGCAGTTGGCGGAACATCTTTCCGGGACCGTTGACCAAATGGACGACGCCGCGGGACAGGTTGCCTCCGCGAGCCAGTCGTTGGCCGAGGGCGCGGGTGAACAGGCGGCGTCGCTCGAAGAAACAAGCGCGTCGTTGGAAGAGATGGCGAGCATGACGCGCGGCAACGCCGAGCATGCTGAATCCGCCAAGACTTTGTCGTCGCAAACGCGGGCTGCAGCCGACACGGGCGCGGCCGATATGCAGGAGATGGCGGGCGCGATGGCCGAAGTCAAAACCGCTTCCGACAATATTGCGAAGATCATCAAGACGATCAACGAGATCGCTTTTCAAACGAACATTCTCGCGCTGAATGCCGCCGTGGAAGCGGCGCGTGCCGGTGAAGCGGGTTTAGGCTTCGCGGTTGTGGCCGATGAAGTTCGCAATCTGGCCCAGCGCAGCGCGCAGGCGGCGAAAGAAACCGCCGACAAGATCGAAAATTCGGTGCAGAAAAGCCAGCGCAGCGCGCAGATCAGCGTGAAGGTCACGGCCTCGCTGGAGCAAATTGTGCTCAAGGCGCGGCAGGTGGATGAATTGGTTGCGGCGATTGCGACGGCTTCGAAAGAACAGGCGCAGGGAATTCAACAGGTCAACGGCGCAGTGGCGCAGATGGATAAGGTCACTCAGTCCAATGCCGCCAGCGCCGAAGAAACCGCGAGCGCGGCGGAATTATTAAGCGCGCAGGCCGCCGCCCAAAAGGAAGCGGTGGGCGGATTGCTCACCCTGGTTGGGAGCGGACATTCGCACAAAGCGGGTTCTTCGGATTTGAAGCCGAACACGAAAGTCATCGCCACATCTGAAATAAAAACTTCACGCGCGAAAGAAACCATCGCGCACAACGGCGATCGCCGCAAAAACGGAATCGTGATTCTTAAAACCAGCGGCGACAAAACTGCCGGCACCGCGCAAGGCGATTTCAATGGCAATTAAACCGTCCACCATTCAATCAACCATGAATCCAACTGTGCTGGGCGAATTGAAAGCCCTTTCGGAAAAGATTGCCGGCGAATTGGTGTTCGCGGAGGCGGGCAAGGACCTTGGCTTACTGCCGGTCAACAGCCTGCTCGGGCAGATGGAGGAATTGCTGGCGGCGCAACCCGCGCCGACGCTGCTTTCGGAAGCGATGCGGCTGGCGCGCGGTTGGGTGGACGGACTTTTTGAATCCACCGGCACATTCAGCGCGGCGAGTCTCAAGCGCCTGGGTGAATGGACGACGTGGCTGCAAAACGCGCTGTCAGCGATCACAAATGAACAAGCGTTGCCGCCGATTCCAGCGGAGTGGTCGGGCACAGTCATTGAAGTGGAGGTTCCAACTAAAGTGGTGGAGAAACCAGTGGTGACGGAAGAACCGGCGCTGGTGTTGAACCTGGCTGAAGACGCTGAGTTGCTCGGCGAATTCATCAACGAATCGCAGGAGCATTTGCAGAACATCGAGCAAGGCGTGTTGGTCCTGGAGGAAAATCCGGCGGATGCGGAAACACTGGACTCGATCTTTCGCGCGTTTCATACCTTCAAAGGCGGTTCGGGATTTTTGAATCTCGAAGCGATTCAAACGCTCGCGCATGAGTTGGAATCACTGCTCGACCTCGCGCGCCAGCACAAACTCGCGATCACGCCGGAAGTCATCAATCTTATCCTCGCGGGCGGCGATACGCTCAAACAATTCACCGGCGAAATCGGCGCGCACTTGTCCGGAAAAAAAAATCCCGGCCCGATCATCGTGCCGACTTTGCATTTGCTGGGCTGCATCCGCGCCGTTTTGGCGGGAGATGCCCAAGCGCCCTCCCCTGCTCCGCTCGCCGCCAAACCGAGCGTTGCCGAGGTTTCGTCCGAAGAAATTATTTCGTTTCCCGTTTCCACTGCGGCGCAGGAAAAGTCCGCATCCAAGTCTGCGACAGAAATCAAAACCACCAATTCTAACAACGCCCTGACCGCACCGGCCAACGCGATCAAGGTGGATACACGGAAACTCGATGCGTTGATTGATCTCGTCGGCGAGTTGGTGATTGCCCAATCCATCGTCATCCAAAACCGCGATTTGAATTCCCTTCGCAGCGAATCGTTGACCCGCGATCTCGCGCAACTGGGCCACATCAGCAAAGATTTGCAACGCACGGCGATGTCCCTGCGCATGGTTCCCATTCGCGCGACCTTTCAGAAGATGCACCGGCTGGTGCGCGACCTCATGGGCAAGGTCGGCAAGCAGGTTGAGCTGGTCACGACTGGCGAGGACACGGAACTCGACCGCACCATCGTCGAAGAAATCAGCGACCCGCTGGTTCACATGATCCGCAACTCCGTGGATCATGGACTCGAAAAACCGGAAGTGCGTTTGCAACGCGGCAAACCCGCGCACGGCACGGTGTTTCTCAAGGCGTTTCATCAGGGCGGAAATATTGTCATTGAAATCAAGGACGACGGCAGCGGGCTCGACCGCGAACGCATTCTCGCGAAGGCGCGGGAAAAAGGTTTGGTGAAGCCGGACGAACAACTGACGGACAACCAGGTTTTCAATCTTATTTTCGCTGCTGGATTTTCGACGGCGGAAAAAGTCACTGACCTTTCCGGGCGCGGCGTGGGATTGGATGTCGTGCGGCGCAACATAGACAAGCTGCGCGGCAAGATTGATATTCAATCCACTCCCGGGCAGGGCGCGACCTTCAGTATTTATTTGCCGCTGACGCTCGCCATTATTGACGGCCTGCTCGTCGGCGTCGGCGAACATCGTTATATTCTGCCGACGTTGTCCGTGTGCGAATCGTTTCAACCGCGCGCGGACATGATCAAAACGGTTCATGGTCGCGGCGAACTGATCAACGTGCGCGGGCGGCTGATTCCGCTGCTGCGGCTCTACTCGCATTTGGGAATTCAACCGGCGACGACCGATGCCACACAATCCATCGTGGTCGTCGTCGAGGCGGGCAAGGAATCGCGCTGCATTCTCGCGGACCAGTTGCTCGGCAAACAGGAAGTCGTCATCAAAAGTCTGGGCGAGGCGTTTCGCGGGAACCGCTGTCTCGCGGGCGCGGCGATTCTCGGTGATGGGCGCGTCGGACTGATTCTTGATCCGCAGGCATTGGTGCATCCGACGGTGCTGGAGGCTGCGGCATGATTTCTGAACTTAGCCATTCACCAACTGACACGCGGCGAATCATGAGCGCGGCGACTGCCGAAGCCGAAGCGTGCAAATACATCATTCATTTTATTTATGAGCGATGCCGCATTCGGCTTCACGCCGGAAAAGAGGCGTTGATCAAGGCGCGGCTCGGCAAGCGCATTCGGCATCTCGGTTTTTCCACGCTCGCCGAGTATTGCGATTTTTTGCGGACGCGCGGCGATGATGAAGAATTCACGCGAGTGGTGGACGCGTTGACGACCAATTTCACGAACTTCATGCGCGAGGAGGAACATTTTAAATTTCTCGTGGAGAAGGCCTTACCAGCGATGTTGCGGCCGGGAGAGAAAAAATTTCACGTCTGGAGCGCGGCGAGTTCTTCGGGCGAAGAGGCTTATACGGCGGCGTTCTATCTGGCTGAACATTATACGCTTGCGCAGGGGTGGGATTGGTGCATCACGGCTTCGGATATTTCGACGAAGGTGCTCGAACGCGCGCGATTGGGTTTGTATGTGGAAGATCGTCTCAGCGCCGTGCCGCAGGAATGGCGGCGAAAATATTTTCAAAAGGGAACCGGTCAATGGGCGGGATATTACCGCATCAAACGCAGCCTGTCCGAACGCGTGAACTTCGAGCAGATCAATTTGATCGAGGATTATCATCACGCGCAGCCGTTCGAGATTATTTTCTGCCGCAATGTGATGATCTATTTTGATCGCGCGACCCAGGAACAATTAGTCAACCGGCTTTGCCGCTTCCTCGTGCCCGGCGGATATTTATTCATTGGGCACTCAGAAAGTCTCAACGGTTTAAATGTGCCGCTGCGGTGTTTGCGGCCGAGCATTTACCAAAGGAATTCCTCGTAATATGGGCGCTCCCTCTTTGGCATCGTTGGTTGGATTTGAACGCAAGCTCGTCGTGGGGGTCGGCGGGTTGGCAGTTTCAAATAACCAGAACCTCGTGCTCTCGACGTATTCGCTGGGCTCGTGTTTGGGCATCAGCATTTACGATCCGGTATCGCGCGCGGGTGGATTATTGCACGCCATGTTGCCCAATTCGTCCATCAATCCGCAGAAGGCCACCGAGCAACCCGCGATGTTCGTGGACACGGGCATCTCCGCGCTCTTTCGCGCGGCGTATGAATTGCGCGCGCAAAAACATCGCGTGCAAATCTGCGTGGCGGGCGGTGCGCAATTTCTCGACAAGAGCGGCTTCTTCAACATCGGCCAGCGCAATTATTCCTGCCTGCGCGAACTGCTGGCGGAACATGGATTGATGGTGCAGGCGGAAGATGTCGGCGGTCTCGTGAGCCGCACGGTGCATTTAAATTTGGGAACCGGTGAAGTGCGTTTGAAAGCCTCCGGTGGCAACGATGAACGAACCCTTTTCCAAGGCTGAACATGCGCTTGCTCGACGATTATATCAGTCAGGTTAAAACTTTGCCGCCCGCACCGCGCGTGCTCACGCAACTGCTCGGGTTGCTCAAGGAGAATGACGTGGATTCCCAGCGCATCGTGGACCTCATCACTTACGACCCGGCGTTGACGGCGAAAGTTTTGCAACGCTGCAACAATGCCGCCGTCGGCCTGCCCGAGCAGGTAGATAATCTTTCTCACGCGGTCACGCGTCTGGGTTTCAACGAAATTTATCGCCTCGTCGCGGTCGTTGTCGGCAAGGGCACGCTCGGCACGGCGCAGCAAGGCTACGGGATGTTGACGGGAGAATTGTGGCGTCACTCGGTCGTGACGGCGGTGGCGGCGAAAGTTTTGTCGCACGCACTGGATCAGGATGAAAATCTCGCGTTCACAGCGGCGCTGTTGCATGACATCGGCAAGCTCGTGCTCAGTCCGGCGGTGGCCAATTCCTATCCCGGCATGGCGCGGGCGATTGGGATTGCCGGCCACTCTTTTCTGGAAGCGGAAAAATCAGTCATTGGTGTCGAACATGCGGAAGTGGGCGGACGGCTGTTGGCGCAATGGAATTTTCCCGAGAATCTAGTTCAAGCTGTGTGGCATCACCATGATCCCGTTCAGGCTCGACCTTACGAACAACTGGCAGCGTGCGTGTATCTCGCCGACATGATCGCGCATTTCATGGGCCACGGCCACGGGCTGCTGGCCCACGCGGTCCGTGGACGCGCCGAGGCGCTGGAAATTCTCGAGATCAGCCCGCGCGAAATCGAAAGTTTTATTATCGAAACCGACACCGCGTTGAAGGCGGCAAATTGGTTCAGCACGAGGGAGCCATGAATACGAAACCCATTCGACTTCTCGTGGTGGACGATTCCGCGCTCGCGCGAAAAATCATCACCACCAGTCTCGCGCCGTTTCGCGAAATAGAAATTGTCGGCACGGCGATGGACCCGTACGCCGCCCGCGAAAAAATTCTGGCGCTCAATCCCGACGTGGTGACGCTGGACATTGAAATGCCGCGCATGGATGGCCTCACGTTCCTGAAGGTCATCATGAAACACCGGCCTATGCCCGTGATCATCATGAGTTCGCTGACGACGGCGGGCTCGCAAAAGGCACTTGAAGCCCTGCAAGCAGGCGCGGTGGATGTGATGGAAAAACCCGGTGGCGCTTATTCCGCTCACGCGGACGGCACGCGGCTCGCGGAGAAAATCGCCGCCGCCGCCAACGCGCGCATTCATGTGCCTTCAGGCGAAACCACTTTCATCCGCCGTCCAATCGTACAACGCGCTCCCGCCGTGGAAGCCGATGCGCAAGTTGTCTCGTCGCGAAAAATTATTTTGTTCGGCGCTTCGACCGGTGGAACGGAAGCGCTAAAGAAAGTTTTAATGTCCATGCGCGGAGATTTGCCGGGCATCTGCATCGTGCAACACATTCCGGCGAATTTCTCCAAGGCATTTGCCGATCGCTTAAACCAGATTTGCCCGATGGAAGTTCGTGAAGCCCGTGACGGCGATGTGGTGAAACCCGGGCTCGCGCTGATCGCGCCCGGAGGATTTCACATGCTCCTGAAGTGGCGGGGCAATCATTACAAGATCGAATTGAGCCAGGGCCCAGCGGTTCACCATCAGCGTCCGGCGGTGGATATTTTATTCGACTCGGCCGTTCGCGCGGGCGCGGGCGCGGAAACGGTGGCGGCGGTGTTGACCGGCATGGGAGCCGATGGCGCGGCGGGACTTTTAAGATTGCGCGAAACGGGGGCGCGAACCATCGCGCAGGACGAGGAGACTTCGGTGGTGTTTGGGATGCCGCGCGAAGCCATCCGCCTCGGCGCCGCGCAACAGGTGTTGCCCCTGGAGCGGATCGCGCCGCGCGTGGAACAAATGATTTCTGAAACCCCGGCGCTTGCGCGTCCGGCCCATTCACCGGCTGAAGACCAGCGGATACCTGAAAGAGAATCCACCCATTCGGCAATCAACAATATTCGAACATCAAATTTATGAGCAAACAAACGGAACAAATTGAAGCGTGGACGCGCCAGGCGGTACCCGAGGTTTTCCTGGGCATGCTGTCCATGGAATTAAGCGCAGACGCCCCCGCGCCTTTGCCGCTGGATGCGGCGGGCCAGATCATCGGCTCGGTGGGATTCACCGGCGAGGCCACGGGCATCATTTATCTCTACGCGGGCGTGACGTTCGCGAAGGTGATCACGGGGCGCATGCTCGGCATCGAAGAGGCGGAAGTGGACCCGGGCGACATGGTGAACGACGCCATTGGCGAACTGAGCAACATGGTCGTGGGCTTCGTGAAATCGCGCCTGTGCGACGCGGGCTCGGCCTGCACGCTGACGATTCCGTCGGTCGTGCGCGGACAGCAACTGAGCGTGGAAGGCTCATCGCAAGTGTCGCGAAGAGTCGTTGGATTTCGCAGCGGACAACATCAACTGGTAGCGGAAGTTTTAGTGAAAGAATCGTAAAGGAAAAAGATATGAGCATAAAAATTTTGACCGTGGATGACAGCAAGACCATTCGCCTGATCGTGGCGAAGGCCTTCAAGCCCTATGATTGCATGGTGCTGGAAGCAGACAATGGCGTGGTGGGATTGGCAGTCGCCAGCCGCGAAAAACCGGACGTGATCCTGCTGGATTACACCATGCCCGTGATGGACGGGTTCGAGGTGCTGGCGCGCCTGCGTTCCGACCCCGATCTCAAGGCCACACCCGTCATCATGCTCACCGCTGAAGCGGGGCGCGAGACGGTGGTGAAAATCGCCAAACTCGGCGTGCGCGATTATTTGATCAAGCCGTTCAAGGGCGAGTTGTTGATCGAGCGCGTGGGCCGGGTGGTGACGTTGAAATCGAAAACCAGCGCCGTGGAAAAAGCCCGGCGTTATGATGATCCCCTCAACATCCTTGTGGTGGATGACAAGCCCGCCATTGCTGGGCAAATCAAAACCGCGCTCGAAGGCATGCCGTGGAAAGTGACGAGCGCCGACCAGCCCGGGCAGGCGCTGGACGTTTGCATGGAACAAGGCGTTGACCTCGTGCTCGCGAGCCTGACACTGCCCAATGACGGCGCGTATATGCTGTTTCAGAATTTGCGCGGCTACACCAACACGGCGTCCATTCCCATGCTGGGACTTTGCGTCAAGACCGCGGCGGCTGAGCAGACGCGCGCGCAACAGGCGGGCTTCGGCGGCGTGATCACCAAGCCGATTGATCCCGAGGAATTGAAGACCAAAGTGTGCCGGACACTGCGGCTGGAAACTTCCTACAAATATTTTCAGCAGAAGGACAGTTGGCTGACACTGACACTGCCCAAGGACGTTCATCCGGGCGTGGTGCATGAAGTGTCGAAACGGTTGAGCGACCAGCTCGCCGGAACTGTGGATGCCGGCGGCAATAAGCTGATCGTGGACTTGAGCCAATCGGAATCCGTCACGCTGCCAACGATTGAGTTGGTGCTCTCGGCGATCCAGGCGTGCAGCAAACTCGCCATCCGCCATGTCATCGTTGGCTCGGACGCGATGGTGAACCAATGCCGCGGCTATGAGGAAACGCAATCGTGGCAGTTCGCCCACAGCTTCGACGACGCGCTGGCGCTCTTGAAATAATCGCAGAACCTACTGGAACATTATGATGGAAACGATGAACGCAAAACTGCCGGCGGATTTTGATACCTTGAAGGAAATCGCCGGATTGAGCCAAGTGCAGAAACTGGCCCGGTTGTTGTTGATGTTGAGCGCGGACAACGCCACGCACATCATGAAGCAACTGGAGGAGGACGAACTCGAAGCGGTTTCATCGGAGATGTTGAAAGTCACCACCATCAGCCAGGAAATGCAGAACGAAATCCTGCGGGAATTTGCGCCACTGGCTGTGACGGCGGCGACGGCGATCACCGGCGGAGTGGAGCAAGTCCAAAACCTTCTCGATAAATCTGTGGGTCTGTTGCGGGCGTCGAACATCATCGGACGCGTCTCGCCTTTGCGCGCGCCGGTGGCGGCGATGCAGCAAATTGTTGAGATGGACCCGCGGCATTTGTTGAATTTGCTGCGTCACGAACAACTGCAAACCACAGCGTTGGTGGCGAGTTATCTAAGCAAGGAGAAGGCTTCGCAATTATTGACGCTGATGCGCCCGGAATTGCGCGAGCAAGTCATCGAACGCCTGGCGACGATGACCTCGACTTCGATCGAAGTGGTGGAAAGCGTGGCCGAAGCGTTGCAACGCAAGATCGGCAATAACCGGGCGCGCGCATTGAGCCAGACGGGGGGCGTCAAGGCGGCGGCGCAGTTGCTGAACGCGCTGCCAAAAGACGTCAGCAAATCCATCCTGGTTTCATTGCGCGAACGCAATTCGGATTTGGCGGAGTCGGTTTCCAAAAAAATGTTCACGTTCGAGGAACTGGAAAAACTCGACATCAAGGCGCTGCAAAAGATTTTGCAAACGGTGGATGTGCGGACGTTGACCGTCGCGCTCAAGACCGCCGGCGAAGGCCTCAAAGCGAAGCTGCTCTCGTGCATCTCAAAACGCGCCGCCGACAACGTGCGGGAGGAAATCAATTTCATGGGGCCGCTCAAGTTGAGCGAAATTGATGCCGCGCGCTCGCAGATTATTGACGTCGTCAAGCAGCTTGAAGGCGATGGCGAAATTGATCTCGACGACATGCGCCAAGGCTCGCGCGTTTAAATTCCGAATTCATTGAATTATGCCCGCATCCACCAATCCTATTCCAATCGGCGACACGGTTTCGCAATCCGAGATCGAAAAACTTTTGGCGCAGATGAGCGGCGGCGAACTGCCCGTGGTTGAACCGGGCGCGACCACGCCGCAAGCCGCGGGCGCGCGCGATTTTTTGCAGCGGCATGATTTTCCCCAGCTATCCTTTTTCACACCGGCGGAACTGCGAAAATTGCGCGTGCGGCACGAGGAATTTATCCATTCGCTCGCGGCGCGGCTTTCGATTCGCTTCGGCGCGGAAGTGTCGCTACAAATGGCGAAGCTGGAGACGATCCCGTTCCAGGCATTCATTGATGCGCTGGCCAATCCGACGCATCTGACCGTCTTGAAACTGGAACCGTTGCTGGGAAATTGTCTGCTGGATATTCCACTGCGGTTGGGATTGTGCATCGTGGACCGGGAACTGGGTGGCACGGGCGTGTGGCAGGATGAACCGCGCGAGTTGACGAAGATGGAGTCGGGCCTGCTTTCGCGAGTGGTGGAAAATATCCTGAGCGAGTGGTGCGGCGTGTGGAGTGATTTGCTGGACTTGAGGCCGGTGTTGATCGGTTGCGAAAGCAACGGACGTTTCCTGCAAACCTGTCCGCCCGCCACGATGATGCTGGTGCTGGGAATGGAATTGCAAATGGGTCCGATTGTTGAGCAGATGCAACTGGGATTGCCCTACCCCACCCTTGAACCGTTGATTGCCAAATTGAATGTCGTCATGGAAGCGGGGAATAAACCAGCTGTCGCCCTTGTGGCCAAACCCGTCAAGTGGAACCCCGCGCTGGACGATATGGAATTACGAGTCACGGCGGAATTGCCCGACGTCGAAGTAAGCGCACGCCGCCTGGCGGATTTGAAAGCGGGCGACGTCATTTCCATTCGCACGGAGAAAGTGCGCCAGGTGCAGTTGTGCCTGAGTGGAATGGCGAAGTTCACCGCGGAACTCGGATTGCACGGCGAGCAATGGGCGGTGAAAATTCATCAGGTTCAGAAAAACACCAAATAATATTTTATGAGCGATTCAACCGTTTGCCCTCCCAATTTGGATAATATCCTCGACCTGCCCGTGATGCTTACCGTGGAACTCGGCTCTTGCCGCAAAACCACCCGTGAATTGCTTGGGCTGGGACTCGGCTCGGTGGTTGAGTTGGACCCGCGCGAAGGCCGGGAGGTAGATATATATGCGGGGCCAAAATTAGTCGCACGCGGCCAGATAGTGGTCGCGGAGGAATCACTGGCTGTCAAAGTGATCGAGGTTTTCGGCGGGAAGTGACGTGAGACATTTGGACAATCGCCATTGAGATTGCCGAAACGGTTTCACGAGCGCAAAGTCGGTTGATGACCTTTCCCCGGGAACTTTTGCTGTGCCTTGCCGCCGCGCGCCGCGTGACGATTTTGACCGGCGCGGGGGTATCGGCTGAAAGCGGTGTGCCGACTTTCCGCGATGCACAAACTGGACTCTGGGCGAAATATCGCGCGGAAGACCTGGCAACTCCCCGGGCGTTTCGCAGCAATCCGAAACTTGTCTGGGAGTGGTACGCGTGGCGCCGGGAATTGGTTTCGAAGGCCAAACCGAATCCGGCGCACGACACGCTCGCGGCGATGGAAACATATTTCCCGGAGTTCAATCTCATCACTCAAAATGTGGACGGATTGCATCAACGCGCCGGGAGCCGCAAAGTGATCGAGTTGCACGGCAACATCGCGCGCACAAAATGTTTCAACGAAGGCACCATTATTTCACAGTGGCCGGACACCGGGGATGTTCCCCCGAAATGCCAGAATTGCGGGGGTCCACTGCGGCCAGATGTGGTGTGGTTCGAGGAGTCGCTGCCTCAAACCGAAATACACGCGGCCCATCTGGCCAGCGCCAGTTGTGACGTTTTCCTTTCCATCGGAACTTCTGCGCTTGTCTATCCCGCAGCTGCGTTGCCACTTGAAGCATTGCAAAACGGGGCCCTCCTCGTGGAAATCAATCCGCAGCCCACGCCACTGACGAAGCACGCAAGTTTTGTTTTGTCGAGTGCCGCGGGCCTGGCGCTTCCGGAATTATTCGCCGGTATAAAAAAATTGCGCGAGGTCTAAGAGAGAATCTTAGTTCGGAAGCCGCGTTGCTTTGAAGGAGTGATTGTGCAACCGTTGGATATGGCTGTTTCTGATATTGGCCAAATGGCTTTCGAGCTGCCGCCTGAGGAACGGCTTGAATTGGCGCGTCGGCTTGTAGAAAGCGTGGTCTCCCCGGATTCTCTTACGCAAGCGCTTACCGAAGGCATTCGCCGCATTGAGGATGTTGCCACCGGGCGCATTCAGGGATTGACGGAAGAAGAATATCGCGCTGCTCTTGAATGACCGTACGGTCATCCCCAGCCACTCCCATCCGCTCACATGGCTGACCCGGTTTCAAAAATCATCGGGATAAAATATTTTCATAAAAAGTAAATCTCGCGTATCAATCAGTGTCGTTCTAAATTTTTTGCGTTCGCAGGGAAAAATCCTAAACCCTTAAAATTGCAACCGGAGTTTTTATGTCCAATGACATCACGAAACCTATGACAACTGATACTGAACAACTCGCGCAGGAAGCCGCCGGCCTTTTTCTCAAAGCTTTCGGAAATAATCCCGGCTTTCGGATGGCTCACGCCAAGGGAATTGTTTGCGAGGGCGTTTTTGAACCGGCTCCTACTGCCTCAGCGGTGAGCCGGGCGGTGCATTTTAGCCAGTCTGTTCCGGTCGTCGTCCGTTTCTCGGACGCCACAGGAGTTCCGCAGATTCCTGACGGCGATCCCAATTCCAATCCGAAGGGCATGGCCATTCGATTCAAGCTTCCCGGCGGCGGCATCGCTGACATCGTCTCCAACGGCCAGAATGGATTTCCGGCGGGGACACCGGCGGATTTTGTCGCGTTCCTCGGCAGCTTTTTGGCGAGCGGACCCGATACTCCGAAACCGACGCCGTTCGAGAAGTTTCTTGCCGCGCATCCGAACACGATGCGGTTCCTTTCCACGCCGAATCCGCAGCCAGCCAGCTTTGCCACCTACACTTATTTCGGCAACAACTCGTTCGTATTCGTGAACGCAGCCGGGCAGCGGCAGACCACTCGCTATCAAATTGTCCCGCTTGCGGGAGAGCAGCATTTAGACCCGGCAAGCGCGGCGGCCAAGTCCCCGAATTTTCTCATGGATGAACTTAAGGAACGCATCGGCAAAGCGCCGGTGGAATTCCGGCTCCAAGTCCAAATCGCTGGGCCCAATGATCCGACGAACGACGCCACGCTCGTTTGGCCGGATGATTGCCAGAAGGTCGTGCTCGGGACCATTCGATTGAATGCGATTGATTCCAAGAGCGCAGAAACCGAGCGGGCGATGATCTATGATCCCACGCATTTGACGGATGGCATTGAATTGTCGGACGACCCGCTTCCGGCTTTTCGCGCACAGGTTTACTCGATCTCGTACGCGCGGCGGCAAGCCGGGCGTGGTTGAACATGCCATCCAATCCAACCGAGGCGGCGTTCGCTGGGGTTATCTCCTGAACATGCCTTGTGAAGATTGGATTGGGTAATGGTGGGCCCAGTCGGATTTGAACCAACGACCAAGCGATTATGAGTCGCCTGCTCTAACCGCTGAGCTATGGGCCCACTAAAATCTAATAAAAGGACGCGGTCCGAAATCCGCGCGCCGTTGCCAGCACCAACTGATCTTTATCTCCTGACACAAAAATATCAGGATTGACTTGCTCCAGAATTGCAACATGCAACGCATCGGCACTGCGAGCTTTAAATTTTGCCCCAAATGCGGCGCTGATTTGATGGGCGTCTTTGAGCACCTCGTCCCAATTCACCGCCGCCAATTCAAAGGGCCCGTTATTTAACAAATGAGAAAAAAATAGCGTCGCAGAGCCTCAATCAATTCCGGTTTCGGCGGGTGCGGGCGGAGACATAAATCGCGCAGTGTGTTGATGGTTTCAAACCGGCTCCAGTCCGAGATCACGAAATCGTCGGCCTGATGTTTCACGAACCAAGCACGCGCTTTGGCATTCAGGGGGTCGGGCCGATACAACCATGAAACCAAAAATGAGGCGTCGGGATAGATGGTCATTGCCGCAAATCCCGCAGGGCGGCCAGAGTGTCCTGGGCAGGCGCATTTTTACAGATCCGGTCGAGTTCCCCGTGGATTTGCGACGCGGTCAGGCGCGTGCGTTTGCGGCGGGAAACCACCAGCGGTTCTTTGCCGTCTTCCAGTTGCAACGATTGTCCCGGCTTTAAATGAGAAGCCAGCGATGGGTTGCGAACTAATTCCCGTTTTGATACGGTCTTCATGCTGACAAATATGTCAGCTTTACCGGGGATTTGCAAGTTAATAGCGGCGAACGCCTGGTTGCCTGATGCTGACATGAAAGCCAAGGCGATGGATGTTCTTTCGCACTTCGGGGCGGCACTTCTTCAAAGCGAATTTAAATTTTTCCGGCCACGAACTTCGATTGACTGCGGTTGTGGAAATCGGCGAGTATTTTGGTTGAACTCCTCTTGCTGATGAAGGCCATATTTTATTTTGGGTTAAGTCGAATTTTCTTGGCTCGCGTGATTTGTGTTGTTGCGTTGGTTCTGGTTGCTTCGGCGAATTTATTGAGGGCGGGTGAGGCGCGGGTTCGGGAATTGCCGTATCCGCCGAGTTCGCTGATCAAAAGCGTTTCGTGGGAGTGGGAGACTTATCGCTGGGCGGCTCCGGGGAGTGATCTTTGGCCGGTCACTTGGGGGCCGGATAATAACTTGTATCTCGCGTGGGGTGATGGCGGCGGGTTTGGCGGTTCGGACCAGGATGGGCGCGTGGGTTTGGGTTTTGCGCGGCTGGAAGGTTCGCCGGAGGATTTCCGCGGGTTCAATGTCAACGGCGGAAAGAATCCGGAGAATCCAACGGCTTTTCCGAAAAAGGGGAAAACCGGTGGGATACTTTTTGACGAGGGGGTTCTTTATGCGCTGGTCAATCTTCAGGACGGAACGTGGCCAGATGTCACGCATGTGCTCGCGTGGTCCACGAATAGGGGGGCGGCCTGGACGCGTTGTGAGTGGGTGTTTCCCAAGGGAACGAATCGTTTTCAGCCGGCAAGATTTATCAATTTTGGAAAGGATGGTTCGGGTGTGCCGGTGTCGCTGAAGGATTATATTTATTTTTACGGGGTGAAGATCGGGCCGGAAAATTCTCACACGAATCTTTATCTGGCACGAGCGCCGCGCGGGAAGATCCGCGAGCGCGAGGCGATTCAATTTTTTACCGGTCGTGGCGCGAAAGGCCAGCCTGTGTGGGACCAGGATTTCGCAATGGCTGGTCCGATATTTACGGATGCGAATGGCTCGGCGCCGGCGGGGATGAATTATGATCCGGGGTTGAAGCGATATTTGCTGGCGTGTTTTCACGAAGGGCCGGGGCAGTTGGGTCTTTTTGAAGCGCGCGAGCCGTGGGGTCCGTGGTCAACGGTGGCGTATTATAATAATTGGGCCGGGATGGGCGCGGCGGGTGAAGGTCTCACGTGCGAATTTCCGGAGAAATGGATGAGTGCGGACGGCGCGACGGTGTGGGCGGTGTTCAGCGCGTATGGCGATGGCGGGAAGCAAGGTCTCAGGGCGCATGACCGGTTTAATGTGGTCAAAGTTATTTTTTCAATCGCGCGGTAAAGCGTTAAGAATCTTTGTCAGTCTCAAATTATTTTGTCCGAATGATAAGCCCTTTAGTTTATAAGCGTTTGACGATTGGTTTGGGTGTTTTTTGCGCTGTACTGATGGTGATGTATGGATACCTTTTTTGGAGTTATGGATGGCTCAACATTCGTGTCGCATTTGCGGATGATCAGACGCAGATTTTTGAGGACGCGTGGAAACATGCGATGCAAAGCGATCCCGCAGGCGCGATTGAAGGGCTCAAAGAGGTAATCAATTATTATCCATCGGGCAGCAAGCAACAGGAAGGATCGCGACTGGATCGGGTTGTGGAACGTGCCAGGACTAACGCGGAGCAGGAAATCATCGCACATCTTCGCGCAAAAACGGGTGAGGATTTAGGGGAACAACCTGCGCCTTGGATACAGAAGTATGGGAAGCATTAGGCGTTTCTCGTTCGCCTGCCGCCAGTTGCGCTGGTTTGTGATTATTGCAAAATCATGCATTTTTGACGTCATCATGGGCTGAAAACCAGCGGGGAATTAGATTGTAATAAAGGGGGCTTTCTGCCATGTTTCCTTGCGTAAATTCCGATAGGTGTCGTGAAGATCAATAAATATAGCGCGGTTTTTTGTGGGTTGTTGCTTGCGTTGGGCTTGGTGGCTCAGGCGCAGGATACGACTTATATCTGGACTGGCGGCGCACCGGGTTATTCGGGGACCATTGTTTTGGATTCGCCGGAGTCCAGCCACGGCACTTTGGCGGATATCATTTCGATTGAGATTTACACACCGCGCTTCGGGCCACTGAGCATGAATCTTTCTTCCGGAAGTGTTTTCCTGACGGACCCGACGTTCACGTGGAATCCGGATCACATCACGGAGATGTTCATCGCGGGCCTTTCGACAGCGCCTTTTGGAAATATTTTCGTGACGGAAAATTCGGGCGGCGGCAACGACCTGAGTTTGCGGAGCCTCTTATACAATCAGTATGATGTGGATACTTTGGGATCGTGGGATGCGGAATCCTTGATTCCCGCGCCGGATGCGACGGGAACTTTCGGGTTGCTGGGTTTTGTGGTTGTGGGAATGAGTGTGGTGTCGCGAAGGCTTTGCGTCCATGAAGCTTGACGGCGCTTACTTCCGACTAAGTGCTTGAGTCAAGTAATTGCCAGATCCGCTTCGAGAGGCTTGTCTTTTTTGAAGCGGCTTACCCCCAAAATGCTAAAGCCGATGACGTGGCCTTGAGCGTCCACGCGTTCCATGACGGCGTCGTGTTGCGATTCCTGCATGTAACCAACAGCATCCGAAAACCTGACTTCAAGAAAATCAGCTTCGGCGTCGAACCAGACTTTTATTTTTTCGCCCATAAATCTTCTCCGGCTTTCGGTTTGTCCGTCAGGTAGGCAGTTACCACAAATGCGTCATTCTCTACATACTTAACCACAATACAGAGCCATTTGCCACCAACAATTGTTTGCGCGTAAAACTCATAAAATAGCCGCACGGCAGTATCCGCGCGCGACCTTCGCACAAATTGAGGCTGGCGCAAAATTCGTCCAATTTCTGCGGCCATGTCTTGCATTTCCTTGTGTTCCAAAATATGGCCCAGCCGCTCGTCGGTGAGCCGCACTTTGTTATCGAAACAATCTTGGAACATTTTCATCTGGCAGCGCCGGGATTGTTATCATCAAGCATTCACGGCTCAAAGAAATAAATACGGCACGGAATTTGTCAGGAATAAAAAAGCACGCTATCACCGAAGCGTCGAATTCTTACCTTCCGTTTTACTCGTATCGGGAAAGTTGCGATGGTTACACTCTACTCCACTGGTTCAAATTCCAGGAACCCCTGCAACTGGCGGATGCGCGTGGGGTGGCGCATTTTTCGGAGGGCTTTGGCTTCGATCTGGCGGATGCGTTCGCGGGTGACGTTGAATTGGCGGCCGACTTCTTCAAGAGTGCGCGCGCAGCCATCGGCGAGGCCGAAGCGGAGTTCCAAAACTTTGCGTTCGCGCTGGGTCAAGCTCGACAGGACGTTGCCGAGTTTGTCTTTCAAGATGGTGAAGCTTGTCAGTTCGGAGGGATTCTCCGTGCTTTTATCTTCGATGAAATCGCCGAAGCTGGCGTCGTCGCCATCGCCGACGGGTGACTGGAGGGAGATGGGTTGTTGCGCCATCTTGAGCACGGCGCGGACGCGTTCGGCGGGGAGTTGCATTTCCTCGGCGAGTTCCTCGGCGGTGGGCTCGCGGCCAAAATCCTGGATGAGCCGTTTCTGCACGCGCATCAATTTATTGATGGTCTCGATCATGTGGACCGGGATGCGGATGGTGCGGGCCTGATCAGCTATGGCGCGGGTGATGGCCTGGCGAATCCACCAGGTGGCGTAGGTGGAAAATTTATAGCCGCGGCGATACTCGAATTTCTCGACGGCTTTCATCAGGCCCATGTTGCCTTCCTGGATGAGATCGAGAAACGAGAGGCCGCGATTGGTGTAGCGCTTGGCGATGGAGATGACGAGGCGGAGGTTGGCTTCCACCATTTCGGTCTTGGCCTGCAGCGCGCGGGCGGCATGGCGGCGGAGATTGCCATGCGCCTGCAAATAGTCCGCACTGGGCAGACGGATGAAATTTTCGAGCGCGCGAAGTTTCTGTTGCTCGAACTGGATCGCGGCGCCGCTTTGCGCAAAATGATCGGTCTGGCCCCACGTCTCGATGATGCCGAGGCTCAGAAGAATTTTGTCGTGGATATTTTCCGCAACGAGCGTCATCTCCTCGATGACTTTGTGTTTGTAATAAAATTTGACGAAGAGGGCGCGCAGTTTTTTATCAACCTGGCGGAAAGCTTCGAGGCGCGCTTCGCGTTCGGCGGCATCGGTGACCGATTGCCAGGCGGCGAATTTTTCGTCCACGTCCTGATCGAGAACTTGCGCGCGCTTGATGAGTTTGCGGAGGTCCTTGAGATGCTTTTCGCGGCCTTCGATTTTTTTATCTACGACAACGCGGTCGAAGCGTTCCTTGGGCGGCTCGGACAAAAGTTTTTCGGCGAGCGCGATGTGTTCCTTCCCGGCGAAGCCGAAACTGCACACGGTTTCGCGCACGGCGGTTTCGGCTGCCTCGATGCGTTGCGAGATCTCGACTTCCTGTTCGCGCGTGAGCAACGGAATGTTGCCCATTTGCTTGAGATACATGCGGACGGGATCATCGAGAATATCGAGGCGCGCTCTTTCGTCTTCCGGTTCGATCTCGGCGGTCTTGACGCGATCCACTTCGGCCTGATCCACGATGTCCACCTCGAGACCGCGAAGCTGTTGATAAATATCGTCGAGGACTTCGGGCGCGATGATGCTGGAGGGCAGCGCGTCGTGGATATCGCCGTAGGTGAGGTGGCCCTGCTCTTGCGCGAGGCGGACGAGTTCCTTGATCTTCTCGGCGATGTCGGCGGGCGACGGCATCGCGACAGATTCAGGAACGGCGGCGTTTAATGATTTAGCGGCGGCTGGTGACATGGGAAAAACTTCTGAATGATTCGGCTGTTGCAAAGGAGTGGCGAGCGGTGGGAATCAAAGAACGTCGAGACAGATTTTCCGCTGGCTGGAGCGTTTTTACCCGCGCTCGCAGTTGAAGCTGTTCGAGCCTTCAATTTCTCGTTGGTCACCATGCTGTACTACACCCTCACATAGTTTATCACAGGTTGGCAAGTCAAGCAGGGAAAATATTTTATAAAGTGAATTTAATTTTTTCGCAAAGGGATTGGAATTGCGCGTCGAAAATTTCTTGCGTTTTGCCGGAATTATTTTATCCAGCGTGGGCGGTTTGCGGCATTTTAATTTATTGAAGAAATCGGAGCACGTGTTTGATGAATTGATCGGGGGCGTCGGCGTGGACCCAATGGCCGGCTTCGGAAATGGTTTTGACGGTTGTGCAGGGAAATAATTGGTGGATGAGCGGAACATCGGCTTCGCTAAGATAATCGGAGCGTCCGCCTTTGAGAAATAACACGGGGCCGACGAAGGCCGGGCCGGGTTCGAGGGCGGCGTTGAGGGAATCGTAATTCGCGCGAATGGCGGGGAGGTTGAGTTTCCAACGGAATGCGCCGGTGTCGTCGCGCGAAATATTTTTGAGCAGGAATTGGCGCGTGGGCGCGTCGGGAATGGCGGGCGTGAGGGCTCCGGCGATTTGATTGCGGTCGCGATAGGCGGTGAGGTCGAGCGATGCTAGCGCGGCAAAAATATGCAGGTGCGCGGGCGCATAAGCCCGGGGCGCGATGTCCACGACGATCAATTTTTCGACCAGTTGCGGATGACGCAAGGCGAAGTGCATGGCGGTTTTGCCGCCCATGGAGTGGCCGAGAACATGCGCGCGGGGGAGTTGATGTTCCGCCATGAAATCGCGGAGGTCATCGGCCATGACGGCGTAATTAAATTCGTCGCTGTGCGGGGAGCGTCCGTGATTGCGCTGGTCAATGGTGAAGACTTGAAAGTTTTCGCCGAGGATGCGGCCGACGGTTTGCCAGTTGTCGAGCGAGCCGAACAGGCCGTGGAGGATGATCAACGGAAGGCCGCTGCCGTGGCGTTGAAAGTTCAGATTGCGCACGCTGGATCGCGCAGGATCGTTTTATTTTGAGCTGTCGCCAGGAGGAAGTTTGCGGCGGGCGAGGGAGCTTTCGAGATAGGTATCTTCGGGCGCGGATTGCCAGGCGGCGTACCAGAAATCACCGAGCATTTGGCCGCCGAGGACGAGTTGTTTATCGAGAAAAGCTTTGCCGTCCGCGCCGGCTACGCCTCCGCCGAAAAGTTTGCCGGCTTTGTCGAGTTCGTAGAGCGGGACGACTTCTTTGTTTACGTTGACAATGTAGGTGAGGATTTGTTTGAAGGTATCGCCGGTGGTCATATTTAGTTCGGTGGCGGGTAATTCAGCGGTGTGGATGCGGGCTTTGAGTTCGTTGAAGCCGGCGGGACTTAGTTCGCGGAAATAGCCGTCAACGCGGCCGTGGATTTTGGTGTCGGTTGAATACTGCTGCGGATTTTCACCGACCCAACCGTGATGGTGCATGGTGGTGTGAAGCGGTTGCGCGGCGTCCCCGATGTAATGGCCCATCACGCCCATGATGTAGATGATATTTTCCTGGGCGTTTTTGATTTCCTCGGGCGTGCCGCCTTTTTCAAAGGCTTTCAGGTAGGAAAAACCGGATTTGAGTTTGTCGAAATTTTCCATGATCGCCCACGGGAGGAAGCCGACGAGTTGGCGGGTGTGGTCGGAATTTCTTTCGGGATCAATGGGCGGGAACTTGTCGGGATGCATGGCGCGCGCGACGGCGAGTTCGGCGGCAAAGTCGTAGCGAAAATGGGTGAGCTTATTTACGTCAATGCCGTAAGCGGGCAACTCGTCCATGTCTATGTAATGATCGGGGCCGTTGTAATGGGTGAGGTCGGGGGTGTTGCGCCAGCGGTCGGGTTCGCCGGCGAGAAAGGCGATGCGTTCGCGGGCTTGGGGAGTCAGGACGAAGGCGGGAAAATTCGTGGGCAGCGAGGCGAGGGCGAGTTGATTGACGAAACGATGGCCCTCGTAGTCCCAGGCGCGGCAAACATTTTGAGTGAGGCAGATCGCGGTGAAGATTCCAGCGAAAAGGCTGAATGATTTTTTCATGGTTTGAACTATCATCAAATTTAGACCACTGTAACGGCGCAGGCGAAAAAGGCAACTGATGAAAGAATCAGCGGCGCATTTATAAAAAACTAATACGGGTGCGTAGTTATTCCAACGGAGACAGCGATGAAACTAATCACGGACGAGCGGTGCATGGAGTATTCGGCGGCGGGACATCCTGAACGGCCTTCGCGGATTCGCGGGACGCTGGCGAAATTGCGGGAGCAAAAGGAATTGCCGATTGCGTGGGGCAAGCCGTGGCCGGTGGAGGAGGAAATTATTTTGCGGGCGCATTCGGCGGCGCACGTGGCGCGGGTGGATGCGGGCGAGAAATTCGATTCGGATACGCCGAATTATCCGAAGATCGCGGAGCACGCGCGGCGGTCGGTGGGGGGCGCGCTGGCGGCGCTGATGGCGGCGCGGGCGGGCGAGACGGCGATGAGTTTGATGCGGCCGCCGGGGCATCATGCGACGCGGGAGCAGGCGATGGGATTTTGTTATTTCAATTCGATCGCGATTGCGGCGTTGCACGCGCTGGCGACGGGGGCGAAACGGGTGGCGGTTTATGATTTTGACGTGCATCACGGGAATGGGACGGAGGCGATTTTAGCGAATGTGCCGGGCGCGGCATTTTTTTCGATTCACCAATCGCCATGTTATCCGGGAACGGGACGCGCGGACGTGGGGAAAAATTGTTTCAACTTTCCCGTCGCGCCGAAGACGCCGCGAGAGGAGTATCGAAAAATTTTGGCGAAGGCGCTGGAGGGGGTGAAGAAATTCATGCCGGATTTGGTGGGGGTGTCGGCGGGATTTGACGCATACGCGCGAGATCCGCTGGCGCAGGAGACGCTGGAGGCGGAGGATTATTTTTGGATGGGCGCGGAGATAAAAAAATTGGGCGTGCCGGTGTTTAGCGTGTTAGAAGGGGGTTACAGCGATGACTTACCGGAGTTAGTATTTGCGTATCTCAAAGGGCTGGCGGGTTGAGCTTGAGCAGATTAATGGTTCGTATTTTCCAGCGCCCTTAATGTCCGCCAACCCTCCGGGTTGAAGAGAGATGCATTCACGGGCATATGTGGGTAATGTGGATTATCTTTTTTTTGAGTCATGGAATAAGTCGCGAGCGGCAATCTTTTTTTATGTTGCTGCGGGTCATAGACCCGCGGTCCGGTGGGAGGGGTGCAGTTAGTTGAGCTTGAATGCGGAGTTACTAACAGGTAGTTGAATGCCGATGATATTTTCGTTGAAGCTCGGCGATGGGACGGTGGATGCGGTGGTTCACCAAAACAAGGGGCCGCTGCCGACGATGATCAATGTGCATGACGATGAGGATGTGTCCGTGGCGGCGGGCAAGGCGAATATTGCCGAGTTCGGCGGGCGTGTGATCGAACTGGTGCATTCGGGGGAGCGGTTGATCACGTTCTCGCTGGGCGGGCAAACATTTTCGTTTGATCCGAATCGAATTTTTTCGGACGCAGGCATCGCGGCGACGCTTACGAAGCATAGTGTGAATGCGCCAGAAGCGGCGGCGGCGATCAAGGCGTTCGCGGCGGAATATCTGCGGGTTTTGGCGTTGGAAAAGGAGCCGGTGATTATCGCGTTGCACAATACGATAGATGGAACTTTTTCGGTGGAGAGTTTTGGGCCGAATGGGCTTTTGAAATCGGAGGCGGCGTTGACGCATATCAGCAGTAGCCGCGATAAGTTTGACTTTTTTTATGTGACGGAGGAATCGTATTTCGAATTTTTGCGCGAGCGGGAATTCAATGTTGTGTTACAGGACAACGCGAATGTGACTGAGGATGGGTCGTTGTCGGTGTTTTTTGCGAAGCGGGGGATTCCTTACATCAATGTGGAGGCGGAGATAAAAAATTTGGGGATGCAGGTGGAGATGTTACGGGCGGTGCGGGTGATGATTGGGATGTAGAGCCAAACTTAACCGCGGAGGCGCGGAGGTCCTTGCGGACGGCACTGGGGGAAAGAGTGCCGGGTGGGGTGGCGATTTGGTGTTGGGCTTTTTTTGACGCAGAGGCGCGGAGGCGCAGAGAGGACAAGGAATTAAACGGCTAATAGATGGAACACTGATTAAACACGGGTGAGGAAAACTGTTGAAACAGTTTTCTGTTTTTTGCGCCGGGCTATTCCCCCAACTGAAGTTGGGGGTTAATGAGAAGCGCTTGGTTGGTGCAAGTCCGGTTGAACTATTGTGTTTTCTTTCGTCCCTTGCGGGACTTGGTTTAACGGGGATTCTAACCCAGCAATAAATTGCTGGGCTAAGGTCGGTCGTCCCTGCGGGACTTCTGACGGCTGCGCAGCAGCGCAGCCCTACCGTGCGCTGGATTTTCGGTCGTCCTGCGGGACTTCGGACGGCGGAGCAGCAGTTCCGCCTTACCCGTGTCCTAGATTGTCGGTTGTCCGAAGCTGGATCCCGGACGGCTGCGCGGCAACGCAGCCCTACTATGCTTTAGGATATCAATTATTCCTGCGGGACTTGGATTGAAGGGGACGAAGATTCACCTTGAAAGGAACCCAGATTTGTTTTTCTCGGTGTCTTCGCGGTTCAAATTTGGGGTTTTAAATGTGTTCGGCGATGGTGGGGGGGGCGACGTAGTTGGTTTGGAGTTCGGGGGGGAGGCCGGAGCCTTCGCGGGCGAGGGTGCGGTATTGGCGGATGTGGAAGGAGATGTCGCAGCCGTCGGAGAGTTGGAGTTGCGCGTATTCTTCCTTGGTCATGCGGGAGCGCAAGGTGAGGCCGGAGGGTAACTCGATTTCAAGTCGAAGCATGATGCCGAGGAAATAGGTGCGGCGAAGGATCGCGCGGTAGCGGTATTGCGCGAGGTCGGTGGAGATTTGCACGGCGTAGGGGCGGAAACCGATGCGGATGTTTTCGCCGTCGGGACTGCCGGGCGCGGGGAATTCGAGTTCGCCAACGCGCGCCATTTTATTTTCGACCTTGCATTCGAGCACATTCATCACGCCGATAAAGCGGGCGACGAATTCGTTCGAAGGCTGTTCGTACACTTCGCGCGGGGTGCCGATTTGCGCGAGCGCGCCGCTGGAAAAGATCACGATGCGGTCGGATACTTCCATCGCTTCCTCCTGGTCGTGGGTGACGAATAGCGTGGTCACGTTGAGGTCGTGGTGCAGGTGGACGAGCCATTCGCGAAGTTCCTGGCGGATCTTGGCGTCCACGGCGCCGAAAGGTTCGTCGAGCAGGAGCACGCTGGGCTTGGGCGCGAGGGCGCGGGCGATGGCGACCCGCTGGCGTTGGCCGCCGGAAAGCTGATGGGGATAGCGTTTCTCAAAACCTTCGAGGCCGAGAAGTTTCAGGAGGTCCATCACGCGGGCCTCGGCTTCGGCGCGCGGCCATTTTTTAATTTTGAGGCCGAAGGCGATGTTCTTGAACACGGTCATGTTTTTGAACAGCGCGTAATTTTGGAAAACGAAACCGATATTGCGTTTCTGAACGGGGATGTCGTTCACGCGCTGGCCGCGAATGAAAATATCGCCATCGGTCGGGAGTTCGAGACCGGCGATCATGCGCAGGACGGTGGTCTTGCCGCCGCCGCTGGGGCCGAGCAGCGCCATGAGTTCGCCTTCCTTTACGGAAAACGTGACATTGTTGACGGCGTTGACTTCGCCGAATTTTTTGCTGACGTGTTTGAGTTCGATGCTCATGAAGAGGCTGAATCTTTAACGGGGGCGGAGTGTAGAGGAATGATGGCTTGCTGGGCGAGTTCGTAATTTCGCTGGGTGCGCCATTCGACGTACGTTTTCAAACCGAGGGTGACGAGCGCGAGCAACGCGAGCAGGCTGGCGACGGCGAAGGCGGCGGTTTCGCCGCGGGCATCTTCATATAGACTTTCGACGCGCAGGGACATGGTTTCGGTCTGGCCCATGATGTGCGCGGAGACGACATAGACGGCGCCGAATTCGCCCATCGCGCGGGCATTGCAAAGGATGACGCCGTAAAGCAAACCCCATTTCACGGAGGGCAAGGTGACGTGCCAAAAGGTTTGCCAGCCACTCGCGCCAAGCGTGAGCGCGGCTTGTTCCTGCTCGGAACCGGTCGCCTGCATGACCGGGATAATTTCGCGCGCGACGAAGGGAAACGTCACGAAGATGGTGGCGAGGACCATGCCGGGCACGGCGAAGATGATGCGGATATTATGGTCGTCGAGCCACGCGCCAAAATAGCCTTGGAGTCCGAACAGCAAAATGAAGACGAGGCCGGAAACGACGGGTGAGACGGCGAAGGGCAAATCAATGAGGGTGATGAGAAAACTTTTGCCGCGAAATTCAAACTTGGCGATGGCCCAGGAGGCGGCGAGTCCAAAGACGAGGTTGAGCGGGACGCTGATGGCGGCGATGAGGAGGGTGAGACGAATCGCAGAAAGGGAATCGGCGGTGGTGACGGAATCGAACCAGTAATGGAGGCCTTTGGCGAAGGCCTGGACGAATACGCTGATGAGGGGCAGCAGCAGAAAGACGAGCGCGAAGGCGAGGCCGATGGTGATGAGGGTCCACTTGACGAGCGGCGATTCTTCCGCGCCGCGGCGGGAGGCGGATTGGCGGAGGTTGAGTCGGGATTTTGCGGCGCCGGGCATGGTTATGGAATTGGGTGAACCGTGGAAGAGGCTGATTTGACGCAGAGGCGCAGAGGCGCAGAGGCGCAGAGGTCCTTGCGGACGGGCACTGGGAGAGGAGTTTTTAGCCACGGATGGAACACGGAATAAACACGGTGAGATATACTGTTGAAACAGTTTTCTTTTTTTCGCGCTGGGTTATTCCCCCAACTAAAGTTGAGGGTTAATGAGAGGCGTTGGAACTGTCGTGCGGTCGTGGTTTTTTGTTGGGCGTGCCCCCTCCCCACCCCTCCCCCGCAACTGCGTTGCAGGAGAGGGAGGAGAAATCTCAGATTTCGAGGCGCAAAATTGTGGGTTGGGTTTTGTTGATGTGGGTTCGCCAATTTAACGCAGAGGCGCAGAGGCGCAGAGGCGCAGAGGTCCTTGCGGACGGCGAATGGGAGAAAAGGGAATTTTTTGTTTGGTGGTTCGGCAGCGTAGGAAAGTCTAAAGGTTGGCGATTTTATGAAACCGCTTTGGATTGATGATTTGTCTTTTTTGAAAAAATCTTTCCCCCTCTGCGCCTTTGCGTCTCTGCGCCTCTGCATTAAGAATGGGCGGTAAAAGAAATTGGGTTGGAAATAATTTGGGGTCATTTGTTGAAGCGGCTGGTCCAGACTTCGAGCCAGTTGATGGCGGCGAGGATGGCGCAGGAGATGACAAGGAGGACGGCGGCGATGGCGGTGGCGCCGGCGTAGTTGTGTTCTTCAAGTTGATAGACGATGAGGGACGGGACGATCTCGGTTTTAAACGGCAGGTTGCCCGAGACGAAGGTGACGGAGCCGTATTCGCCGACGGCGCGCGCGAAGGCGAGGGCGAATCCAGTCAGAACGGTCGGGAATAATGTGGGCGCGAGGATTTGCAGGAAGGTGCGCAGACGGCTCGCGCCGAGGGTCGCGGCGGCTTCTTCAACTTCCTGTTCGAGGTTTTGCAAAACGGGTTGCAAGGTGCGCACGACGAAGGGCATGCCCACAAAGGTGAGCGCGATGACGACGGCGAGCGCGGTGTTGGTTCCTTTGATGCCGAGCGGAACCAGAAATTGCCCAAGCCAGCCGTTGGCGGCAAACAGGCCGCAGAGCGTGAGGCCGGCGACGGCGGTGGGGAGCGCGAAGGGAAAATCTATGAGGGCATCAATGAAGCGTTTGCCGAAAAAATCGTAACGAACGAGTATCCACGCGAGGAGGCTGCCGAAAAGGGAGTTGATGAGGGCGGCGATGGCGGACGCGCCGAAGGTGAGTTTGTACGCGGCGATGGCGCGGGGGTTGGTGATGAGTTGCCAGAATTCGCTCCAGGAAAGCTCGAAGGTTTTTATGAGCAACGCCGCGAGGGGGATCAGGACGATGAGGCTGAGGTAGAGCAAGGTGTAGCCCATCGTCAGCCCGAATCCGGGCAGGGGGTTGAATTTCTTTTTGGGCATCGCGATTGGCGGTTAGGGTGTCAAAGAATCACGAGCATGTGAAGGGACGATTTAATTTGAACCGCGGAGGCGCGGAGGCGCGGAGGTCTACAGGGAGAGGAATTTTAGCCACGGATGGAACACGGAATGAACACGGGTGGGGAAAACTGTTGAAACAGTTTTCGGTTTTGCGCGCCCGGTGGTTCCTCCAACTAAAGTTGGGGGTTAATGAGAAGCGGTGGGCGAGTGGGTGGACGTTGGTTCCATGCGGGGATTTCTTTAGTCCCTGCGGGACTTGATTTGTAACGGACGCAAACCCAGCCATAAATGGCTGGGCTAAGTTCGGTCGTCCCTGCGGGACTGCGGCGCTGCTCCGCCTTCGCCGATGGCGGTTGACGGGTTGAATTTCAAGGAACGGATAAATTTCGGAAATTCTCAGATGTGGCCGGCGAGGGCGCCAGCCACTGCACGCGAGGGCGCGTGCGCTCCCCGGGGCACGGACGGACGGACACCGGGGAATTTTAGCCGCGGATGGAACACGAATAAAACACGGATAAGGAATAGGATTCAAAGCGGGGAAAAATCAGGTTGGGGGTGCATGGCAAAAAAAGACCGCGCGGTGGCGACGCGAAGGTTGCCACCGCAGCGGGCGATAGAATGGATTTGGTTTAGATATTTTGGGCGATGGATTGGAGGGATTGGTATTCGACGAGGATGGTTTGCAGGGCAGCGGCGAAGGCTTCGACTTGCAGGTGCAGCGAGGCTTTTTGCGGTGTCTCCAAGGTGATCTCGAAGGGGGGTTGTTTCATGTTTTTGGGCGCGCGCAGGACTCCGGGGAAGCCTTGCGAGATGACGCCGTTTTTTGCGTCGAAGCCGTCTATGCTGACTTCGCGGTTGCGCGGGAGAAATTTTTCGGCTTCGCGGAGCGCGGGTTCGAGCAAGTTTTCGGCGAGAATGTGACCGGCGACGTAACCGTAGAGGCCGTGGCTGGTATCGTCGGCGTGGAGGGTGATGATGCCGTCGAAGGCGTGCGTCCAGATTTCGGTTTCGAGGAGGCGGACTTCGGGCTCGGCGGAGTTGCGCCAGAATTCGCGGTTGAGGTCTTTGCCGCTGCGCGCGTGGCGGGTGTTGTCCTCGAAGCCGGTCGGATTGCACACGGGGTAGATGAAGAGGCAATAGCCTTTGGCGAGCGCGGGATTTTTTTCGAGCGCGGCGACGAGGCGGGTCAGCGCGAG
This sequence comes from Verrucomicrobiia bacterium, assembly GCA_036268055.1. Taxonomy (NCBI): domain Bacteria; kingdom Pseudomonadati; phylum Verrucomicrobiota; class Verrucomicrobiia; species Verrucomicrobiia bacterium. Next base: position 59,137 of record DATAUW010000018.1, on the reverse strand, counting down.
CGCGCCTTCGGGTTCATCGCCGTGAATGGTGGCGAAGATGCCGAGGCGGACGATGTCTCCCCCACCCTGCGGGCCAAGATACAGGTAGCGGGGCAACTGATAATTTTGCCCGCCGCTCTCGAAGTTGCCGAAGGGACGGCGCAGGAGATGATCGGAATTTTCGGCGAGCTGGTCGAGTTGCGAGAGGAGGCGTTCCAAGGGACGGCGTTCGGGAAGACGCGGCGTGGCGGCGGCAACAGCAACGGGAGATTCGGTTTTTGTGAGGGTGCTCATATTATATATATGGTGGTTGAAAGTTTTGATTAGGAAATCAGTGGCCGTCGGGGGTGTAGATTTGATCGAAGGTTCCGCCGTCGGCGAAATGGGTCTTCTGGGCTTTTTGCCAGCCGCCAAATTCGTCGGTGACGGTGAAGAGTTTCAGGTCGGGAAACTGGGCGCGATATTTCTCGAGGACGGAGGCGGTGCGCGGGCGGTAAAAATTCCGCGCGACGACTTCCTGGCCTTCGGGTGAATAGAGGTATTCCAGATAGGCTTTGGCGAGGGCTTCGGTTCCGTGGCGTTTGGCGACTTTATCCACGACGGTGACGGGCGGCTCGGCGAGGATGCTGATGGAGGGCACGACGATTTCAAATTGTCCTTTGCCAAGTTCTTTGTCGGCCATGATGGCTTCGTTTTCCCAGCCGACGAGGACATCGCCGATGCCGCGTTGGACGAAGGTGGTGGTGGCACCGCGCGCGCCGGTATCGAGGACGGGCACGTTTTTGAAGAGCGCGCGCACGAATTCCTTGGCCTTGGCATCGTCGCCGTTGTTTTGTTTTAACGCGTAGCCGTAAGCGGCGAGATAATTCCAGCGCGCGCCGCCGGAGGTTTTGGGATTGGGCGTGACGACGGAGACGCCGGGCTTGATGAGGTCGGACCAATCTTTGATGCCTTTGGGGTTGCCCTTGCGAACGAGGAAAACGATGGTCGAGGTGTAAGGCGTGCTGTTGTCGGGAAGGCGCTTTTGCCAATCGGCGGGGATGAAATGAACTTTTTGGGAAAGGACATCCACGTCATAGGCGAGCGCGAGGGTGACGACATCGGCGTCGAGACCGTCCATCACGGCGCGGGCTTGTTTGCCGGAACCGCCGTGGGATTGCCGGATGGTGACGGTATCGCCGGTGGTGTCTTTCCAATGTTTGGCGAAGACGGCGTTGTAATCCTGATAGAGTTCGCGGGTGGGATCGTAGGAGACATTGAGAAGGGTGGCGTCCCTGGCAAAAGCTGAGACCGAGAAGGCCAGCCCGACAATTGCAGCGGTTAAAAATCTATTCATGCGGTAGAGATTAGCAGTAATCTACACTATGTCAATAGGGATTTGAATATTTATTAAAATGATTGAAATAAAAGGGTTTTTGGGGGATTAATGGGATTTTGGCAGGATGATTTTTGGGATGGCGAGCATTTTGGGAAAGGGATTCAAAGAGGCTTGGTTTTAAGGGGTTAGGCAAAAGGGGGATTTTGACGAATTAAGTGAGTGGGCTTGTGGGCGAATACGCGCGATTGAGGCATCGAAAAAGCCGCGGCGCGCGTAGTGTCTGGTGCAGGCCATGAAAATCCAGATGATGCACAACGCGGACGAAATGGAAGCGGAGATCGCGCGGCTCAAGACTGAGCTTGCGCGCGAGAACGCGGCGCGTCTGGAGGCGCAAGCCATCGCCAAGCGCGCGGTGCAACATCTCAACGACAATCATCAGGGACAGGAGTTGTTGCAGGCCATCACCGTGGCGGCGAACCAAGCGGCGAGCGTGGTGGAAGCCATGCAAATCGCGCTCGATCAAATTTGTGGTTATACCAGTTGGCCGATTGGGCATGTGTATCTCACGGCGGAAGACGGCTCGGTGGACTTGGTGCCGCTCGATGTTTGGCACGGCGAGCAAACAAGGATGTTCGAAGATTTTCGCCGCGCCACGCAGGCATCTCGCTTGACCAAAGGAATGGGATTGGCGGGGCGCGTTTTCAAAACCGGCAAAGCGGTCTGGGTGAAAAATATCCAGGAGGAGGAATCCCTTGCCAAAGCCGGCGAAGTGAAAGCACTGGAATTAATATCGGCGTTCGCATTTCCGCTGGTGATCGGGCCGGGCGTGGCGGGCGTGCTGGAATTTTTTTCGCGCGTGGAACACGAGCCAGACACGCGGCTGTTGAAAATCATGTCGCAGGTCGGCGCGCAACTTGGCCGCGTGATCGAGCGCGAGCAGGCGGCGGCGAAGTTGCAGCACACCGAAGCTTACTTCCGCAAGCTGACGGAAAATGCGCTTGATCTCATCACCATTCTCAGCGCGGACGGCACGATCCAATTTGAAAGCCACTCGATCTATTCGGTGCTCGGTTTCGCGCCGGAAGAATATCGCGGCAAAAATGCGTTTGAGTTCGTGCATCCCGACGATGTGCAGATCGTCGAAAAAGCTTTCGTCGAAGCCTTGAAAACCAATGGCGATACCGAACGGCTCACGTTTCGTTTTCGCCACAAGGATGGTACGTATCGCACGCTCGAAGGGATGGGGCAAAATCTTTTGGACGACACTGATGTGGCGGGAATTATTTTCAACTCGCGCGACGTGACGGAACGCAAACGCCTGGAGCAACAATTTTTGCAGGCGCAAAAAGTCCAGGCCATTGGGCAGCTTGCCGCCGGCGTGGCGCATGATTTCAATAATATTTTGACGGCGATCATTGGTTATTCAGACATGGTGCTGTTGCGCATGGAGCCGAGCCATCCTTCGCACAGCCACATGACCGGCGTGAAACAGGCGGCGTATCGGGCAGCGGCGTTGACGCGGCAACTGCTCGCCTTCGGTCGCAAACAAATGTTGCAGCCGATGGTCGTGAGTTTGAATCTGAGCATTTCCGAAATGGAAAAAATGCTGCGCCGCCTGCTCGGCGAAGACATCATTCTCGTGACCAATCCCGGCGAAAATTTGGGACGCGTGAAAGCTGACCTCAGCCAGATCGAACAGGTCATTCTCAATCTTGCCGTCAATGCCCGCGATGCCATGCCCAAGGGCGGGCGCCTCACCATCGAGACGGCGAACGTCACGCTCGACGAGAAATATGCCGAGATGCGCAGCGAAGTCGCGCCCGGCGAATACGTGATGCTCGCGGTGAGCGACAACGGCAGCGGCATGACGCCTGACGTGCGCGCCCGATTGTTCGAGCCGTTTTTTACGACCAAGGAACAAGGCAAAGGCACGGGTCTCGGCCTCGCGACCTGTCACGGCATCGTCAAGCAAAGTGGCGGACATATCGCGGTGTACAGCGAGGTTGGCCAGGGAACGACTTTCAAAGTTTATTTGCCGCGCGTGGATGCAGTGGAAGAAACGAAAGCAAAATCGGAGACGATCAAATTACGCCGCACCGGGACGGAAACGGTGTTGCTGGTGGAAGACGAACCGATGGTGCGCGAACTGGGCGTGGCGTATTTGACGCAGCTTGGCTACACGGTTTTTTCGGCGTCGAACGGACGGCAGGCGATGAATTTATTGCACGCGAATAAGAATCGTAAAATAGACATTCTCGTGACCGACGTCGTGATGCCTGAGATGGGTGGAAAAGAATTGGCGGATTACGTGCACAATATTTCTGCGGATACGAAAGTGCTTTTTTGTTCCGGTTACACGGAGGAAGCGATGAACCTGCGCGGCACACTGGGCAAGGACCGCGAATTTCTCACGAAGCCCTACACGATTGATGCGCTCGCGCTGAAAGTGCGGGAGCTTCTGGACAAAAAATAAAACACAGGCGCAATCAGAAACCGTTGCGGGATCACCCAGCGCGCGGAAGTAACCCTCCGGGTTGCCAAAACTGAATGCGCCCAAGGTCATTTATGTATGCAGCAAACGCTCCAAAAAATAATTAATCTGGAACTTCTTGAAGTTCGACCGGTCTCGGAGTAAATGTCTTCCGGATTTGCCTGGGAGACGCGGGCATGAGGGAAATTGTGAGCGCTGTAACTATACATCCTATCTTATTGGTGGACGACGACGAGAACGACGTCTTCTTTCTGGAACGAGCCTTCAAACAAGCCCAGATCAGCAATCCGCTTCATCGCGTGCGCGATGGTGAGGACGCCATCACTTATCTGCGCGGCGAAGAACAATTTCACGACCGCATTCTCCATCCACTGCCTGGACTGATGTTGCTCGATCTCAAGATGCCGCGCAAAAATGGTTTTGAGGTCATCGCGTGGGTGCGCGAACAGCCCGGCCTGAAACGCCTGTCCATCGTGGTCATGACTTCTTCCAAGGAAGACCCGGATGTCAACCGCGCCTACGAACTCGGCGCGAACACGTATCTGGTCAAGCCGGTGAACTTTGAAGGACTCGTTGAGATGATGCGTGCGTTGCACCTTTATTGGGTCATCCTCGCCGAGAAGCCGACCATCAACGCTTGAGCGGTGAACGCGCGCAATCGCCTCGACTTTCCCACAAATCGGACGGCATGATCGCGGCGTTTGAGAGCCAACGATTCATCGAGCCGCAATTCTCCACGTCTTCGATTGCGCGTGACGGCGACGGCGGAGAGCATCGTGCGCGGCGGGCATCCGTGGCTGTTCGCTGAGAGTGTGCGCGAACAAAATCGGGCCGGTGAACTGGGCGAACTCGCCGTTGTTTACGACCGCAAAGATGCTTTTCTCGCGATTGGTTTGTTTGATCCTGATTCGCCCATTCGCGTGCGCATCCTTCATGCCGGCAAGCCGCAAACGGTGGATGCCAACTGGTGGCTCGCGCGTCTCAAGGAAACTCTCGCGCGGCGCGAAAATCTTTTCGATACGGCCACCACGGGTTATCGCTGCATTAATGGCGAAAGCGACGGGTGGCCGGGACTTGTGCTGGATCGTTATGGCGACACGCTGGTTTTAAAAATTTATACCGCCGCGTGGTTACCGCGTTTGAATGAAATTATTTCACCGTTTCGTGAACATATCCCGCATGAACGCGCCGTCCTGCGTTTGAGCCGAAATATTCAGTCACTCGCGGCCGCGCAATTTAAATTTACTGACGGACAAATTTTGCATGGCCCGCCGCTTGACGGCCCCGTGATTTTTCTCGAGACGGGTTTGCGATTTGAGGCCGACGTTTTGCGTGGTCAAAAAACTGGTTTCTTTCTCGATCAGCGGGAGAATCGCCGTCGCGTCGAGAAGCTTGCCCGTGGGCGCTCGGTGCTGAATGCGTTTAGTTTTTCCGGTGGGTTTTCGCTTTACGCTGCGCGTGGCGGTGCGGCATCGGTGAGTGATCTCGACATCAGCGCGCACGCTCTGGCGAGTGCGCGTCGCAATTTTTCACTGAACGACGAAATGAAGGCGATTTCAAAATGTCCGCACGAATTTATTCAGGCGGACACGTTTGACTGGTTGGAAGAGACCAAGAATAAATTTGATTTGATCATCCTCGATCCGCCTTCGCTGGCGAAGCGTGAGACGGAGCGCGTGGGGGCCATTCACGCTTATGAACGGTTGGCGGTGCTCGGTATTCGTGCGTTGAATCGCGGGGGTATTTTGGTAGCGGCTTCGTGTTCGGCACATGTTTCATCGGAGGAATTTTTCGACGCGGTGCGTAATGCGGCGACTAAGTCGGGCCGGAAATTTTCTCAACTTGCGACGACTGGGCACGCGCCCGATCACGCGGCGAATTTCAAGGAGGGCGAATATCTCAAGACTATTTATATCGAGTTCGATCTGTAGCGGCCTATGACCGCTGCTACAGGAGAGTTGCATGAATATGCCGCGGCGCATTAGCATCAAAGTCCCATGCGCCTTTTACAATTAAGCCTGCTTGCCCTTTTCTCGGTGGTATCGTCCTCGCTGGCGGAGGATCTTGAAGCGCCGTTTTCCACTGATCCGGGACAGATTTTGGAGCGCACTTGTTTTCAAACCAGCAAGCCGTGGAGCAGTTTTGGAAATTTGCGCGCGGACGTGGCACTGGTTTATGGCATTGATGCGAGTTTGCCTGAGCGGATTCAGACGTGGCGCGATCATGGGTATCGCATTCACGTGATGACGGGCGTCGCGTGGGGGAATTATCAGGATTATTTTTACGGTCGCTTCGACGGCATCAGCCACGAGGACGAAGCGCAGACGGAGCGCAACGGAAACAAGATCGGCCACGGCGGCGATGTCTATTACATGTGCCCCGGCACGAATTACGGAAAATTTCTGTGCGTGGGAGTTCAGCGCGCGCTGGATTCGGGAGCGGAAGCCATTCATTTGGAGGAGCCGGAATTTTGGGTGCGCGGCGGGTATTCGGAGGGTTTCAAGCGCGAGTGGCAGAATTATTACGGCGAAGCGTGGCAGCCGCCGAATAGTTCCGTAGACGCCCAGTGGCGCAGTTCCAAGTTGAAATATTTTCTTTATCGGCGCGCGTTGCAACAGGTGTTCGATTACGTACAGGACTTTAATCATCGCACGGGCAAAAAGGTGAGATGTTACGTGCCTACTCACAGCCTGCTTAATTATGCGCAATGGGGGATCGTCAGTCCGGAGTCCAGCCTGGCGCGATTGAATGGTTGCGATGGTTACATTGCGCAGGTGTGGACGGGGACATCGCGCGAGCCGAATCGTTTTCGCGGCGAGGTCCGCAGCCGGACGTTTGAAACGGCGTTTCTCGAATATGGCGCGATGCAGAATCTCGTGCGGGCCACGGGAAGGCGCGTTTGGTATTTGAACGATCCCATCGAGGACAATCCCAATCATGATTGGAACGATTATCAGCGGAATTGGGAGTCAACGCTGGTGGCGTCGCTGTTTCAACCGGAGGTATCGCATTACGAAATTGCGCCGTGGCCGGAGCGCATTTTCAACGGGCGCTATCCGCGTTCCGCGAGCCGTGAAAATCGTAAATCCATTCCGCCCGCGTACGCGACGGAGTTGCAGACGGTGATGAATACGCTGAATGATTTGGATCAAAAGGAAATTGAATGGGATTGCGGCACGCGCGGGGTTGGAGTGCTCGCGAGTGATTCGCTGATGTTTGAGCGCGGCGATCCGACGCCGAGTGATCCGCATCTGAGCCAGATGTACGGCCTCGCGATGCCTTTGTTGAAACGCGGTTTGCCGGTGACGCCGGTGCAGTTGGAAAATGTGACCGCGCCGGATTATCTCCAGGGTTTCAAGGTGCTGCTGCTGACTTATCAGGGCATGAAGCCGCTGGATCCCGAGTATCACAACGCTTTGGCCAAGTGGGTGAAACAAGGCGGCGTGCTGGTGGTTTGCGATGACGATTCCGATCCTTACAATCGCGTGCGTGATTGGTGGAACAGCGGCACAAATCATTACGCGACGCCGCGGGAACATCTGTTTGAAAGGTTGGATTTCAAATCGGCTGTCCACGATTCAACGACGCCGACGGAATGGAAATGCGGTCGGGGAAAAGTGATTTGGGCGCGCGAAAATCCGGCGCGTTTGGCCGCAAGTGTGGAGGGAGACGAAACGGTCGTCAGGTTGGTGAAGCAAGCGGCGGCGGATGCCAAATTGAAATGGCGGGAGACGAATTATCTTTTGCTTCGGCGCGGACCGTACGTGATTGCCGCTGGGTTGGATGAATCGGTGGCGGGTGATCCGAAGGTGCTTTCGGGGCATTTTGTTAATTTATTCGATTCGGAATTGCGGATGCAGACGAACATTCAAATTGAACCGGGCAAACGCTATTTTCTTCGCGACCTGGATGCGGCGAAGGGTCGGCAGCCGCAGATTTTGGCGTCGGCTGCGCGGGCTTTGGTAACGAGCCGGTCTGACTATGCGATTTCTTTCGCGGTTGAAGGGGTGGCGGATACTCCGGGATTGATTTTGTTGCGATCGCCGCAGGCTCCCAAGAGCATCACACAGGGAGGGCAAGTGGTTCAGAATTTTGAGTATTCGCCGGTGGAGAAATTGTTGCGGATTCGGTTTACCAATCAATCGCAGCCGGTGAAATTCGCGGTGAGTTTTTAGGGGTGGAGACGTGTCTGGGGACGAAACTGTTAAAACAGTTTCGTGTATTCGTTCGCGTTAATTCCCCCAGCTAAAGCTTGGGGGTTAATGAGAAGTGCTTGGACTTCATGCGTTGAACTGACAATTCGCTGCTTCTATTTAAGATATTTTTTAGACAGTCGGTCATGCGGGCAAATGATGCTTAATTGCCGGAAGTGATCCGACCAAAGACAACGGCATTGATGACGCCAAGAATTATCGCGATAACGAAATAGGCAACCAAGCCTCCGATCGCGATTAAGATCGGCTTTCCCCACGTTTTCCGGGGATATTGGTCCTGCCAGGTTTCTTTGACGTATTGAACCTGCTTCTTTGCCACACTGAAGTACCAGCCCAAAAGAATTCCAAGTCCACACAGTCTCACGATGCCTGGTGGAAACCGGGGAATAAAAATGGTAAACAAAGTAACGGCCAGAAATGTGATTGCAACATAAAGCCATATACGGTTTGCCTTGGCTTCCGCAAGCCGCCCTAAACTTTCCGCATTGCGGGCGTGCAAGAACATTCCAAAAACCGGGGTAAACACGAGACACCAGCAGGCCGCAGCATTCGGATTCCAAAGTGCTGGGGTTGATTCGAGCGAGGAAGGCGAATCGGTATCCATGATTGGCCCAATGTGGCTAACCGATGGCAAACGTGCAAGGGGCAAAGCAAGTGGAAAATGAATTGTTAGCGAAGTTTAAAAATGGTGGTAGGAATTGGATTCGAACCAATGAAGGCGTAAGCCAGCAGATTTACAGTCTGCCCCCGTTGGCCACTTGGGTATCCTACCGACCGGCCCGGTGAATCATCACCGTTTGCGCCCGCATCACTCGAAAAAAAATCGCCGATCACCTGTCGCAAGACAAGAGATGGCGGTCATTTGCCGCGAGCCGCATCCGCTACCAATTTCAGTAGCGGGGTGTATTTTGCAATAATTGAGGGGAAAGGCAAGCTGAATTCGGTCGTCCTGCGACGTGGTTCAAACGAATCCAACGCGGCAAATTGTGGGAGGAAATTTTTGACCGGCGTGAATTCGTGCGGGTGATAAGAGGATGCTCGCCTCGCTTCGTTCGATATAGAAGAAGGTCTTTAGGGTGATGGAATTCCCCCCCCCAGCCAAAGTTTGGGGGTTAATGAGAAGTCATGGGCGAGTATTAAGGATTTTATTCCAAAGTGATTAATTCTTTCGTCCCGGTCGGGACTTGGTTTGTGGAGGAAATCAACCCAGCAATAAATTGCTGGGCTAAGGTCTGTCGTCCCTGCGGGACTTCGGACGGCTGCGCGGCAGCGCAGCCCTACAATGCGTTAGGATATCAGTTGTCTCTGCCGACTTTCGGGCGGCTGAGCGACGGCTCTGCCGTGCTGGGGGGATTAGCCGCCGATGAGGACCATTTCGCCTTTGGGGGTGGGCGAGCCGCCTTTGACTTCGCGGGTGACGGCGAATTTGGCGGCGGTGTTGATCGGCTGCTTGGCTTTGAATTGGATGCGCACTTTGCCGTCGCTGTCTACCTGGAAAACACCGGCGTCCACGGGCGTGCCGTATTGCGGGTCAATGACCCAAAGCTGGTAGTCCTTGTCGGCGGGCAGCGGGGTGAGGCTTTGGCCGATGAATTCGCCGGTTTGCGTTTTCTCGTTCCACAAGGATACGGCAACGGCTTTGGGCTCATCGGCAAGCAGCGCATTGAGCACGGTCACTTTGATGTTCGCAAGGCTGTTGTTTTTGCGAAGTTCGGTGAGGGCGTGTTCGAGTTCGGTATTGTTGGCCTGCAAGGTGGTGACGGCGGATTGCAGGGTTGTGTTGGTGGTCTGCAAGGCCATTGCCGTGCTTTGCAAACCGTTGGTGGTGGCTTGCAGGGCGGCGGTGAGTTGATTCAAGTCGTTCAGGCGGCCGTTCAAGGTGTTCTGCCGCATGAAGAGCAAGCCACACAAAACGGCAAAGCACGCCGCGAGCGCCCACGGGAACCACGTGACGGATTTCTCGTCGTCGTCGTCTTCGTCTGGTTGCACGAGGGGAACGATTTTTTGTTGCGACTCGACCTGGGCTAAAATTTTGTCGCGCAACGAACGCGGCGGCGTGACCAGTGGCACGGAACCGGCAACGGCATCCGCAATGGTGGAAAGGCTGGTGACGAATTCGCGCAATTCGGCGTTGCCACGCAACTCGGCCTCGAAGGTGTGCGATTCTTCGGGCGTCAAGGCGCCGAGCACATGCAGTGAGGCCAGTTCCTGAAGGCGTTCATCTATCATAGACGGCCCTCCAGTTTTTCGCGGAGCTTGAGCATGCCGCGGCGGATGCGCGCCTTGATCGTGCCGAGCGGTTCGCGCAGCCGTTCGGAAATTTCGTTTTGTGTGAGCCCGGAGAAGAAGGCCATTTCAATGGCCTGGCGTTGTTCGGTCGGCAGATTAATGACGGCGGAGCGAATGACTTCGGCTTTCTCTTTGCCGCACACGGTGTCGTTGGCGGTGGGGGCATCGGCTTGCAACGGCGCGATTTCGGCGGTGGCATCTTCGACGAGGCGCGAACGGCGTTGGGAGGCGCGGATGCGGTCAATGGATTTGTTGCGGACGAAAGTGACGGCCCAACTGGAAGGCTTGCCGAGGCGCGAATCGAAGCTGCGGGCCTTTTCCCAGATTTGAACGAAGACATCCTGAAGGACGTCCTCGGCTTCCTTTTGATCGCGCAAGATCTTCACTGCCACGGAGAAAAGCAGTGAGGAATAGAGATCATAAAATTCGCCGAACGCCGCGCGGTCGCCGTCGCTGATGCGGCGCAGCAGGTCAATTTCGTGTTCGTGATTTGCGGTTCTTGCCTCGGTCACGTGGTCCATTCGCGACATTGCCAGCGGCTGGTCGAAAAAAGACCAGAACGAATGGCTGCCCAAATCGCATGTTGCGGCCAAATTCATAACCTCCGGCGCGTGAGTTGACAAGTTACCATATAATAAACTTCTAATTAACTTACGCATCGGATGGGGGAATGGATGCTCGATAAGGCGGCGGTTCTGGCGAATTGCCAGAAAAGGGAACGGCGAGATTCGGAAGAGTTTTGTTGAATTCGCTAAAGTTTTAACCGCAAGCGTCCGATGAGAGAAGAGATCGGCTGTATTAATCGCTCGGGATTAAAATTAACCCGTTGGTGAATAGATATAATATATTTGATATAAAATACTTATGGACATTGACGCTCTTCCCGCCGGAGAAAAAACTCCGGTTCCCGTTTGCGCCCAGAACGGAATCACCCTACAATCACGTTCCGATTTATATATGATCGAAAAATCAATGATTAAGACGGTTGAACGGCATTTTTTGGAGCGCAAGGGCCGCAATCCTCACGCGACCGCTGAATTCTCGTGGTTGCTCTCGGGCATCACTTTGGCGTGCAAAATTATCGCGTCGCAAATCTCGCGCGCGGGATTGTTGGAGATTGTGGGGGAAACTGGCGAGGTCAACGTGCAGGGCGAGGAAGTCCAAAAGCTGGATGTCATCGCGAACCAGACGCTGGTCCGTTGCCTAGGTTATCGCGGCAATATCGGCCTGCTGGTTTCGGAGGAAGATGAAGAGCCGCATGTGATTTCTGACTCCGGCGACCAGGGAAAATATATTGTTCTCTTCGATCCGTTAGACGGTTCCAGCAACATCAATGCGAACGTCAACATCGGCACGATTTTCTCCATCATGGAGCGCCCGAAAAAAAGTTCGGACGACGTGAAGTCAGACGTGTTGCAGCCGGGCTACAAACAAGTGGCGGCGGGTTATGTGATTTATGGCAGCAGCACGGTGCTCGCTTACACGGCGGGTTTTGGCGTGCACATGTTCACGCTTGATCCGAGCATTGGGGCATTCGTGCTGGCGCAGGAAAATGTGCAGATGCCCGAGAGTGGAAAAATTTATAGCGTGAATAATGGCAATCGCCGCAAGTTTCCCGACGGCATCCAGAACTATTTGGATTGGGCGGAGTCGGATGAATCGGGCGGTTATAGTTTGCGTTACATCGGTTCGCTGGTTGCGGATTTTCACCGGACGCTGATTCGCGGCGGGGTTTTTCTTTATCCGCAGACCAAGAAGGCGCCTGAAGGAAAGTTGCGTTTGCTGTATGAAGCCAATCCGCTCGCGTTCATGGCCGAGCAGGCCGGCGGCCTTGCCACTGACGGTACACAACGCATCCTCGACAAGCAGCCGAAGGCAATGCACGAGCGCACACCGCTAATCATCGGGAGCAAACAGGAAGTGGAGAAAGTGCTGAAGTTTTTGTGATGAGCAAGCCGGTAAAACGGCTGGCCAATGACAAACTAATTCCCAACAGGGAAACCAAACTTTCTTTAATTTTCAACGCTGACGCGAACACGCGGACGACTGTTCACGGGCGCTGATTTCACTTCACGACGTTTCCGATTTTCACAGGCACGAACAATATACTTTGTAGGTTCCGCCATTTTTGAATGGTCGGTATCCGAATTTGAAACTTTGGACATGCTTCTATTTCAGCATAATCCAAGCCATGGAGATTTCTTCAAAATCAGGCCGGTTTTGCTGTTCTAATTGCGCCAGCGCGTAAATTTTGACGCGCTCATGCGTCAGGCTGGCGCACAAGTGCGTTGGGGGCACGCGTCGCCGAAGAACTTGAATTTTGCGACACCGCCGGTGATTCTAAAACCGCATGACAAAACAACGCTGCCACTGGCCGAGCAATGAGCTTTCCATCCGTTATCACGACGAGGAATGGGGTGTGCCCGTCCACGACGACCGCGTGTGGTTCGAGTTTCTCATCCTTGAAGGCGCGCAGGCGGGCTTGAGTTGGGATACCATTCTCAAAAAGCGCGAGCATTATCGCAAAGTGCTTGATGGTTTTGATCCCGCGAAGGTCGCCCGTTATGGCGAGCGCAAAACCAAAGAGTTGCTCGGCGATCCCGGCATCGTGCGCAATCGGCTCAAGATCGCCGCCACGATAAAAAACGCCCAGGCTTTTCTCGCGGTGAAAAAAGAGTTTGGAAGTTTCGACGCTTACATCTGGCAATTCACCGGCGGCCAGCCGATTGCGAATGCGCGAAAAAATTTTGGCGAAGTTCCCGCGCGCACGTCTGAGTCGGATGCGATGAGTAAAGACCTTTTGCGCCGGGGATTTAAATTCGTTGGCTCAACTATCTGCTACGCCATGATGCAGGCCGCCGGAATGGTGAACGATCACACGGTGGATTGTTTTCGCCATAAGGAAGTGGGCAAAAAGCAGAAGAAATAAGGTGCACAAAATTATCTTAAAGCCCAAGCATCCGTACGAGGCTTTTTGAAACCGCCTCCATCGTTTCCGGCTTCATTCGGCCGATGAAACGCCCGAGCTTTGCATTGTCCACCCCGCCTAAGCCGATCAAGTTGATCACTGACACATCAAACAGCCACGGAGGTTTGGTAAACGGCACCTCACATTCACCGCCACGCGGCTGGCTGGTCAAAGGAGCGATCACGGACATATTGCGCTGGCTGTCCGCTTTTGAAATGGAAAGAATTACGCATGGGCGCGCTTTAGCCGCCATCCCCAGGTCAACGAGGCAAACATCACCTCGGTTCAATGGCGTCATAATTGATGCGCGGAGCGGGCCCAAGTTTTTCCCATGTCTCGGCTAGCGCCTCGGATATATCCTCTTCGTGAGATACCGTTTGCCGAACTTGCGGAATGCCAAACTTGATTGCTTGCCGGATCACGTCTGCGTTGGATAATCCAGTCTCTTTCGCAGTGTGCTCTACTTCATCCAGCAGATCCTTAGACAATCCAAGCGGATAGGTGATCTGACTCATGCAAGAATACTACAGGATTTCAGGATGTAATTCAAGACTGGATACTTTTGAGATATATCAAAAAAAGTTTATTAGATAGAAAAGCTAGACCTCACCGCGGCTTTACGCTTTAAAGTCCTCGTGGACGACGAAACCTTTCTTCGCGCTTTCGAGGCTTGCGCCTTGACGCCGGAACAATGGCGTCATCGTTCGCATCTCAAAGTCGCTTACCTTTATTTGCGGCGGCATGGCCTGGTGGAAGCTTCAGAAAAAATGCCTCTGGCCATCAAGGCGCTGAATGCTGCGCATAATACTCCTGAAGGACTCGACCGCGGTTATCATCACACCATCACCATCGCGTGGCTACGCATCCTGCACACGGCGCTTCAGGAATACGGCCCCGCAGAAACCGCCGACGCTTTTCTCGATGGGCAACCGCAGTTGCTGGAGAAAAAAATCCTCCGGCTTTTTTATTCGCGTGATCGCATCAGGTCGTGGGAAGCGAAGGCACAATTCATCGAACCCGATCTCGCGCCCCTGCCGGTAAGCAAGTCGCGCCAGTTCATCACGTAACTATTTATTTTCACAAATCAAATGCACTTGAACCCATTTGCCAAAATTTTTCGCTCGTTCGTCTTAATCCTTGCGCTGGCCGTTGGCATCGCGAATATGCGCGCCGCAAATTCTTTTCCCGACGTGGCTGCGCTTCCATCGCATCCCGAAATTCCGAATCCGCTGGTCATGTTTGACGGCACGCCGGTGACGAACGCGACGCAATGGTTCGAGCAGCGTCGGCCCGAACTCAAAGCACTTTTTCAAAATTACATGTATGGAGTGATGCCGAGCGCGCCGGAGTACGAGCATTTCAAAATCGAACGCGTGGATAAACATTTCTTTGGCGGCAAAGCGACGGCGAAAGAAGTAACCATTCAACTTTTCAAAGATATCAATGCGCCTGCCATTCATTTGCTGGTCGTGACGCCCAATACGCATCCAAATAGTTCGTCATCATTGGAAAAAAAGTCGCGCGGCTTTCCCGTTTTCCTGGGCATGAATTTTTGCGGCAATCATACGCTCGCAAGCGACACGAATATTGCGCTGCCGGCCAGTTGGATGGCGGAGGGTTGTCCGGGTTGCATTGATTATCACGCCACCGACGCCGGACGCGGCGCGCAAGTGAATGTCTGGAATATCAAGCGATCCATCGATCGTGGTTATGCCGTGGCGACATTTTATTACGGCGACATCGAGCCCGATACCAACAACGCCACGACGGGTTTGCGCGCGTGGCTCGCCCAACACGCCGGCAGCGCGCCCAACCGCATGCCGCCGACCGCCGGCGGCGACATTGCGATTTGGGCCTGGAGTCTCTCGCGCGCGGCGGACTATCTCGTGACGGATCAGACGCTGGATGCCAAGCGTATCGCGGTGGTGGGGCATTCGCGGCTCGGCAAGGCGACGATTCTCGCCGCCGCTTTTGACGAGCGTTTTGCGGTGGCCATGCCGCTGCAAGCCGGTTGCGGTGGAACTGCGCCCAGCCGTGGAAAAATCGGCGAGTCAGTGAAGGTCATCAACCAGAGTTTTCCCCATTGGTTCAACGATGCCTTCAAGAAATTCGGCGGCGATCCCAGTCACCTGCCCTTTGACCAGGATTGTCTCATCGCACTTGTGGCGCCGCGTCCAGTTGTGATTGGCCAGACGACTGAGGACACCTGGAGCAATCCCACCGGCACGTTTGAAATGCTGCAGGCCGCTGAACCCGTTTATCGTTTGCTCGGTGTTAATGGACTGGATGCGCAACAAGCCATGCCCGAGACCAACCAACTCGTGGGCGATCATCTCGCTTATTTCATTCGGCCCGGCAAACATTCCATGACCACTCTGGATTGGAAATTTTTCCTCGATTACGCCGACCGAATGTTGCCTTGAGCCAAAAAATTGGCTTTATTCAGGAATCTGCTCGCGGTATTTTCTGCAAACGGAATTTTTCTTCTACCCGCGTCCGGGCGCATTGATAGGCCGGGCTGGGAAATATGAAGCTGCTGATTTTTGCACATACGCCGCCGCCGCACCATGGTCAAAGTTACATGGTGCAACTGATGTTGGAAGGTTTTGGCGGTGACCAGCGGCTCCGCCGGAATCGAAAATCCACTTCGCCTTTCGGCGTGGCCTGTTATCACGTCAACGCCCGTGTCTCCAAGGAACTCGAAGACATCGGGAACTTGCAAGTCGGCAAAATCTTTCTGCTATTTGGCTATTGCCTGCAGGCGATCTGGTGCCGGTATCGCTACGGCGTGACCACGCTCTATTATATTCCCGCGCCGGGAAAACATTCCGCACTCTACCGCGATTGGTTCGTGATGCTGTTATGCCGGCCGTTCTTCAAAAAAATTATCCTGCACTGGCACGCCGCCGGGCTGAGCAAATGGCTCGAAACCCATGTCCACACGCGCACCCGCATCCTGACGTATCATTGGATGAAAGACGTGAACCTCAGCATCGTGCTCTCGCGTTACAACCGCGCCGATGCCGAGAAACTTTTGCCCAAACAAATCCGCGTGGTGAATAATGGCGTTCCCGATCCGTGCGCAGATTTCGATCAAACGATTCTTCCCCGCCGGCGCGCGCGTTTGTCTGCCCGCAAAAAATTAAACGCGGGAGAATCTCTCACGCCTGAAGAAATTGTTGCCGCTGGCGGCGATCCGAATATCTTCAAGGTGCTTTACCTCGCCCATTGCACTGCCGAAAAAGGGCTTTTTGACTGTGCGAAAGGCGTCATCCAGGCGAACCAAACCTTAACTGCGCAAAAATCGCGGCTCTCGATTCAACTGATGATCGCGGGAAATTTTGTGAATGACGCGGAGAAAAAAGAATTCGACCGCTTGCTCGCCACTCCCGAAGGACAGAACATAAAGTATCTCGGTTTCGTGGGCGGCGAGGAAAAAAAAGTGGCGCTGCGCAATAGCGATTATTTTTGCTTTCCCACTTATTACCGAAATGAAAATCAGCCGGTGAATCTGATCGAGGCGATGGCTTTTGGACTACCGATCCTCACGACGCGCTGGCGTTCCATCCCGGAATTATTTTCCACGGATTATTCCGGGCTCGTGGATGTCCGCTCGCCGGAACAAATCGCCAGGGCTCTCCTGGCGGGCATAACGAGCCAGACGGCTGAGGCCTTCCGGGAAATTTTCCGGCGTCAATTCAACTTCGAACAACATCTCGCCAACCTCGCCGCGGCGTTTCACAGCGTCGAAGCGGTTTCCGTTGGCGCGGGCGCTGCTGAAGCCAAGCCCGCAACCCATCCCGCGCTGCATCCGTGAATTTTTCCATCGTCACCCCCAGCTTCCGCAATTCGGCGTGGCTCAAACTGTGCATCGCCTCGGTTGCCGATCAGCAAGGCGTGACGGTCGAACACATCGTCCAGGATTCCTGTTCGGATGATGGCACGCAGGAATGGCTGCCGCACGATAAACGCGTCAAGGCTTTCATCGAAAAAGACCAGGGCATGTATGACGCCGTCAATCGTGGTTTGAAACGCGCCCAGGGCGAGATCGTCGCTTACTTGAATTGCGATGAACAATATCTTCCCGGCGGACTTAAGGCCGTCCACAATTTCTTCGCGCGGCATCCCGAGGTCGAGGCGGTTTTCGCGGACACGATCGTGGTGGATCCGCAGGGCAACTATCTTTGCCATCGCAAATCGCTGTTGCCGCGGCCAAATCACATCTGGGTTCGGTTCTCGAATTTAACCTGCGCGATTTTTATTCGCCGTAAGACACTCGAAGAACGCAATCTTTACTTCGATACTCGCTGGCGGAATATCGGCGATGTTTTTTGGGTGATGGAGATGATCAAACGCGGCACGCGCATGAAAGTTTTTGATCATTTCACCTCTGTCTTTTATGAGACCGGCGCCAACCTGAACTTGAATGCCGAGGGCATCCGCGAAAGCCAGACGAAAGCCGGCAGCACTCCGCGCTGGATCAAGAAAACCTGGCCGATTTTTCTCGCGTTACATCGCCTGCGCATGCTCAAACGCGGAGCCTTTTCACAGAAGCCATTTGATTTTTCACTCTACACGCCCGCTTCTCCGGGCCAGCGCGTGACACAACACGTCGCCAAGCCGACGCCGTTGTGGCCGAATCGGCGTTGAAAAACGCACCCAGGCTTTTTATTTCGCTGGCTGAGTCGGGATTATTTTTTCGCCAAGCTGCTTGTTTTTTGGAAACGATGCCATTGAATAAAGCACCACCCGCGATCCCGAAAATATCGGCTCGAATACCAGATCACAATATTGGCGAAATAGGCTGGAGGGACTGGTCAAACCCGTGACGCTCGCGTCTTGATTCGGATGCCCGACATTCAGCACCCGTTTAATCATGGCGAGTGGACTGTCGTGGGAATGGGGATCGTGCCAGCTTTCCATGTCCAGAATCATCACATGAGTGAATCCGGCGGCAAACGCCTTTTCGCAAAAGGAAGGAAAAAATGACGGACTGTAACCGCCGACCGCCACGACATTGCGATTCAGCCAGATCGCTGGTGACGCTCCGTAATAGCGGTACAAAACGATCACTCGCGCGTCGGGCGGCAGTATACTTCCCGCGCGGACAATGTCAGGATAGTTGGGTGCGCGCGAGCCCTTGAGGTCCACTGTGAAAAAAATCGCCATGAGGACATGGACAATCATCGCCGCAGCCAGGCCGGTTCGCCACAGGCGGCTCTCGCACCATTTCGCCAGTAAAAACTCAAAGCCGAACGACGCGGCCATGATCAACCAGATCAATATGATCAATGTGTATTGCACCTCCGCCACCTTGCGCACGACAAGCACGATGAAGGCGAAGTTCGATAAAATAATTGCGACCTTGAGCCAGGGAGCGAGGCGTTTGATTCCGCCTTTCCACGCGAAAATGATTCCAAGAAATCCCAGCACACCCGTGCCCATCGGAAACAGACAGCCGAACAAAAATTTATAGAACGACAACCGCAACAGCCGGTTTTCGCCCGACCGGCCCATGACATCCAGAATCGTCATGTCGGTGGGGGGCGTAAAATAATTGATTAGGAACTCCCACGCCACGATTCCTACGAGCGGCAGCCAGCCCCATAAGATTGAGACGCGCAGGATGTCTCGCACCGAGCGGCAATTCCGCGCGAGCAACAGCGCCACCAGCACGGGCAAACCAAAAACGATGCTGTTTGGCTTGGCCAGCATGGAAAAAAGGAATCCGAGACTCGCCGCCGGAAGTTTGCCGCGCAAGGCGAACCAAAATGCCAGTAACAATCCCGCGGTACTGATGATGTCCGGCATCGGCACCTGTCCAAATTGCAGAACCAATGGTGCCATAGCCCAGCAACCTGCCGCCGCCGCCGCCGCTGCCGGTGAAACCCACAAGTAGAGTATCCAGTAAAGCAACTGAATGGACATGAGCGCGAAGGCCGTTGAGACGAGGCGCATCAGAGCACGCTCGTGGCTGGTTATGTAGGTGAACGGCCACGCAATGATCCCGTGGAAAGGGACTTCCATCAACATGGCCGTGTACGGTTGTTTGAGCGCGTTTGGCCAGCTATAGGAAACCTTCGGGGTAAGCACGGACCGCCAGCCGTCGCGATAGACATGGCGGGCCATGTCGAAGGTTTCATTTTGCCGTTCGTTATGGGCGCCCAAAAACGGTTCGTCCAACTGGAAAAGCATTACGACAACAAATAAAGCCTGAAAAAACCACACCAGCCGCTGGCCGTGGCGTTTTGCACGCCGGTCATTTTCGTCCCTTTTTGCCAATCCTGCCGCCTGATCCATTCAAAAAGACTAACCAACCGCTTGGCCAACTCCAGAAAAAACCCGTCCGCCCAGCCGAATCCGACCCAGTTATTTCCATCCGGGCATTGCCGCATCGCCGAGTATTGCGTCCGGGAACGATCCGTGCCTGAGACCGTGCATCACCGCAGTCGCGATTTTCATTTCCATTGACAGGCAGGTGCCGATTGTTAGGTTGTCGCCCGCTTGACCGGAAAGCACATGAGCACCAGCCGACCCGACTCGAATCGCATTCCCTCGCTGGACGGAATGCGCGCGGTCTCGATAATGGTGGTTTTGTTTGCGCACGCTTTTCAGACCAAAAATTTTCCCACGCTCTCCGTTCATCGCCTGTCCCTGCTGGCGGACGGCAAGCTGGGCGTGCGCGTTTTTTTTGTCATCAGCGGTTTTCTTATCACCACCCTTCTGCTGAAAGAAAAAGCGAAGACCGGCAGGATCAGTTTAACGGCATTTTATAAACGCCGGGTGTTGCGGATTTTGCCGGTGTATTATTTTTACATCCTGGTCATCGCCATCGTCTGCGGTCTGATGCTGCATGAGATTCCTGCGTCCACTTATATTTCCGCAAGCACCTTCACCACGAATTGGTGGGGAGTGTGGAGCAAGCCATTCACCTGGCCCCTGGAACATACGTGGTCCCTGGCCATGGAAGAACAATTTTACCTGACTTGGCCCGTGCTGCTGGCCTGCGCCGGCCCGCGGTTTGCCGGCCGGATATGGATTCCCATTCTAATGCTGATGCCGCCATGCCTGCGTTTTTTTATGTGGCACGATCCTTTGATGGATCATTTGTTCTATTTCCAGGGCGATTCGATTGCCAGCGGTTGTCTGCTCGCCTTCCTGCTGGACCGCCGCCGCCCGCAGATGTCGAAAATATTTGGATTTTTTCCGGCATTATTCCGCGCGACTGCCCTGGTGCTGATCTTTTTGAATATCCTGCTGGCTTCGGCTTGCCGCCGCTTAGACATCCCGTTTCCGCTTCACTTATTCGTGATGCTTCATCCGACCGTGCAGTGCATTTCCATTTGTTATCTGATGGGTTCGTGGGTGCTGAATCAAAATGGGGTTTCCTATTGGCTGCTCAATCTCGCGTTCGTGCAATGGATCGGCCGCCTCTCCTACAGTCTCTACATCTGGCAGCAAATTGCCTTGATTCCACACACGGCCAACACTTTTCCGGATCAGTGGTCACTGGCGCAGTGGGCAACCACCTTTCCCCAAAATCTTGGCTTCGTGTTCCTGCTGGCCATGCTCTCTTACTATTGCCTGGAACAACCGATGTTGAGACTCAAGGCGCATTTCGCAAAAATCCCAGCGGTCCACTAACGGATTGCGCCGGCTCCGCCTGAAATTAAGGTTGCTTCATCCCTTATTGCTTCTCATAGTGGAAAGCATTTGCAATCAGATGCTGGTATGAACGTCGGAAAATCTAAAGATACAAATAAAGGATGGGAGGTTAAGCCAAGCACGGGAGCGCATTTTGACGTTTTAGATGGCATTCGGGGGATTGCGATTTTAATGGTGGTTTTTTTCCACGGCTTTTATGTAAACCCCAAATCCACGAGCATTTTCCAAGTGCTCGGCGGCAGAGTGATCCAAAACCTGAACGAAGGAGTGCCGATCTTCTTTGTACTTTCGGGTTTTTTGATTTCGTATCCCTTCTTTCGAAAAAAGCATGCGGATGCTCGTGCCTGGTATGTTCCGGGCTACTGGCGCAGGCGCATTGGCAAAATCCTGCCTCCTTTTTATCTATCCCTCTCGATATTCACCGCCATACTTTACTTCCATTACCGGAATCCGGAGTATCTAAAAGCCGCCGGATTATGGGTCACCGGCCTGGCCAATTTCATCCAAACTTCCGTCCCGATAAATGATTGTTACTGGAGCCTGATAGTGGAAGCGCAATTCTATGTCTTTTTGCCCATTTTATTTTTCCTCAACCGGGGGCTTAATCTGTCGAAGACTTGCTTAACCATCTCCATTATTTTGTTAGCGGTTCCCCTCATTGTCCGGCAGGTTACGTGGCCAGTTTCCGGCGGGCGTGAAGAATTGCTTCTGCTTACGGAACGCTTTCCCTGCCAGCTCGACTTCTTCGCCTGGGGAGTATTTTTTGCCGGGATCTTCACGATGCTGGGCAACGCTGATTCCTCGCGGCGACCGCTGGCCTGCGTCGGCTATACTGGAATTGTGTTTTTAATTTTCACATTTTGCATGCTGGTAGTTTGGACAGGGCTGTTTAACAGCGTGGAAACACCGACACGGTGGAGCACGGAATCAACCCATTTTCTCATGGGAACCTCTTCGTTTCTTCTGTTATTTTTCGTCTTCGATCCGCAATGCCTGGCGGCGCGCATCTTGTCCGCCTCGTACCTCCGCTTTATTGGCATTGTCAGCTACGAATGGTTTCTGTTCCACCAACCCGTGTTGTTCTGGTTCCGCGGAGAATTTGGGTCCGCAAACGGATCCATTTTTAAATATCTCGAAGTGACGGTTCTGCCGATGGCGCTTACGTTTGGCCTGTCGGTTTTGGTTTATCGTTTTTTTTCATTTCCCTTATTGAATTACATTCGTGGAAATAAAAAAAATCGCCCGGCGCCGGTGGCCCGAACCCTCACCGGAGCCCTCTGAAGTCTTCCGATTAACCGCCTCAAAAATTGTGACTCGCACCAAGATAATGATTGTTGATCCCCATGATTTTGCTTAACTTTGTTTGACGCATGACGAATGCCTTTTCACTTTTTAAATCGCTGATCATTTACGGAATTTGCCTGCCCCTGGCGATTTTTGTCGGTTATCTGCTGGCGACTCCTGAGGATTTGACCACTTACGGCGCTTTAGGCCTGCTGTTGGTGTTGATGTCCGTTCCGCTTTTTCTGCGTTTTCATTATCCCTGGCTGATCTTCTGTTGGAATTCGAGCGCGGGCCTTTATTTCCTCCCCGGCCGGCCGTCGTTCTGCCTGATGATGATTTTTATCAGCTTCGGGTTTTCGTTTCTGGCGTACGTGATGAACCGGGATTTGAAATTTATATCCGTGCCCTGGGTGGCGCGCCCGCTGCTGCTGTTCGCCGGAGTTGTCATAGGGACCGCCTATTTTACCGGCGGCATCGGACTCAACGCGCTGGGTTCGGAAGTTAGCGGCGGCAAACGCTATATCTTTTTGCTGTCAGGGGTGGTGGGGTATTTTGCGCTTACCGCAGTTCGGATTCCCGTGCGAAAGGCTGCCCTTTACGTAAATCTATTTTTCATCGGCTTTGTGATCACGGCCATCGGCAATATTCTTTATCTGCTCAGCCCGGCCCTTTATTTCCTGGCTTACCTTTTCCCCCAGGATGCCGCTACGAACACCGGTCTGATTGAAACGGGCTCCGGCATCACCCGTTTGGGGAGCCTGGCTACCGCGTGCGTGGGTATCGTTTATCTTTTACTGGCGCGCTATGGCATCATCGGCATTCTCGACGTGCGCAAGGCTTGGCGTATTTTGCTGGTCATTGCCCTGGCGGTCACGAGCCTGTTCGGTGGCTATCGCTCCAAAGTGATCGAGCTTGCCGCGGCATTCGCCGTCTTGTTTTATTTTGAAGGCTTGTTCCGCAGCCGCCTGCTGCCGGCGGTCCTTTTGGCCGGCGTGCTGGGGCTTGCCCTGGTTCTTCCGTTTGCTTCCAAACTGCCGCTCACGGTCCAACGCTCGCTGACATTTTTGCCGCTAAAATTGGATGTCGAAGCGGAACTCAATGCCCAAGCTTCCACCGATTGGCGGCTCGCCATCTGGTCTGAAGTGTTGCCCACCGTGCCACAATACCTGCTGATGGGCAAAGGCCTGGCCATGGACATGCGCGATCTCGAAATGATGCGCAGCGCCAGCTTCAACCGCGGTCCCGACAGCACTTCCGGAGCCGGCGCGACCCTCGCCGGTGATTATCACAACGGTCCTTTATCCATCATCATTCCCTTCGGCCTGGGTGGCACGATTACTTTCCTCTGGTTTCTCGGCGCGGGTTTTCGTGCGCTTCAACTCAATAATCGCTACGGCAATCCTGACTTTGCGCGTTACAATCGTTTCCTGCTGGCGTATTTCATCGTCAAGGTCCTCATGTTTATGTTTGTCTTCGGCTCGCTTTATTCGGACGTGGTTTTCTTTACCGGCCCGGTGGGATTGAGCATTGCACTGAACGGCGGGGTTCTGGGGCCAGCTCTGCAACCCGCCGCGCGACCAGCCATGAGCCGTTTCAAACTCGCCAACGCTGCCCGCTGATGCACATGACTCCGCCCGTTTCGCATCACTGCGGCTGGCGGCAATTTGGCCGCTTCGCTGTCGCGTAACTTAACGTGCGCTTTTCCGTCATCACGCCCAGTTTCCGCAACTCCAACTGGCTCAAGCTTTGTATTGCGTCGGTCGCCGATCAGGGCGTCGAACTCGAACACATCGTTCAGGACGCCGTCTCCGATGATGGCACACTCGACTGGCTCCCGCGCGACCCTCGCGTAAAAGCTTTCGTCGAACACGATGATGGCATGTATGACGCCATCAACCGCGGCCTTCGCCGGGCCGAGGGCGATATTCTCTCCTACCTTAACTGCGATGAACAATATCTCCCGAGTGCGTTGCCCGCGGTGCGGGAATTTTTCGAGGCGAATCCCGAGGTGGAAGTCGTCTTCGGCGATTTCATTGTCGTGGATGCCGCCGGAAATTATTTGTTCCATCGAAAAGTCCAGACGCCGCGGCTTTACCATACCTGGATTTCACATCTTGCCGCGTTCACCTGCGGAACTTTTTTTCGGCGGCGCGTGATCTCCGAACGCCAGATTTTTTTCGATCCCAAATTCCGCGTGGCGGGTGATGCGGATTGGGTCGTCCGCTTATTACAACAACGCACGCCGATGGGCGTCTTGCGCCGATTCACCTCCGCCTTCACTTTCACCGGCTCAAATCTCGGCGCGGGCGAAGCCGGCCAGCGCGAGGCAAAAATGCTCGCCGCCACCGCCCCGGCCTGGGCGCGAAAAATGAAACCCTTGTTCGTCGCCGGCCATCGCGCGCGGCGTCTCGCCGGCGGCATCTATTCCCAGAAACCTTTTTCCTACTCGCTTTACACCGCCGCAAATCCGGGCGTTCGCACGATTCACAAAGTGGCGCATCCCAAGTCCCGCTGGAAAATTTAATGGTCCCGCTGCCATTTTGCCGCGCCGTTGCTTTACACACTTGAACGAGCGCGTTAGCCTGAAGGTCTAAGCTAAGTTCGCGAAATAATTTCGCGTATGACGTGAAGCCAAAATTACTGATTATTGAATTGTGGGGCGTCGGCGATCTCGCCATCGCCACGCCGTTCATCCGCAAAGCCAGCGAGCAGTTTGATGTCACTGTGCTTGCAAAACCTTTCGCTTTTGATTTGCAACCCCGGTTTTGGCCATCAGTGAAAATCCTGCCTTTTAATGCTCCCTGGACCGCCTTTGCCCACGCCAGCAAATACAATCTGTTTCACTGGCCCTGGCGGGAAATGTTTGCTCTCCGGAAAAATGTGCGGCGCGAACATTTCGACACCGCCCTGTCCGCCCGCCGCGACGATCCCCGCGACCACGTTCTGCTTAAAATGAGCCGCGCCAAACGGCGGCTGGGTTTTCCTCGCATTGGCAGCCAGGCTTTTCTCACTGATGCCCTGGCCATCCGGGATCTTCACGCACACCGGTATGATCATTGGCGGCTTATCGCGCAAGCGCTGGATTTGGATCTTGAAAGCCGCGATGACCTCCGTTTTCAGCCGCGCTCCGGCAGCCGCGCCATTCTCATCCACACCGGCGCCGCCCGGTCCATTCGCGTCTGGCCGCTCCAGCATTATTCGCGGCTCGTGAAACAGCTTCGCGCCCTGGGCAATGAGGTGCGGGTGCTGTGCAATCCCGATCAACTGGCGTGGTGGCAAAATGCCGGCGAAAAAACCTGCTTAGCGCCCGACTCAATCAGCAAGCTGCTCAACGTCATTGATGAAGCCGGCCTTTTTATCGGCAACGACTCGGGTCCCGGCCACCTTGCCGCTATTTGCGGCCTCCCGACTTTCACGCTGTTTGGCCCGCAGGTGCCGGAGTGGTTTATGCCGATCCATCAAAGATCTGAATTCTTCGAGGGCAAGGCTTGTCCTTACAAACCGTGTTCTGATTACTGCCGGTTCTCGACTCCCTTCTGCCTGACGGGCGTGAGTTTCGAGGATGCCTGGCCGCGCATCGCCACATTTATCGAACGCAATTCACCGGCCGCGCAGCCGGATTCCCCGCCGTTTATTTTAGCAGCCCAATCGTAAAGCCGATCGCGAACAAAAGGATGCCCGCCCCGGCCACGGCGTATTGGGTGATTGTGCAGATTTTCAGGATGGTATCGCCCCGCGCTCTTCCTTCCTGCGTGTTGGCGTTTAACATTTTTTCCGCCGCCGATTTGTAATCCAGGTAGGCCGGCCACACCGTTGATTTGCACAACGCCAGCGCCTCGGTAGATTTTTTCGCATCCACCAGTTGCAACACCCGCTCCCGCAATGCCACGTATTTCTTCCTTTGCGCCATCAGGCGATCGTACAACTCTTCCTGTTCGCGCGTGGAAATTTTCCGCCGGTACAACTCCAGCGACTTCTCGGTCTGCTGGTTGAAATTATCCAATTCCTTGCGATACCCCGCGCGCTCCTCCGGCGTCTCCGCCATCGCCAGCAACAACGTGCGATTGAAAGATTCCGCCAATGACGAATTGGCGGCGCCAGCGCTGGAAAGTTCCGGCAAAGTTTTTTCCACGATCGCCGAGGCGTCCCGCTTCAGGTAATTCAAGCTAAGAAATCCCGCCGCGCCCACTATAAACAGAATCAACGCCGAGACCGCCAGCCCCCGCACCGGGAACATGCGATTGAAAATATTTCTCAGCGTCCCGGTGAAGGTTGTTTTTTTGGCGGATTGAAACGACGCCTTTTCTTTCGCCGCCGCCAGATAAACTTCGTTGAGGTGTTCGCCTTTTTTTTCCCAATCGTAATGTTCCACGATCACTTCACGGGCCTTCAACCCATGCCGGACCACCATCTCGCGGTCGCGCGCATAGCCTCGCATGGCTTCGGCAATGCCGCTGATCACTTGCTTGCGCGAGATGAGTGGGACACGCACGCCCGCGCCATCTTTTACCGCGACGCGCGGACCGCCGCAGTCGAGGCACACGACGGGCAGGCCGCAGGCCATTGCTTCGATGACCGCGTAACCGCCCGTATCGTGCAAGCTCGGAAATAAAAAAACATCGTGCTCGGGATAGAGATTGAGCGCCTCGGAGCGCGGCACTCGGCCACGAAAAATGACTTGCTTCTCCAACCCCAGTTGCGCGGCCATTCGTTTGGCGGTGGCGAGGAACGGCCCGTCTCCGACAATCGTAAAAACTGCATTGATGCGCGCCTCTTTCAACGCGTGAAGCGAGAGATCAATTCCTTTCAGCGTGATCACATTGCCGACAAACAAAAACCGCAACGGCTCCGTAAGCGGACGCCCGTGGCGCGGCAACATCGGCTTGATGTGCAAACCGATCGTCGGCATCAGCAAGGCTTCCAGGCCGAGATGATGAAAGGCGCGTTCCATCTCCTCCGTCGAGACGAGCGTCACGGTGGTTTCCTGCGCGCGTTTTGGCAGCACGTGGAACGGCGCGGACTGGATGAAATTATTTACATTGCGCGCGAGTTCCGGCAGTAGCGATTGCGGGTGTTTCCACGGCAGCAAATCCCACGGAATGGATTCCACGCCGCCGACCGGCCCCCACACCGACGGCACGCCCTGGTTCCAAATCGCGGTGCGATACCTGAATCCGGCAAACGTCACGTGATGCAACACGTCGAAGTCGTGTTGCGCGTTGAGCTGTTCGATCACGCGCGCCGCCGAAATTTGCCAGAACACATAATAGAATCGCACGGCATTGAAACGCTTTTTCAGCCACAGGAAAAACGGCGCTTCATCGTGATAGAAAAATTTCGGCAGGGGTTGTTTGCCTTCGAGCAGTGCCACTTCCTTTTCGATGGTCGCGCGGTTGTTCGTCCGCGTCAGCACCGTCACGTCATGGTACTTCGCCATCTGCAAGGCCCATTGCCAGCCCACCTCGGGTTCGGAACCCTTGTTGGGTTCGCAGGCATACGCGGAAATCAGGACTTTTAGCTTGGTTGGCATTCAGCCGGGCCATGTTGGACAAATCGGGCCGCCGGTTCAAGCTCGCGTCCGATCCGGTTCATTATTCTCGGTTGCCGAAAACATCAGAAGATTTAAAAAGTAATTTTTACCCCTGCCGTGTGCGAAACAGCCCAACCAAAATTTGCGTTGCGAATGTCATCTCCGTTTAATAGCGTCATCGCGTCAGGTCAAATCAGCTTGAACATGAAAACAACCGAACTCCGCCCATCGCCCACCCGCGCGAAGTTTTTCGCTCAAGAGCGGTGATGTCCAAATCCGTTGCGAAGACGCCGCTGCTTCTGGCCGCCTGGATCCTCCTGAGCGCGTTCCTGAATTGCGCCGGGTGGCTGCTCTCAGGCGTTCACCAACTCAATCAGCCCGGCTATCTATGCCTTTTCGCCTTGGCCGCAATCGCCATTTTTTTGTGGGCAAAAAAACATCCGCAAACTTTTCAACCGTGGTCTTTTTATCGCGAGAAAAAACGTCTTCACCGTTTTCTGCCGCTGGGATTTTCGATCATCGCGGGCATGACGCTGCTCGGCGCGCTGCTTTATGCGCCGACTAATTACGATGCCCTCGCCTACCGCATGCCGCGGATTCTGCACTGGATTGCGGCGGACCGCTGGCATTGGGTTCATACGTCTTTCAATCGCCTGAACACCCGCGCGGTCGGTTTCGAATGGCTCGCCACGCCGATGATCCTTTTCACGCGCACGGATCGCTGGGTCTTTCTCATCAATATTGCTTCGTTCCTTTTGTTGCCCGGACTTTTTTTCAGCACCTTGACCCGGCTCGGCGTGAGACGCCGCGTGGCGTGGTGCTGGATGTGGATTCTCCCAACGGGCTACAGTTATTTGATCCAGTCCGGCGGCATCGGCAACGACCTTTTTGGCGCGACCTTTGCGCTGGCCGCATTTGATTTGGCTTTGCGCGCCCGCGATTCAAAAAGCCGGGTTGATCTTTACCTTGCCGCGCTTGCCGCCGCGCTGCTCGCCGGCAGCAAACTCAGCAATCTTCCGCTGTTGCTTCCGTGGTTCCTCGCAACTTTGCCCTCGCTCGAACTTTTAAAAACGAAATGGCTTGCCACCGCCGCGGTCGTCGTCGCCAGTATCGTTTGTTCTTTCCTGCCGATAGCGGTGGTGAATTACGAGTATTGTCACGATTGGACCGGTTTTGCCGCTGAGGGCATGCCTTTCGATCATCCGACCTACGCGCTGCATCTCACGCACAACACGATTTTGATGACCGTGCAGAATTTGACGCCGCCGGTTTTTCCAATCGCTTCCGCATGGAACCGCATGGTGCTTCGGTTGCAATCGCCCGAACTCAAAGCGAAGCTTGAGGAAAATTTTGAGCCGAGTCAGGCGCATATCGTCCTGCGAGAACTGCA
This sequence comes from Verrucomicrobiia bacterium, assembly GCA_036268055.1. NCBI lineage: Bacteria > Pseudomonadati > Verrucomicrobiota > Verrucomicrobiia > Verrucomicrobiia bacterium. The sequence continues at coordinate 30,009 of DATAUW010000018.1, read as the reverse complement.
AATGGAAGAAACGGCCGGGCTGGGTTTTGGCGTGAGCCTGTTGTTGATCTTCAGCCTGGTTGCGACGTGGAAATATTCACGGACGCGGACCATTTTGCCGCGCCCGCCGAATGGACTGTGGCATTGGGCTCTTGTCCTTTCTCCGTGGTTTTCGCTCGCGGTGTTCATGGCGAAATCCGGTTTGTCATCCGAGGCGCGCCTGGCGACGCCTTACTACGGATTATTGATGCCGCTTCTCCTATCTCCGCGCTCGCTTGAACGCATCGTGCAGACTCTTTGGTGGCGGACAGGCGCGTTGATCGTGTTTCTGCTGGCGGCGGTGGTTTTAATTCTGTCGCCGCCGCGCCCGCTATGGCCGGCGCAAACGATTCTTGCGCGGCTGCCCACTTCGAGCCGCCTGATCGAGCGCGCACGGGTAGTCTATTCGGTGTATGGCGAGCGTTCGGACGCTTTTGCGCCGGTGCGTTCGGTCGTGCCCGCGGATGTGAAAGTCCTTGGACTCATCGCCACCGATTATCCCGAAACGTCACTTTGGCGTCCATTCGGTTTGCGGCGCATCGAACACATCATGGCCAACGACGACCGCGAAAATTTACAACAACGCGGCATCGAATACATTCTCCTCAATCAACGCGATTTCAAGGTCATCGGCCTGCCGCTCAACGACTGGCTTGCAAAAATAAATGCTGAAGTGGTGCAAACCATTCCCATGACCATCCGAGCCGGGTTTGGTTCGGAAGATTGGCTGCTCGTGAAATTGAAAAATTAACCGCGAGTTTGCGGCGTTATTTCAACCAGCGCTCAACCAATATAGAGAGGGTTTTTTCTCCTACTTCAGCGCCTTCCGTGGGACGCAAAATCTTAGCGCAATAAAATAAGTAAGCGACGGTCAGAACTTTTTCCTGACCAGAAATTCCAGCCGTCGCGGCATATTTTTGGAATGATTCACCGGCCAGCAACTTTTCCAACTTTCGCGCAACAGCTTCCGCGGATAATTTTTCTACAAGGATGGCCGATTGCGCCACGTAATGAAACCAGTCCCAACCCGGAAAACCCACAGCTTCGCCACGCTCCCAGTCCAATGCCGTCCATGTGCCATTCGCTACTTTGATATTCCACGGCGCGAAATCTCCGTGAAATAAGGTTGCGCAGAATTTCGTGTCTTTGAATGCGCTATTCAGTTTGAGAAAAATGGGGTCGCCGCTTTGTTCTTTTGATAGGCGTTGCCACGCGCGGATTTCTTCCAACTGCACGCGCTTCTCGCGATTCACCCACGCTGATAGCAGGACACCGATTTCCTGACAGGCATCCACCGCCGGTGAATCTCCCGCCACATAATCCATCGCCAAGGCTTTCACGCGCGACGATGCGAATAACGACCGCGCTTTTGGCAAACCCGGTGTACCCGGAGGCACGGCTCGAAAAAATAAATTCTCCCGCTGCACTAATTCCTGCGCTTCCGGTCCGACGCCCGCTTTCACTACGCAGACTGGTTTGCCGTGGAAAAATAAAAGTAGAATAAACCGACGTCCTGTGGCTTTTGGATTTCCCGCGAGCATCGCGAAGGATGGAAAGGATTTTTCATCGCCGGGCGTCAAGCCCCGAAGAAACCGGACGAACGAATCTTCACGCGAAAGCTGCATCTCGGCGCGCTCGGATTTCATCGGCAGTCCGAGTCGCAATGCGATGCCCAGCATCTGACGCGCTCTTTTCGCAAAGGCCGTTTGTGCCGGATAGAGCGACAAGCCTTGCACCGCCAATTCGCGTTCCTGTGGTAAAATCAGCCACGGTTCACCGGATTTTTTGATGATGCGCACCGCCAATATAAAATCCGCACCGCCGGACGTCTCAAACAATTCGCTGCGAAAAATCGGCGCGCTCATGCGGGTCCATTTTCCTTCTCTTTTTGTTCCGCGAGGCAGATCAGGACGTCGTGCCAGACCGTTTGCGCCACTTTTTCGGGAGCGTCCGCGGCTGAAACGAGAACGTAATGCCGGTCTGATTTTGCCAGCCGTTCAAAAACTTTCCGCTGCCGCTCAAGCTCCTCCAAAGATATTTCAGATTTTCGCGCGCGCAGAATTTTTGCCGGCGCGGAAAGCACGAAGGTCGCAGCAGGACGCGGAAGCATGCGCCGTAAAAAATGTACGAGTGGCGCGGTTCCCTGCAACCGGTAGCGTTTTTCATCCACCAGCAAATCATCGAAGGTGCGGTCAAAGATGACGAGCGTGCCGCGCTTCTTCGCGGGGCGCACGATGCTCCACCAACCCGCCCAGTGGTCCAGGAAATAATAAATGACTTTCAACCAGCTCAGCAGGACATTGCGCGGCGGGCGGCCATGCGGGTCGGTGACCACGCCGTCGGTTTTCTTTTCCCAGACCTTGGGCCGGAAATGGATGATTTGCTGCTCGGGAAAAATTGGCCGCAATAATTCCTGCAGGCGCGCGAGCAGTGTGGATTTTCCGGCGCCGTCTGATCCCAGCACCGCGAGGCAAAGCCCCGTCGGCTGATGCTCGCTTTTCATCACCGGAAAAATTCTCTGGAATCGCCAGTCATTTTGAAATAAAAGAAACGCTGTGCTTCGCCATTTGGCCCTGATTTTTCGGGCCTAAACGACAGCGGCAATAGAATGAAACTCACGACCAAATGCAAGGCTAATCCGGCCCTGCCGCACGGAGCGCGAGTTTGCGACACCCGTGCCCAAAGCTGACGTGCTCGCCCAACTTTCCTCCCAATTTTTTCTCGCGCCCGCACAGCGGCGTCTCTTCGCGCAGGGCATGCCGGTCTTCACGTATCACAGCATCGCCACCGCACCGCGCGGCGCTCGCGATCCGTTTCTTTATGTCACGCCCGAACGCTTCGACGAGCAACTCACACTGCTGGCAAAGCATGGTTTCAGTTCCGGCTCGCTGGATGACATTGCTCATTCGTCCGCCAACGCAGACAAAAAATTTGTCATCACCTTCGACGATGGTTACTGCAATGTTCTGGATAATGCGCTCGAAATCCTCGTTCACCATCGTGCGCGTTCCATCCAATTCATCGTGGCGGATTTGATCGGCACGCGCAATGAATGGGACGTCGTCCACGGTGACGTGCCGGAGCCGTTGATGGACGCCGCGCAAATTCGCACATGGCTGCAGGCCGGGCAGGAAATCGGTTCGCACAGTCTGACGCATCGCAATTTGGCGAAACTTTCCACTGCCGATGCGCGCGAACAAGTTTTCGCCAGCAAGAAAAAACTCGAGGATCTTTTTGGCGTGCCGATCCGCCACTTCTGTTATCCGCATGGCAAATGGACGCCTGCCGTCCGCGATCTCGTGCGTGAGGCGGGTTATGCGACCGCCTGCACGACGGAATTCGGCGTCAATACCTCGGGCACGCCGAGCTTTGAGTTGAACCGCGTCTTCGTGCTCTCCCGATCCGAGATGCTCAAGAAAGCTGCTCATCGAGTCGCGCGAAAAATCAGTGGCCGCTGAGATGCAGCAGTGAGTGAAATTAACCGCGGAGCCGCGGAGAACGGATGGTGAGGAAATGGGAGAGGAGGTAGATTGCTCTGCCAGGTTTTAAAGTCTGCAATCACGTTTCCGGGATGAACGGTTCGCCACGGCCGGTTTCCACGTAATTTTTCAAGCTGGTTTTAAGAAAATGGTCCCAGCCGCGTTCGCAGATCGCGAAACATTCGAGCTGCGGCGCAAGCCCGCGATGCTCAAAGTCCAAAAGCGTACGCCCCGGCGTTTGCGACATCAGGCGAAAAGAAACCTGCGTGCCCTTCCATTCGTCCACCTGCTGGAGCCCGTCGTGATGTTGCTCGACGCAATGCCAGCAAACTTCGCTGTCGGGCCGTAGTTTTTCGATGCGCATCACGTTATGCATTTTGCCGAAGCGGAAGGTGGATTGCTCGCCTACGCGTTTGCCCACCTCGCAGGTGCGCGTCCACCAACCACGCAGTCCGGCTTCCGTCGTCAATGCGTCATAGACCGCGACAACCGACCCTTCAATCATCACCCGGCAAGTGTAATGTTTTATCATCTAAAGCAATGACCTTTTATAGCGGGCGCATGTTCCAGAATATTTGCCCAACTGGTTCAAAAGTTTTCAGGGCAAGCTGTTACGTGAATTTTTTCATCGAAGGCGTTAGCGGAAATGCGGGATTGGGAAAGTGCGTTTGTAACCTATGGAAGGGTGGACTGTCTTTGAGAATTGTGGCATCGTGGGGACGGTTCTTTGAAATGAAGATCCGAGGAGATTTTTGGCGATCAGGCTTTCAAAAGGATGAATGGCTAAAAAACGCCATTGAGGAGGCGATTTCGCAAGACGTTAACCGAGCCAAAAGCGGGCGGAAGCGGATGATGGTTCGGATAAGTCCGCTTAAGCTCGCTTCAGCTCGCATAACGGAGGAAAAAAATAATGGTGACAAGACCGGTGGCGCTGGGTTTGACGACGGAAACCACTGGGTGGGCAAAAAGATGTAATTCACGACGTTGCGGGAGATTGAATTTTCGCCTCGCTAAGGCAGTCTCAGGGTGGTTAAATCGCCGGACCAATATGACGCAAAACGACATCGAGAAGTCTAATCCTGATTTCAACCGCCGCCATTTCATCAAGGGCGCGTCCGTGGGCAGTCTCATGCTGGCAATGGGCGGTGTGCCGCTCCTGGCCGAAAGCAACACGAACACCGCCGACTCCGGTGAAACCCATTATAATTCCGAAGTGCCGCCCGTCGCGTGCGCGGTCATCGGTTGCGGCGTTTGGGGCCGTGAGGTGTTGCAGACGCTGGCGCTGCTGCCGAAGCCGGATGCGAAAATTTTCAACGCACCGGTCGTGGCGATTTGCGATACGTATCAGGCGTGGCTGAATCGCGCGAAAGAGTTTGCGCCGAAGGCGGAGGCTTTCACCGATTACAAAAAAGTTCTCGAACTTAAAAGTGTCGAGGCGGTGATCATTTGCACGCCGTCGCATTTGCATCGTGAGATCACCATCGCGGCGTTGCAGGCGGGCAAACATGTTTATTGCGAAGCGCCGCTGGCCAATTCCATCGAGGACGCCCGCGCGATTGCCCAGGCCGCCAAGACGGCAGTGAAGTGCAATTTTCAAGCGGGCTTGCAGATGCGTTCCGATCCGGTGAAGCATGACGTTTTGAAATTCATCCGCAACGGCGCCATCGGCAAATCACTCATGGCACGCTCGCAATCGCACAACAAACAAAGCTGGCGCCGCACTTCGCCGAATCCCGAGCGCGAGAAGGCGCTTAATTGGCGTCTCGATAAAACCACTTCGCTCGGTCTCATCGGCGAGATCGGCATTCATCAAATTGATTTGATGAACTGGTTTATCAACGAGCGGCCCACGGCGGTGACGGGTTTTGGCGCGATCATGAATTGGAGTGATGGCCGCGATGTCGCGGATACGATTCAATCCCTGATTCAATATCCGGGCAAAGCGAATTTCATGTATGACGCCACGCTCGCGAATTCTTTTGATGGCGAATACGACATGATTTATGGAACTTTCGCCGCGGTGATGATGCGTTACGAAGCGGCATCCAGTTCCGCTAATTCCAAACGTGAAAGCAAAGCGTGGATGTTCAAGGAAGTGGACGCGCCGTTGATCGGCTGGGAAATTTATGCGTCCAAGGAACAGTTCCGCCACGAAAGCGGTCTCGCGCTGGCGGCGGGTTCGACAAAATCGGTGAAGGCGGGCGACAATTTGCAGGAGTCGCCTTACGCCGAATCCACGCTGCATTATGCGTTGAAGGCATTCGTTAAAAATTGCCATTTGGTGCGCACGGGCCTCACGGATTATGCCGCGAATTTTGGCGATGACCCTTCGGGTCTGGCCGATTATATCACTGGGTTGGCGAAGAGCCGCACGGCGGCGGCGACGTATCAGGAAGGTTTTGAAGCCACCGTTACCGCCATCATCACCAACAAATCCATCGTCGAAGGCAAGCCGCTGGAGTTCTCCAAAGACATGTTCGAAATTTAATTTACCGCAAACCTTTCACTTCATTTATGAATCAACTGAAAATCGCTTCTGTTACTTTAGCTGTTGCCGCGTCGCTCGCGCTGTCCCTTTCCGCGCGCGCGGAGGATATGGTTCGCTATCGCGCGAAACCCATTGGCAGCATGGTCCGCATTGATGGCGTGGCGAACGTGCATGACTGGACAATGGAAGGCTCGCTGATCGGCGGCTATCTCGAAGTGCCGGCGAATGTGGTGCTGGATTCTTCACAGGCGGATGTAGGCGGCGTCACTGATGGAAAACTCAAGGCCACCGCCGACGTGTCCATCCGCATTTCTTCGATCAAGAATATTCACGGCTACGAAGGCATGGACGACGTCATGCAGGACGCGATGAACGCTTCCACTTCTCCCTGGATCAAATATCACGTCACTGAGATGACGCTGAAAACACCGCACGCTCCCGGCACGCCATTTCAATTCGATACCAAGGGCGAACTCAGTTTCAACAATGTGACCAACAAGGTTTCCATGCCGGTGAGCATCACGAGCCTGGACAAAACGAAGTTGAAGATCAGCGCCGCAGCCGTCCCTGTCAGCATGGCGGATTTCAACGTGAAGCCCCCGGTCAAGCTTGGCGTTTTCAAAACCGACCCCGGTGTGAAGATTTCTTTTGACTGGGTGGTGGGCTTGTCGGCTAAGGCCGGCGAGGCGAAGTAACGGACGAAGATTTTAATTTCAAGCGCGCGTTGGTGAAATCCCGGCGCGCGTTTTTTATTGCGCCTTTTTCCGCCACCACAACATTAGTTCAAGGCCGGTGCGGTTCGGATACGAGCGCGGAACCCATTCCTGAATCAAATCAAAGTGCGGCGAGAATCGCTTGATTAATTCATCGCGAGTCGTGCCGAAAGGCGGGCCGTCCTTGTCGGGGATCAAATAATTCACGGCCAGGTAATTTCCCTGCGGCGCGAGCCAGCGCAAAGCGGCTTTTACATATTGCTCCCGATCGCCCGGGTCTATTGCGCAAAAAAGTGTGTGCTCAAAAAGCCACGCGAATTTTTGCGGCGGCTCATCGCGCAGAAAATCTCCCTGGATAAATTCAGCCGTCAGTCCCACGAGCGAGGTTTTTTCGCGCGCCAAACGAATGGCGCTCGGCGCGAGGTCAAAACCCGACACGTCAAAACCCGCCCGCGCCCAGATGCGCACATCGTGTCCGGTTCCGCAGCCGGGGACTGCCACTGTTCCGCGTGCTAAGTTTGGGTGCGCCGCCATAAAATCCACCAGGCCCGGCGATGCCTCGCCTTTTTCCCACGGCATATCGCCGCTTTGATAACGCGCTTCCCAAATATCACTACTCATAATTCACCTTGAACCAGATAGTCGTTCCATCGCGCAATCAATGATCGTGCACCAAAACAAATTCTTCTTCCTGCTCCTGCGCCTCGGTGCTCTCCAATTCATCCAGCGGACGAAACCGCTGTGAATTGAAACCAAGCTCTTGCCCATATTTGTTGCGCGGGTCGGGACCGTTCTGCAACTCTTTCAACAGCACACCGACTTCGCCGTCGGAAGCGCCAGGCTTCGTGTGCATAATGCCGCGGCCAAGGAACACGGCGCGGATTGTGTAAGTGCGTCCTTTCACTGGCAGGCTGGCGTAATATTTCGCCAGCGGTCCGGGAAAACTGTCGTCAACGCAAACGACTTTCTGTCCGACTTGCATAAAAAAATTTAAACTTATCGCGGTCTATCGAGTGCGCGGAAGAATTCCAAATTATATCACCGTCCCGTGCGGGATAACGCCATTTTTGGGGATGACCACAATGCCGTCGCGAATGAAATAGGATTCGTGGTCCATGTTTTCAGGCTTTCCGGCAGGTGAGATCACGACGTTGTCGCCGATGCGCGCGTTCTTATCAATGATGGCATTCTCGATGCGCGTGTTGGACCCAATGCCGACGCGCGGACGCCCTTTCGCATTGCTTTCCCGAATCGAGGCTTCCGATTCATAATAATCGCAGCCCAACCCGACGACGCGTTTCAGTTCACTGCCCGCGCCAACGATGCTGCGGACGCCGATGATGCTGTGAAAAATTCGCGCGTGATTGATGATGCAACCGTCCGACACAACCGCGTGGTCAATCTGCGCGCCGTTGATTTTCGAGCCCGGCAAAAAGCGCGGACGCGAAAAGACCGGCGCGCTCATGTCGAAGAAATTGAAGCGTGGCAATTCCGAAGTCACATCAAGATTAGCCTCGAAGAACGAGCGGATAGTTCCGATGTCTTCCCAATAGCCCTGATAGACATACGAAAAAACGCGGTGCGTGTTGATCGCATTCGGGATGATGTGCTTGCCAAAATCCGTGAGGGTATTTTCGAGCATCTTCACGAGCACATCGCGGTTGAAAACGTAGATGCCCATGGACGCCAGAAATAATTCGCGGTCGTCCTTGATGCCGAGCTTCGCGTACGAACCGCGGTCAAGGCGCATGGCGTCCTGCAATGCGGGGTCCTTCGGTTTCTCGACAAAACGCGTAATGCGACGGTCAGCGTCAATGTGCATGATGCCGAAGCCCGCAACGTCCTGGCGGCTCACGGGAATCGTGGCGACAGTGAGGTCCGCGCGCGATTCGGCATGCTGCTCGATGATGGGACGAAAATCCATGCGATACAACTGGTCGCCGCTCAGGATCAACAGGTAATCGAACGAGTGATTGAGCATGTGGATCAAATTCTTCCGCACAGCATCGGCGGTTCCCTGATACCACGAGGCATCGGACAAAGTTTGTTCGGCCGCGAGGATTTCGACGAAGCCGCCGGTGAAATGATCAAATTTATACGACTGGGAAATATGCCGGTGCAGCGAGGCGGAATTGAATTGCGTGAGCAAATAGATGCGGCGCAAACCGGAATTGATACAGTTGGAAATCGGGATGTCCACCAGGCGATATTTGCCGGCGAGCGGAACCGCAGGTTTGGCGCGTTCCTTGGTCAGCGGAAACAGGCGCGTGCCCTGCCCGCCGCCCATGATGATCGAGAGGACATTGCTGGTATTGACCGACTGCCTTCCGGTTTGTGCTGACATAGATGGTCCCTTTTGATAGTTAGTTATACGTGTATATAAGCCGCGATGACCCGCAAGGGCAAGTGGCATTGAGTGTGAAACTATTTTTCGGGCGGCGGGAAGTTAAAGTCAAATGCCTTTTCCGCCGATGCCACGGCGGCCAGAGCGGCGTTTTGGGGAAGTCAAAATTGGATTGCGATAAAATCTATTATGTGCGGCATCGTCGGCTATATCGGTAAACAATCTGCGGCTCCAATTATCCTGGAGGGATTGCGGCGGCTGGAATATCGCGGCTACGACAGCGCGGGCATGGCCATCATCGAGGCGGGCGAATTGGCCATCCGCAAAAAAAAGGGAAAGATAGACGAGGGGCTCGCGCGGCTGCTGCAGGAACAACCAGTGCATGGGTCGCTGGGCATAGGCCACACTCGTTGGGCGACGCACGGCCAGCCATCTGATGAAAACTCGCATCCGCATCTCGACCAGTCTGGGAAAATTGCCGTCGTCCACAATGGCGTGATCGAAAATTATGACCGCCTCAAAGAACGCCAACTCAAGGCGGGGCACAGCTTTCATTCGTCAACCGACACCGAAGTCCTCGCACATCTGGTCGGCGAGCACTACGCAAATTTAAAAAAAGAAACCGACGATTCGCTGCATCCGCTGGCGCAAGCGGTCACGGCGGCGTTGCGCGAAGTCATCGGCACTTACGGCGTCGCGGTGGTTTGCTCGGATTATCCTGATGTCATCATCGGCGCGCGGCGCGGTTCGCCATTAATTGTCGGCATCGGCGAGGGCGAACATTTTCTTGCGAGCGATGCGAACGCCATCGCGCCGCACACGCGCCAGGTTGTTTACCTGAATGACTACGATGTCGTGACGCTTTCGCGCGAGCGCTTCACCGTTTCCAGTCTCGGCACGGACACGGCGCAAGTGCAGATCAGTCAGTTGGAATTCAGCGCAGAAGCCGCCGAGCGCGGCGAGTTCGCCCACTTCATGCTCAAGGAAATTTTTGAGCAGCCGCGCACGGTCGAGAACGCGTTGCGCGGCCGGGTTGATCTTGAAGAAGGCACGGCGAAGTTTGGCGGGCTCAATCTTTCATCGGCAGAATTGCGCGCGATTGATCAGATCGTCATCACCGCCTGCGGCACAAGCTGGCACGCGGCCCTGGTGGGTGAATATTTGCTCGAAGAATTTGCGCACATCCCCGTCGAGGTGGAATACGCGAGCGAGTTTCGCTATCGCAATGCGCCGATTGAGAAAAATACTTTGGTGCTGGCCATCACCCAATCTGGCGAAACGGCGGACACGCTTGCGAGCTTGCGCGAAACCAAACGCCGCGGCCACACGGTGCTGGCGTTATGCAATGTCGTCGGCAGCACCATCGCGCGCGAGGCGGACGGCGGCATTTATTTGCACGCGGGCCCGGAAATCGGCGTCGCGTCAACGAAGGCATTCACGTCGCAGGTGACAGTGCTGACTTTGCTCGCGTTGCTCATGGGCCGCATACGGATGCTGTCGCTAAATCGCGGGCGGCAAATCATCCAGGGACTTGAAGCCATTCCCGGCCAGATGGAACAAATCCTCAAGCACAACGACGCCATCGCGAAACTCGCCAAAAAATATGCGACGGCCAAAAACTTTTTCTTTCTCGGCCGCCAATATAATTTTCCCGTCGCGCTCGAAGGCGCGTTGAAACTCAAGGAAATTTCCTACATCCACGCAGAAGGTTATCCGGCAGCGGAAATGAAGCACGGTCCCATCGCATTGATTGATGAACACACGCCAAGCGTGGTGGTGATTCCCAACGATGCGATGTATGACAAAACTTTGAGCAATCTTGAAGTCGTGAAAGCGCGCAAGGGCCCGGTGATCGCGATCACGACGGAAGGCAACACGACGCTGGCGGGGAAAGTGGACGATATTATTTACGTCCCGGCGACTTTGGAATGCCTGTTCCCGCTGCTGGCGGTTATGCCACTGCAATTACTTTCCTACCACGTGGCGGTCGCGCGCGGTTGTGACGTGGACAAGCCGCGCAATCTCGCGAAGAGCGTCACGGTCGAGTAATCCATTACTTGCCCGTTTCGCAAAGTAACCCGCATCAAAAAGCCGGGTCGTGCGGCAAATCAATCCGCTTGCCGGTGTGAGCGGACTTGCGGGCGGCGTCGAGTATTTCGGTGACGACCAGATTGACGTGAAGCGAGGCGAGGCCGGAAGGCTGAATGTCTCCCCGCGCCACCGCCGCGAGATACGCAAGCTGATCGGCGGGACCCTCAATCGCGGATGAATCAGAAACCTTGGTTTCGGTTTCCGCGGTATCGCCATGGCGCACGCGGAGAAGATTTTTGCTGGGCACGGTGACGCAACCGGTTTTGCCATAGACTTCCAAATCCTTGCGATTGTAGGGCCAATTCCAGGAACCTTGAATGATGCCTTGCGCTTTCGGGTAAGTGATGACGATGGTGGCCTCGTCCTCAACCTTGGGATAAATGTCCGGCTTGATATGTTGGGTCACGGCAAAGACGGACGTGGGCCGCTGGCCATCCATCAGCCATGTCATCAAATCAGCGCCGTAGCAGCCGAAGTCCATCAACGCGCCGCCGCCATTTAATTTCGGATCAGTCAGCCAACTGAGAAAAGTCGGCGAGCAGCCGATTTCCACCGGTCCACGATGCCCATCGTGCGCGACCATTTTCCGTATTTCGCCAAACTCGCCGTCTTTCACCATTTTATAAACAGCATGGTTGCCGGCGTACCAAGTGGTTTCATAATTCACGATGATGGGGATGCCACCAGACTTCGCGGCATTGGCGATTCTACGGGCGGCGGCCATGTCCACGGCCAGCGGTTTTTCCATCATGACGGTAAGATGATGCGGCGCGCACATTTCAACGACGCGCGGGTGATCGTATGTGCTGGTGAAGGTGGCGACGGCTTCGATGTTCGTTTTGGCGAGCAGCGCGTCGAGGGTGGGATAAAATAAATTGGTGTTGAGATGAAACTGCCGGGCATAAAGCGCGGTTAATTTTTGGTCGGGTTCGACAATTCCCACGAGTTGCGCATCCTGCCGGCCACGCGTGAGGGGAATAAATCCCTTGGCGTGGTCGTGCTCAAGACCGATCATCGCGAAACGAACAGGAGGTTTCACGTCATCCGCGTGAAGAGAGAGCAGCGAGAAAAAGAGAACAAGAAATGCAAAAATTTTGGTCATGCCGAATTATTCCACGGCACATTCTATTTTCAATCCTCTATTCCGGGGAGGGCGATGGAATAAGTTGCGAACGGCTATTGCGCCAGGGGAAGTTCGACTTTGAAGCAACTGCCCGCGCCTTCGGTACTCTGCACGGAGACGTGGCCGCCGTGGGCGGTGCAGATGGATTTCACGATGGAGAGGCCAAGACCTGCGCCGCCGGATTCACGGGAGCGCGCGGCTTCGACGCGAAAGAATCGTTCGAAGATATGCGGCTGGGCATCGGTCGGGATGCCGATGCCATTGTCCTCAACTTCGAGGATCGCTTTGCTGGCGTGAGGAGAGACGCGCAAATTCACCTTGCCGCCGGATTGCGTGTATTTGATCGCGTTGTCGAGGAGGTTGACCACGACTTGTTTCACGCGCGCGCGGTCGCCTTTGACGATGACTTTTTCGGGCGCGCTGGCGGTGATGGTAATGTCCTTGTCCTCGGCGAGCAGACACATTTGTTCGGCAGTGCTGGTGGCGAGTTCGCCCAAGTCGAACGGTGCGGATTCTTTTTGCGCTTCACCGGCATCGAGGCGCGAAATGGCGAACAGTCCTTCAACAATGCGCGCGAGGCGTTCGACTTCCTCAAGCACGCTGGCGGCTTTGCGCTGCAATTCGGGCGACGGATCTATTTGTTCGACGACCGATTCCAATTCGCCGCGCATGATGGTCAGCGGCGTGCGCAATTCATGTGATGCGTCGGCAATGAAACGGCGATTGTACTCGAGAGCATCGTCGAGGCGCGCGATCATGTGGTTCAAGGAAATGGCGAGGCGTTCCAATTCATCGCCGGTTTGCGCAGCGGGCAATCGTTCCTTGAGATTGTTCAAGGTAATCCGGCGCGCGCTGCTGCTGAGTTCGTCCACCGGCGCCAGGGCACGAGTCACCAAGAAATAGCCACTGCCAATCGCTGCCACAACCATGCCTGTCAGCCCCAGCGCGAGCAACATGACCAGTTGATGCAACACATCTTTCACCGGTTCCAGCGATGCGCCGACTTCAACGAGGTAATGTTTTCCGCTGGCAGTTATGTACGGCACCGCGGCGATCAACAAATCTTTGTGTTCGGGCAATATTTGTTTTCGCCATAAAATTTTATCACCGGTATCAGCAAATGGTGGCACCGCGTTCACGTCAAAACTGCGGTCACGCGGGTTGGTCGAGCGATACAGGACGGTGGAGTTTTCGCCGGTGATGCGGATGAAACGGTCGTTCGTCTCGGGCGCGAACCACGAATTGATTTCGTCAATCACGTGCGCTTCCCCGGTGGCGGAAATATTTGCCAGCAGGGTCTCGGCGATTTGCCGCGCGCGGCGGATTTGCGACTGCGCGAGACTGCGTTCAAGATACAATTTCAGGCCGCCGTAAATCAATCCGCTCAGCAAAACAAAAACCGCGATCAACAAACCGGCGTACCAAACCACGAGCCGAAATCGGATCGAGCGCGTGTTCATGGCTCGGGTTCGTCGCTGATGCTGTAGCCGACACCACGAATGGTACGGATCAATTTTGTCTCGTGCGGCACGTCCACTTTGCTGCGCAGGTGGCGAACGTAAACATCCACGATGTTGGTGAGGCCTTCAAAACTTTCGTCCCAGACATGCTCGATGATCATCGTGCGTGAAAGGACGCGTCCGGCATTGGCCACGAGATATTCGAGCAGGCCGTATTCTTTTGAGGTGAGTTCGATGCGCTTGCCCGCGCGGCGAACTTGTTGCGCGAGACGATCCACCTCGAGATCGCCGACGCGGAGAATGCTCGAACGATCGGTCGTGCCACGGCGCAACAACGCCTTCACGCGCACGAGCAATTCGGCAAAAGCGAAAGGCTTGGTAAGATAATCATCCGCGCCGGCTTCAAAAGTTTCGACCTTCTCCGCCGTGCCGTCGCGCGCCGTCAACACAAGTAACGGCACTTGGGATTTTTGACGGCGAATGCGTTTCAACACCTCCGTGCCGCTCAGGCCGGGAAGCATGAGATCGAGGACGACGAGGTCGTAACTATACGCGGAAGCCATTTCCCAGCCGCGCAGTCCGTCGCTGGCGGTATCCACCGCGAAGCGTTCCGCGCGCAGGCCGCGCGCGACAAATTCTGCGACTTTTTGCTCGTCCTCAATCAATAAGATGCGCATGGGCTTTCTAAAAATGGCGACCGCTCGAAAAGGATTGGCCGTTATCTTTAAGTTATCATGCGCCGGATAAAGAACAAAGTCGAATGGTTGTGGAACGAAGTAAAGCTGCGTTGAATGCAAAAAAAAGCGGCGCTCGATTGAGCGCCGCCAAGTTTTATAATTGTGTCTTACGCTGCCGCCGAGGCTGCCGACGCGGCGTCTTTTTTACGCTGATTGAGCGTGCTGAAGAATTCATAGCCTTCGCGCAGGCGGCGCACACAGACGTCCTTGTCCTCAAGCATCGTTTTGATGATGCGCAGAATGGGTTTCGGGCGCAGATAATAGGTGCGATAGAAACGATCCACCGACTCGTAAATTTCTTCCTTTGTCAGGCCGGGATATTCGAGCGTGGATTGCTGCAAGCCGTCGTCGTGGATGATGTCGGTCTTGTCCTTTTTGGCGAACCAGCCGTTTTGACGGGCCATTTCGTAAAGCTCGGTGCCGGGATAGGGTGCGGCGAGTGAAACCTGGATACTGAACACGTCCAAATCCATTGCGTAACGAATCGTCTGCTCGATGGTCTCGCGCGTCTCGACCGGCAAGCCGAGGATGAATGTGCCGTGGATGATGACGCCAAGGTCTTTGCAATTTTTCGTGAACTGTTTGGCTTCCTCGATTTGGATGCCCTTCTTGATGCGGTTGAGGATTTCCTGATTGCCGGATTCGTAGCCGACGAGGAACAGGCGCAGGCCGCAATCCTTCATGTGCTTGATCGTCTCGTAATTGACGTTCGCGCGACTGTTGCACGACCACGTGAGGCCGAGCGGCTTGAGTTGCGTCGCGATTTCGCGCGCGCGCGGGAGGTTCGCGGTGAAGGTGTCGTCGTCGAAGAAAAATTCCTGCACTTGCGGGAAAAGTTTTTTAGCGTGGGCCATTTCGGCGGCGACGTTTTCAGGCGAGCGAACGCGATATTTGTGTCCGCCGATGGTTTGCGGCCAGAGACAGAAGGTGCATTGCGCGGGACAACCGCGGCCGGTGTAAAGCGAGACGTAGGGGTCTTTGAGGTAGCCGATGGAATATTTTTCGATTTCGAGGTCGCGTTTGTAAACGTCCGTCACCCACGGGAGCGCGTCCATGTCGTGAATGAGTTCGCGTTCGGGATTGTGGACGACTTTGCCGTCCTTGCGATACGAGAGACCGGTGACTTCGGAAATCGGACGGCCTTCGGCGACTTCTTTGCAGGTATAATCGAATTCCTTGCGGCCAACCCAATCAATCGCAGGCGACGCTTTCAGCGTTTCGCTAGGCAACACGGCGGCGTGCGCGCCGACAAAACCAATGGTCGTGCCGGGCTTTTGTTCCTTGATGGCTTCGGCGACGCGGGCATCATTGCGCAACGAAGGCGTGGAAGTGTGGATGATGACGTGGTCGTAATTTTTGGCCTCGGCGAGACAGGTCTTGACGTCAATGTCATGCGGCGGGCAGTCCATGAGCTTGCTGTTCGGCACGAGCGCGGCGGGTTGCGCGAGCCATGTGGGATACCAGAACGAGCGGATCTCGCGCTTGGCCTGGTAACGCGCACCGGCGCCACCATCAAAACCGTCAAACGAAGGAGGACTTAAGAATAGAGTTTTGCTCATAGTTTAAATTTTGATGTCACGATGCACGACAAGACTCAATGCTTTCGCGCATTACTTCTTCTTTGTAAAAATGTTGGGTGCAGAAGGAAAGGTATCTCCGTCCATCATCTTGAGATACTTACGCATCCTTCTTCTGCGCAATCTTCGCCAGCAACTCGTCGCGCTGGGTGGTATCACCTGTGCCGCAACTGCCGCCGTCGGCGTGGTCATGCGATTCCGCTGGTTTGGCGAACGCTGCCTGCGCGCCATTCATCGCGGCGCGAGGGGAATTGATTGCGGCTTTGGCTTCGGCGAGATGGCCTTTGCCGATGGAGAAGCCGTTGAAAGCATTCACGTGTTTGCCGGCTTCGGAAGGCTTGGGCTTGGCGCTGAAATTATATTTCAGGTTTTTCCAAGTGTCACCGCTCTGATAATTCGTGCCGAGCGCGCCGCTGGGATCGTAACCGCAATGGACCATGCAATTCTCGCAGCGTGGGTCGCGGGCGACGCCGTCCACCACACCGTATTTGTCCCAATTCACCTTCTCAAGCATCTCCTGATACTTGGGGTAGTGACCATCGGTCATCAGGTAGCAGGGGGCTTTCCAGCCGCGGATATTGCGCGTGGGAATAGCCCACGGTGTGCAAGTCAAATCGCGTTTGCCGGCGAGAAATTCCTGGTAAACGGCAGTGCCGATGATGGTGTATTTCTCGGCCCATTCTTCCATCTTGGCGAATTTCTGGCGCGTCATCTTGCGCGTGAGGAAGAAATCTTCCGGCTGCTTGTCGAGGCGCTTCACCATGTCTTTTTTCGCGGCGTCATATTCGTAACCGGGCGAAATGGTGTGAGCATCCACGCCGAGCCAGGAAAAATATTCGAACATCTGCTCGATTTCCGTGACTTCGGTTTCCTTGTAAACGGTGGTGTTCGTGGCGACCTGATAGCCGAGGATTTTCGCCATTTTGATGGCGTCCACGCATTCCTTGAAGACGCCTTCGCGCTCGACGATCAAATCATGGATGTATTCGAGGCCGTCAATATGGACGTTCCAATATGTCCATTTACTCGGGCTGATGACGGCACGATCTTTTTTGCCTTTGCGAATTTCGTCCGCGTCCTTGGCGGAAACCAATTTTTCTTCAAGCAACTTCGCGAGGGTGGGCTCGAACTCCGGGCTGTAAATGCTCGACATGTAATCGCGCATTTTTTTGCGCATGAACATGCCGTTGGTGCAGATGTAAACGATGCGGCCTTGCTCGAGCAAACCGTTCACGAGTTCCTCGATCTTGGGATAAATCAACGGCTCGCCACCGCAGATGGAAACCATCGGGGCGTTGCACTCCACGGCTGCGCCGAGGCAATCCTCGAGGGACATCATGTCCTTGAGGCTGGTGGAATATTCGCGGATGCGGCCACAACCGGTGCAGGTCAGGTTGCAGGTGTGCAGCGGCTCGAGTTGCAGCACCATCGCGAATTTCGGTGTGCGCTTGACTCGTTGTTTAATGATGTGCCCGGCGATTTTAGCCGTCAGGGCCAAGGGGAATCGCATAAATAATTTTAGATTTTAATATTGGCTTTGCGCCAGTTGCTGGATCGGCGCAGTTTGCGGAACAGGTTCGGATGAGGGCAGCTTGGGATCTGCCTGAAGCAAAGTAGCGGGCATCAAGATGTTTAACGGAGATACGCCGCGTGAAGCACTGAAGCCCCCGCAACCCGAACACAACATCGTCATGGCTATGACGACGGCGAACGTGCTATATTTCCAATTTAATTTCACTCGATGCTACTTTATATACGTCTAAAGCGTTATGTTAGCAATATTTAATTGGCCCTTTTCCAAGCGTCCTTTGGCCTCCATTCAACGGCGGGATGCCCCTTTTCGCACGATTTGGAGCATCTGCCATATCATTGGATGCCTGGGCTTGCTTCTGCATTCAAATCTTTCCGCAAAAGCTGACAATCCGCAGACGAATCCTGGCAAGCCTCAGTTTGCCGTTCGAGTTGGCCGAACCTATCAAACCGCCAAGCATCGTTTCGAGACGGAACCCGGTAATGACGAAGCCGCATGGCAATTTGCCCGCGCCTGTTTTGATTGGGCGGACTTCGCCGCTTCCGATAGCCAGCGTGCCATGATCGCTTCTGAGGGCATTGCCGCGTGCAAAAAAGTGATCAACCGAGAGTCTGATTCCGCCGCCGCGCACTATTATTTATTCATGAACCTCGGCCAGCTGGCGCAGACCAAAACCATTGGCGCATTGAAAATTCTTGGGCAAATGGAATCGGAAATCAAAATCGCCTTGAAGCTCGATCCTACATTTGATTTTGCAGGGCCGGATCGCAATCTTGGTTTGCTTTATCTTGAAGCGCCAGGATGGCCGATTGGCAATGGCAATAAAAGCAAGGCGCGGACGCATCTTCAAGCGGCGGTAAAATTATTTCCCGATTATCCGGAGAATCAACTTAATCTTATCGAGGCGGAATTGAAGTGGGGCGATCGCAATGGGGCTTTGCGGGATTTAAAAAATCTTGATGACATCCTGCCGGGCGCGCGGATGAAACTTACCGGTGATGATTGGGCTTCAAGCTGGGACGATTGGAATCCGCGCATCGAGGCAGCGCACCGGAAAGCCAATGAGCCGGTGAAGATGACGCCGCCGCGCAAGTCGCAGGAGAATTAGGAAGTCCTGGCGGATCGCAGTCTATGACCTCGCAGCAAGGTCCATCCGGTCAAGCCGCGCTTGATTCGGCCTTGAGCGGCAATCTTATTCGTGCATTGCTGCGGGTCATAGACCCGCGATCCGCTGGGAGGGGAATCGCGCGCAAATAAAGCGGGCTTTCTAAGCGGGCACGACGGCGAGCCAGTTTTTCGTTCCGAATTTTTTGCGAAATTCTTCGGCCAGTTTTTCGGCAAGCGTAAGATTTTCCGCGACGGCAAAGGTCGTAGAACCGCTGCCGGACATCAGCGTTGCCGCCGCGCCGTGCTCGCGGAAAAAATCCTGAAACAAGACGAGCAGCGGAAATTTTTCCAGCGCGGGCGCTTCGAGTGAATTGTAAAATTCACGGCTGGCGGCGGGCAAAGTTTCTTTCTGAAGCGCTTGGATCAGGCGTTGGGCGCGGCCGGGTTGGCCATTCAGCGCGGCGGGAAAGCGCGCGAGGTTTTGATAGGACCACGCGGTGGAAATTCCAAAGCCGGGATGGACGAGCACGAAGGCCGCGCCGCGCATCGCGGAAAATGGCTCGAAGGAAATTACTTTTTCGCCGCGGCCGGTGGCAAGGGCAGGCTTGGTTTGCAGGAAGAAATTGATGTCCGAACCGAGGGCGGCGGCGAGCGTGTGCAATTTTTCCAAGGACAGCGGCGCGCTGAAAAGTTCGTTCAAGCCGAGCAGGGTCGTGGCGGCGTTGCCGCTGCCGCCGCCGAGCCCAGCAGCCTGGGGAATTTTTTTCTCGAGATGGATGCGCACACCGTCGGTGATGCCGCTGGCTTGTAGAAATGACGACGCGGCGCGATGCACGAGATTTCGGGAATCGGTCGGCAGGGTGGCGTCGCTGCAAGTGAGTTCGATCCCCTGCCCGCTTCGCGAAAAAGTCAGTTGATCGCAGAATTGGACGGGATGCATGACGGTTTCCAATTCGTGAAAACCATCGGGCCGTTTGCCCAGGATGTTGAGCAACAGATTGACTTTGCAGGGCGAATCTTTTTGCAGGCTTACGGACATAAAAAAAGCGCCAACACACGAATGTTGGCGCGATTCGGAAAATTCAAATCCGGATATTAATTGTCGAACACGCGGAACTTGCTGCCCGGAAACCACGGAGCTACGTCGCCGCCACTGAAACCAATCATGCGGTCGGTATCAAACGTGGCGTCGGACCATTTGCGGGGTTTGTAGCCGTCCGGATAAAGGGACTTGGGCGGCATATAATCGGTCAGCACGGGATGATACGGCGGGATCGGGAAGGTCACGATTTCGTAGATGCCCACGCCGGTGCGAACGATCGTGTGGTCAACGCCTTTGACGAAACCGGTGGTCAGGCCGACATCAGTGCCGCCAAAAGTTCCGCTTTGCTCAACGGAACGCTGCAATTCGCTCTGGCGGACGATTTCGCCCATGTTGCTGACACCACGGCCTAATTTTTCTTCGGGACCGGCGCAGCCGGCGGCAAACAGGGCGAGGGTGATTGAACCCAAGAGCAGATATACAGTGTTACGCATAAAAATTTGTGTCTGTTAAAAATATTCTATCGGCAATCGTGCTTTTGTAAAGGGGTTTTCAACCGAGGCGATAATTTTGTGCGAATCGGTTTAAAATCGAATGGCTGGAAACGAACCGCCATTTCCTAAGGAACGTACGCGCCCTGGCGGCTGTTGGTGAGTGAGCCGGACTTGAGTCACGAAGAGATAAGAGATATGTGGCTGACGGGACGCCAGCCACTGCACGCGAGACGCGCGCGCTCCCCAGGAATGCATTCCAAAATTTCTACCGCCATCAGTAATTATGGACGGTTGCCCAGGTCACGTTCCTGCGCGGCGGCGCGTTTCTTTTCCTGGCGTTCCCAATACCACGCGATCCATACGCTGATTTCGTAAAGTAACTGAAGGGGCACGGCCATCAAAACTTGCGTCAGAACTTCCGGCGTCGTGAGCACCGCGCCCAGCACGAGGTTGATCACGATCATGTAGGGCCGCATCTTCGAGAGGAGCGCGTAATCCACCAGCCCGATTTTCACGAGCACCAAAATCACGACCGGCAGTTCAAAGCCAAGTCCCATACCCAGCAAAAATTTGGCGACGAAACCAAAATAATCTCCCGCCTCCCACATCGTGGAAGTGAAACCGAACCAATTCGCATAGACTTGCGATGCCGCCAGCGCCGCGGGCAGGAGGACGAAATAACAAAAGGTCACGCCGCAAATAAACAGCGGCAGCGCAAAGCCGATGCCGCGATAGAAATATTTTTTCTCGTGCAGCTTAAGCGCGGGAAAAGCGAACTGCCCCAGGAAATAAAAAATGAATGGCGAAGCAAGCCCGATGCCTCCGTAGAGCGCTAGATGAAAACCCACGAGGAACGCCTGCGCCGGGCCAAGTACCAGCAAACTCATCTCCATGTGTTTGGGTTGATCGGTGAACTCCAGGTTCGTGTTCACCGTCAGGCCGAGCACTTGAATTTGATTCGTGCCGGAAGAAATCGTGATGGGGGTAACGTCCAGCGCGACGAACCGGTTGGTGCCGAGGTTCAACAATTTTTGCTGCGCGCTGTTCAGGTCAAAGATGCTCAGCCGATTTGTGCCAAAAAATACCGAGACGACCTGGTTGGTGCCGGGCCGGGCAGAAACAGCCTTGGTGAGCGGACGCGTGAGGATTTTTACGACGTAATTGCCCGCGAGCAGGCAGATGATGACCCCGATCAAGACCGCCGCGCCGCTTTTGATCAAAGCCCAGCGGAAATCTTCGAGATGTTCGAGAAAGGATTTAACTGGCCCGCCCTCGTCCTCCTCCAGAGTACGGTCCTCTTCGGGCTCAATTGCCATGACGCAATGTTACTGCAGGATCAAGCCTTCTGGCTAGGCGTCGGCGTCACGGTGGGCTCAGGCTCGTGAGCGATGACCGCAGGGGGAAGCTTGCGCTGGGGTGGAGGCTCGGGAGTCTCGCGCATGGCGTTGTGCATTTCGTCGCTCACATCGCGCGTGGCTTTCTTGAATTCCTTGATGCCCTGGCCGAGACCCTTGGCCAATTCCGGCAATTTCTTCGCGCCGAAAAGCAGGAGAACGACCGCGAGAATCAAAATGATTTCGCCGCCACCGAGATTGAACAGACCTAAAATTGCATTCATAGACTTTCCTAAGTTATAAATAAGTTAAGCCATCGCGGAACGATAGTAAAGACTCTTTATTTACGATTTGTGATCGGGGATTTAGGTGGTTTTGAGCTTTTGGCGGGCCTAAAAAGAGGTCGTCAATCCGATAATGGGGTTTATTTTCATTCGCAAATTCGCGTGATGCAATAGTTTGACGGCAACGGAGTTTGAAGCTTAAAAAAAATTTATCTGAGATGTGTTGGTTCCACGGAGATTTCTTCGCGATGGGTGCGCCCATCGCGCGTCAATCGTAAATCGTCCATCGTAAATAAAAAAGGCGCGCCGAATGCCAGCGCACCTTTTCGAAACTCAGAATTTTTCGCGATTACATCTTCGGCGGTGTGAGCACCACGAAGTCGTCGCGGCGGTTTTTGGACCAGGCGGCTTCGTTGTGGGAAGGGTCCACGGGCTTGTCTTCGCCGAAGCTGATGGTGTCCACGCGCGAGGCTTCGATGCCCAGGTTCACGAGGTATTCGCGGGCGGCGAGGGCGCGGCGTTCGCCGAGCGAGCGGTTATATTCTTCCGTGCCGCGTTCGTCGCAATTTCCTTCCACCTTCACGGCGGCGGCGGGGTTGCTCTTGAGATAATTGGCCACGTCATCCAGTTTGGATTGTTCGCCGGTTTTGATGGATGACTTGTCGAAATCAAAATAAATCGTCTGCGCCTTGAGCGCGCCCGGGTCTTCCACCCAATCTTTATGTTTGTCATTTTCGTTCGGAGGAATGCCATTCGTCGTGCTGATGGGATTGGCGTTAATGTCGCTCTGCCCGATGGGCATGCCGTTGCCAGGACCAGAGGCATCACCGATATGCTGGCGCGAACCCTGAAGCGGCGTCGGGTTTAACGGATGGGTTTTGCAGCCAACTGCGGTGATTGTCAGGGCAGTCCCCAACACCAATAAATGAGTTATCTTCGTGAGTTTCATGTGCATTGTTATTCCGTGGGAAGTTTATCTTGCCCAACTGGGTTGTGAGTTACTTGAATTGCTTCCCGAAACCCGGGCAGCATCCTTGACTTGTTTTGTAGGCACGTCAAGCAAAGACAACTGGCGATTTCCACCACTCCCGCGCCTCACAAATACCAATGTCCGCGAATTCGGCGACCAACTCGGGTCTTCTCCCTCGACCAGCGGCGTGGCCGATCCGCCGGACGACGGCACCACGCAAATACTGAAGCTGCCCATCTGCGCCGTGAACGCGATCCACTTCCCGTCAGGCGACCAATCCGGTTCCGAGGGATTGGAAATGCCACTGGTTGGGATGCGTTCCATCTGTCCACCATTCGCTGGCACTTTGTAAAGCGCACGGCGTCCCGCGACCCGCGCCGCGAAACAAATCCATCGTCCATCCGGCGACCAGCACGGCGAAGACGCCTCGCGCGTGGTGCTCAGTTGTTTCAAACCGCTGCCGTCGGCATCGCACACAAAAATATCCGGGCTGCCACTCTTGCTCAGAACCATCGCCACGCGGCGTCCGTCCGGCGAGACGGCGGCGCTGCTGTTCATGCCGCCGTAATGCGCGAAGTTGCGGCGCTCGGCGGTCGAAAGATTTTGATAAAAAATATCCGGCGAACCCATTTTATACGACGTGTAATAAAGCGCGAAATGTCCCGGAACCCAGCACGGCGCGGCGACAATGACATTGTCCTGCGTGATCGCCTGGCGATTGTAACCGTCGAAGTCTGAAATATAAATTTCCCCCTCGCCTCGGACGGACGTTCCCTTGAATGCAATCTTGGTGCTCGCGATTCCATTCACGCCGGTCAGTTTCAACACGACGTCATCCGCGAGCCGATGCGCCTGCACGCGTTCGCTACCGCCGCTGTAAATTTTTGAGAGCAAAACATTTTTCCCCGAGCTTAATTGTCCCTGCACCTGGCCGTTGTTGTTGCCGGACAAAACGTATTGGGCAGATTCCGCTGGCACTTCCTTGAAACCCATCACCGTCAAATCGAAGTTCAAGGCTTTCGCGACCGCGCCGGTAAAACCCATGACCGCGATCGGAACCGGCGGCGTCAACCCGGCAAAATCATTTTCCTTTTGAACAATGATGTCTTCCGCCCACAATCGCGCGAATCCGAGCGCAATCGCGAGCAACGCGATTGAAATTTTCTTTCCGAATAATTTGTTCATCCAGTTCCTCGTTTGGCCAATAGATTAAATTTAATGCTGACGGTCATCTCCTGCTCTTTCATGGACGCAGAGAATGGTTCAAAAAATGTCACCGCGCTCAACACGTTTAAAATGGAACGGTCCATCGAGCGATTTCCCGAAGGCGTGACGATGCGCGCGCTTTTCACATTGCCATCGCGGTCAATCGTGACGGACGCGGTGACGACGGGCGTGGAATCGTCCAGGTCGGTCGGCGCGGTCCAGGCATTATAATATTTGCTGGCGATGAGGTCGCGATAATTGACGGACAGTTCGCCCGGCGCCCCGTTGCCCGGCGCTTCCACGACCGTGCTCGACGAAAGAGTTTTGCTAAGGCTGCGATAGGCCGAGGTAAATTCCTTGGCCGCATTGCGGCGCGCCGCGATCGCCGCGTTTTCCGCCGCTTCGCGCGCGACGCGTTCGCGGTCGTCCGTTTTGCGCACGGCCTGTTTCAAATTATTTTTGCTCAAAACAATTTTGTGCGGTTCGACCGGCGCTGCCTTTTCCGGCTTGGGATCGAGCTTGATTTTCTCGGCCTTCAACCTCTCCGCCTTGGTGATTTTTTCAACCTTCGGAATTTCGACTCGCTCTTCCTGCGGCTTGGGAATTTCCCGCCGCGGTTTGGGCGGCTCGATTTGCTCCACCGGTTTGGGCGCGGGCGGCTGGACTAGCGGCTTCGGCGTCGGTGGAGTTTGCTCCTGCGGCGGCGCGACCGGCGCGGGTGGATTCGGAGCCACGCGTGCCTCGGGATTTCCACCGCTGGAAAGCGCATCGGAAACCGCGGCGGCGGAATAAACCGTCAACGGTTTGAAAGCCTTGTCGTCCGGGCTCGGCATCAACGCCGAACCGAACAATAAAATGCCGATCAGCGTCCCGTGAAACGCCGTGCTGGCCATAATGCATTTTTTTTCCAGCCGATTCATTTATTTTTCCCGCGCATCTCCGCGCAGGGAAAGCCGCGTGATCCCAATCCGCTCACACCGATCCAAAATATCCGCCACCAATTTATATTTCCCGTTTTCATCCGCACGGATGAATACCAGCATGTTCGGGTTCGCCCGAAATTCGTCTTCCAGCACGCGGCTGATCTGGTCGAGCTTCATCGCCTTATGATCGAGAACGTAATAACCCGCCAAACTCACCTCGACGACGTGAATATCTTTTTTCTGGAGCGTCTTGTCCTGCCTGCCCACCCCCGCGGGCAGTTGCAGATCCAGCCCTTTCTCCAGCAACGGCGTCGTGATGACGAAAATAATCAGCAATACGAATGCCAAATCCAGCAGCGGAGTGATATTAATATCACTCAGCGTCACCAGCGAATTCCGTTGGGAAAAGCGGCGCATCAGTTGTCCTCGAGATATTCCGTCTCGATCTTCGAAATCAATTCCTGCGCGAAATTGTCCAGTTGCACGGTCATCACTCGCAAATTGTGAACCAGCCAGTTGTAGCCGAACATCGAGGGAATCGCCACGAGCAACCCCGCCACGGTCGTGATCAACGCCGCCGCCACGCCCGGCGCCATGACCGCCAGGCTCGCGTTGCCCTGCTGCGCGATGTGCCCGAACGTGCTCATCACGCCCCAGACCGTTCCCAGCAAACCGAGGAACGGCGCGCCACTGACCGCAATCGCCAGCAGGATCAAACCGGACTCCAGCTTGAGCGATTCCTGCGCCACGGTATTTTCGAGCGAGCGTTTCACGTGTTCGATGCCTTTAAGTGAGACGTATTGTTTGCGTCCGCCTTCAGGATTTTTTAAGCGCGTGTCCAATTCCACGCTGCCCGCCTGATAAACCATGAACAGCGGGCAACCCTCGACCTGCAAACGCCGGTCGAACATGCCGAGCACATTTTTCTGGCTCTTGAATTCCGCGCCGAAAAATTGGTTGAGCTTGGCCGCGCGGCGCATCTGGATCGCCTTGGTGAACATCACGAACCACGCCATGATGGAAAAGACGAAGAGGCAAAAGATGATGATCTTTGCCTCAGGTGTGGCTTGCTGCCACACGTAGAGCAACTCAGGTGTGTTGGACTTGTCGCCGCTCAATGCGGCGAGGAAAATTGGTACATTCATTCCGTCACGATTGAAACCACGTTTACTTGGTCGTGAGGAATTAGGTCGCCCAAGCGTTACTTGATTAACGTCAACTAAATTTTTAACCACCACGACCGAAATTGCAAAATAATTTTTTCAAAATAATTTCCGCTGAGCCGTTTTTAACCGCGGAGCCGCGGAGACGCGGAGGTTGAAATGCACAAAGTACTGATAGTTAGTATCTTATGAATCATCGCCTCCCTCTTTTACATTTCCCGATAAATGACGCCTAAAGAGAGGCGCACTCTCTCATTCTCTTTTTGCTCTAAAAAAATCCCTTCTCCCAATAGCCGTCCGTAAGGACCCATTAATTTGAGTTCATGCCAGACAAACACGGTTCGCCATTGCTCCCAAATTTTTTAAATCAACACCCAAAAACCCCACCGCTTCTCATTAACCCCCGGCTTCAGCCGGGGGAATCCGCACCCACATCAAATCCACTATCCCGAGCGCAGCGAGGCAAGCCCGTACGCCAGCACTAAACGAAAAAAGCTCGTATTTCCTATTACCAATCCAAACTCCGCAGAATCTCCCCATCCCTCCCCCTAGTGGCCGTCCGCAAGGACCCTCCCAGTTAATTTCGACCTCAAGCCAAATACGACTCGCCAGCACTCCAAATTTTTTAAATCAACACCCAAAAACCCCACCGCTTCTCATTAACCCCCGGCTTCAGCCGGGGGAATCCGCACCCACATCAAACCCACTATTCCGAGCGCAGCGAGGCAAGCCCGTACGCCAGCACCAAACGAATAAAAGCTCGTATTTCCTATTACCAATCCAAACTCCGCAGAATCTCCCCATCCCTCCCCCAGTGGCCGTCCGCAAGGACCTCCGCGCCTCCGCGGTTAAGCATCAGGGAAATCAGACAAATAGGCATCCCCGCTTTTGTATCGGCTCGCCGCTTGAATCACCGCCTCCAACCTTGTTACCGTCCCCCGTCGCATGACCCAAAATACCCACGCCGTGCCGCGCCGGTCCGCTTTGCGCCTTCAGGAAGGCGGCCTCATCGTCGTCATCCTCGTGCTCGCCGCGTTGCTCACGATTTTCGGCGGCAGCGTCAAGGTTCCCAAATTCGAGACCAACGCCCAGGGCGAACGCGTCCGCGTGTTCCGCACCAACGCCGCTGGCGAACAGGAACCGGTCGTCATCACCAAAAATAAATTTCTCAACGCCCAAAATCTCGCGCAAGTCGCCAAGGACACGAGCTTCATCGCCATCATGGCCGTCGGTGCCACGTTCATCATCATCGCCGGCGGAATAGATTTGTCGGTCGCGGCCATCTACGCGCTTGCGTCCGTGCTGGGCGCGCTGGTGCTGCAACATTTTGGCCCGGACGGGTCGGCCAGCGGCGCTCCGCCGTGGCTGGGAGTCACGCTGGGAATTCTCGTGTGCATTGGCTCGGCCACGCTCGCCGGATTTTTCAACGGCAGCATGATCGTGGCGTTGCGCGTGCATCCGTTCATCATCACGCTCGGCACGATGACTATTTATCGCGGCATCGCCTTCGTCATCACCAACGGCCAATCGGTCGGCGGTTTCCCCCAGGCGTTTCGCAACCTCATCCGCTGGGAAGTCGGCGATGGCCTGTCGCTCGTGCCGCTCATGGTCATGATATTGGTCACGGTGATGGGGGCAATTTACCTAACGCGCCTCGCGTCCGGACGGCGCATTTATGCCATCGGCGGCAATGAGCTTGCCAGCGCGTACAGCGGCATCTCCGTCAATCGCGTGAAACTGAGTGTGTTCATTTACGGCGGTTTGACGGCGGGTATCGCGGCGATGCTTTCCATCGGCTATTACGGCGCGGCAACCTCCGGCGATGGCCAGGGCTACGAGTTGAATGTCATTGCGGCGGCGGTCGTGGGCGGCGCGAGCTTGTCCGGCGGGAAAGGCTCTGCGCTGGGAGCCGCCCTCGGCGCGCTGGTGATTCAACTCATCAGCACCGGCATCGTCATCCTCGAGATCAACCAGAACTATAGCCAGATCATCATCGGCGCGGTGGTCATCCTTGCCGTGGTGCTCGACCAATTCAACAACTGGCTCGCAAAACGGCGTTTACTCAAAGCCGCCTGACTAGCAATGAAAAGCGAACGCGGAAATTAGAGCGTTTCCATAAATGATATAGCGTTCGGCAGAGCTTGATCTTCATTCCCTTTGGACAACATCGAAGATGTTGTGGAACGCAGCCCAAGGTTGGCCCGTCTTCGGGCCTACCTTGGGTCAGCATGAAAAAGTTCCCCAACCTCAACGAGGTTGTGGCCGGTGGCGCGATTTTTTATCACAGGCCAGGTATTTTTTGGAAGTTGGAGGATGCCACCTCTTTCCAAATCAAGGGTTGTAACGCAGCAAAAGGAATGGAGCTATATAACATTTGAACTTCAGGATCGCGGATTCAAGCTCCGCTGAACACTACCTCATTCATAGACACCCTCTAATTTCCAGCCTTGCCGAGATTAATGCAAACCAGTTTGTCCTTGCTGCGCGCGTACAGATAACCGTCCGCAATCGCCGGAAACGCGCGCACCTGGAATGGCAAAATCTGTGCGCGAGCGTCAGGCTTGAAACCATCGGGTATCGCGGGTGTGCGAATCAATTCGCCTTTTTCCGTGAGCACGAGCAATTCATCACCGGCGAGCGTCACCGAGGCGGGACCGAGAGAAGAATCTTTCCAGCGGATTTTTCCAGTCTTCAATTCTACGCAGCGCAAACTCGGTTCCGGCGAAAATCCCGGGTCAGCACGCCCATCTATGCCGAATAAAAATCCATTGTGCTCGACGCTCGTCGCGTAATGATTCGATAGAATGTCGTCGCCGGACCAGACTTTCTCAGCGGCATTATCTTTTATGCGCAGAAGAATCGCGCCGGTTCCGTAGCTCGCCGAAAGAAAAATTAAATCGCCGATGACCAGCGGCGTCGCTGTGCTGACGGACGTGCGCGTGGGCGGATGCCAGGTGTAACGAAATTGAATTTTCCCGTCGGCCGGGTCCACGGCCACAAGTCCGCTTTGGGTAAAGAAGAAAACATATCGCCGCCCGTTGACCGTCGCTGCCACCGGTGACGAGTAACTCGCGGCTTCCTCGGAACTTTTCCACAACACTTTGCCGGTCGCCTGATCGAACGCGACGATTCCCGCGCCATCGCTGCCGCCGATATTGAGCAGGACCGCGTTGCTCTCCACCAGCGGCGAGCAGGCGATTCCAAAAAATCCCTTGGGCGCGCCGAAAACTTTTTTGGCGTCCACGCTCCAGATTTTTTTGCCGGTGGCGAAGTCCAGGCAATGCAGCCTGCCTTCCGCGCCGTACGTGAACACGCGGCCATCGGCGATGCTCGGCGTCGCGCGCGGGCCTTCATCGAAACCGAAGTCATCCACATACGCGGTGGGATACGCAAACGTCCAAAGAGTCTTGCCGTCCTTCGCATCAAGACAATCCACCGTCTCCTGATTTTCCACGCGATGAAAAAGAATCAGTTTATGATTCGCAACTGCGGGCCCGCTAAAACCTTGGCCGACGGATTTCTGCCAAACCACCGGCGGCCCGTCCGTAGGCCACGTCGCGGCGAGGTCTTTGCCGGGATAAACGCCATTGCGCGTCGGGCCAAGAAATTGCGGCCAATCGGTGGCGTAAGCCGGAAGCAATGCAAGCAGCAAAAACGCGAGGACCAAGTAAACGCGATTCATTTGCCGATAAGCTACCGGATCGCCCGAAGCCTGGCGACTACGTTCAACAACATAATTCCCCACCAACGCCTCCCACCAACTTAATGGGAGGGCGAGCGTACTCGCGAGCCGTGACTAGACCAAAAGCTCCCAAATCACTCAACAAAACCCACAAATATTTCGCGGCACCGCAGGACGAACCCGCCACTCCACCAAGTTCGCAGGGACGACCGACAATCTAGCGCAGGGCTGCGCTGCCGCGCA